>DASYGM010000090.1:0-2392 GCA_035999715.1 Micrococcaceae bacterium | reverse complement strand
CTGTACGAGGTCGGCTTCAACCACTTCTTCCGCGGCAAGGACCACCCCGGCGGCGGGGACCAGATCTTCTTCCAGGGCCACGCCTCCCCCGGCATGTACGCCCGCGCCTTCATGGAGGGCCGGCTTTCCGAGGAGGACCTGGACGGCTTCCGGCAGGAGAAGTCCCGCGCCCCGCACGGACTCTCCTCCTACCCGCACCCCCGGCTGATGCCCGAATTCTGGGAATTCCCCACGGTTTCGATGGGCATCGGACCGATGAACGCGATCTACCAGGCGCAGTCCAACCGCTACCTGCACAACCGCGGCATCAAGGACACCGCGGACCAGCACGTCTGGGCGTTCCTGGGCGACGGCGAAATGGACGAGCCCGAGTCCCGCGGCCTGCTCCAGCTCGCCGCGAATGACAAGCTGGACAACCTGACGTTCGTGATCAACTGCAACCTTCAGCGCCTGGACGGACCGGTGCGCGGCAACGGCAAGATCGTCCAGGAGCTGGAGGCCTTCTTCCGCGGTGCCGGCTGGAACGTCATCAAGGTTCTCTGGGGCCGGGAGTGGGATGACCTGCTGGCCAAGGACGCCGACGGGTCGCTGGTGAAGGTCATGAACACCACCGTGGACGGGGACTACCAGACCTACAAGGGCGAATCCGGCGGCTTTGTCCGGGACCACTTCTTCGGCCAGACCCCGCAGACCAAGGAATTGGTCGCGGACCTGACCGATGACCAGATCTGGAACCTCAAGCGCGGCGGGCACGACTACCGCAAGGTCTACGCCGCCTATAAGGCCGCCACCGAATTCACTGGCAAACCCACCGTCATCCTGGCGCACACCGTCAAGGGTTACGGGCTGGGCACGCACTTCGAGGCCCGCAACGCCACGCACCAGATGAAGAAGCTGACCCTGCCGGACCTGAAGGCCTTCCGCGACCACCTGCGGATCCCCATCAGCGATGAGGACCTGGAGCGGGACCTTTATCATCCGCCCTACTACCATCCCGGGATGGATTCACCGGAAATCAAATACCTGATGGAGCGTCGCGCCAAGCTCGGCGGGTTCCTGCCGGAGCGACGGTCCGAGCACACCGCGATCACGCTGCCCGGGGACAAGGCGTACGAGGTGGCGAACCGCGGGTCCGGCAAGCAGTACGCGGCGACCACGATGGCCTTTGTCCGGCTGCTCAAGGACCTGATGCGGGACAAGGAGTTCGGCCAGCGGATCGTCCCGATCGTTCCGGATGAGGCGCGTACCTTCGGCATGGACTCGTTCTTCCCCACCGCGAAGATCTACAACCCGAAGGGGCAGAACTACCTCTCGGTGGACCGTGAACTGGTGCTGGCCTACAAGGAGTCCGTCTCCGGCCAGATTGTGCACGCCGGCATCAACGAGGCCGGCTCCGTGGCCGCCTTCACCGCGGCCGGGACCTCCTACGCCACGCACGGCGAGCCACTGATCCCGGTCTATGTGTTCTACTCCATGTTCGGTTTCCAGCGCACCGGGGATGCTCTCTGGGCTGCGGCGGATCAGATGACCCGCGGATTCCTGGTCGGTGCCACCGCCGGACGGACCACCCTCACCGGCGAAGGCCTGCAGCACGCGGACGGACACTCCCCGCTGCTGGCCTCCACCAACCCAGCCGTGGTCAGCTACGACCCCGCCTACGGCTACGAGATCGGCCACATCGTCCGCGACGGGCTGAACCGGATGTACGGCCCCGACTCCACGGACCGGAACCTGATGTACTACCTGACGGTGTACAACGAGCCGATCCTGCAGCCGGCGGCGCCGGATGACCTGGACGTGGAGGGGATCCTCAAGGGCATCTACCTGCTGGCCCCGGCCAAAATCGACGGACCGCGGACCCAGCTTCTGGCTTCCGGTGTCTCCGTGCCGTGGGCCCTGGAGGCCCAGCGGATCCTGGCCGAGGACTGGGGCGTCTCCGCCGACGTCTGGTCTGTCACGTCCTGGACCGAACTGCGCCGGGACGGGCTGGCAGCCGAGGAAGAGCAGTTCCTCAACCCCGGCGCAAATGCCCGCACCCCCTTCGTAACACAACAACTGGCCGGCGCCACCGGTCCCATTGTTGCGGTGACGGATTACATGAAGGCCGTGCCGGACCAGATCCGGCAGTTCGTCCCGAACGAGTTTGCCTCCCTGGGTGCGGACGGTTTCGGTTTCTCCGACACCCGTCCGGCTGCCCGCCGGTTCTTCAAGATCGACAGCCACTCCGTTGTCATCCGCGCACTGGAGATGCTGGCCCGCCGCGGCGAGGTGGACTGGCAGGCACCGGGCCAGGCGATCGTGAAGTACAAGCTGTACGACGTCAACGCCGGCACCACCGGAACGGCCGGCGGCGACAGCTGACCCCACCCGTTGAGGTGGCACTTGGCGCCCA
>DASYGM010000089.1:0-32600 GCA_035999715.1 Micrococcaceae bacterium | reverse complement strand
TGACTGACTGACTGACTGACTGACTGACTGACTGGCCCGACTGACCGACCGACTGACTGGTACCGGCCGCTTCCCGACGGACAGTTCCGGCCAGCACTTCCCGCAGGTGCCGGGGACTACTTCGACAGCTTCCCATTCTAGAGGCGGTATCTGTGCCCACAGGCGCAGATGCCCCCGGGTTACGGGATTGTTAGGCAATCCCCAGTCGACTCCCGGTTCCGGCGTGACCGGCCCCACACAATCCGCTCGCCACCCCTACGTTGAGTGGACAGTTGGCGCCCATATTTTCGAAAACTTGGGCGCCAACTGTCCACTCAACCGGCCGGTGGGCAACGGGTCGGTGGGTTACCGGCTGGTGGGTTACCGGCGGGCGGGTCAGGCGCGGCGGAGGATGCCGCCGTCGTCGATGGCCTGCCGCGACAGGGTCTTGTACCCCTCCTGCTCAAAGAGCACGGTGATCCGGTCCTCCTCGGTGCTCATCACTACCCCTGGCCCCCAGTCCTGGTGCACCACGGCACTCTGTAGCGGAAAGCCGTCGTCGTCGTCGTCCGTCAGGTCCACCGCGGTGCCGGCGGCACAGTTGTCGCAGTTGCCGCACACCTCCTCGAGTTCCTCGCCGAAGTAGCCCAGAAGGTACTGGCGCCGACAGCCGTCAGTCTCAGCGAAACCGCGCATCATTTCCAGCCGGGAGCGGTCGATCCGAGCGCGGGACTCGGCGGATTCGACCGCCTCCCGCACGCCCTCCTCCGGCGGGGTCTGCCGGTCCAGATGCAACCGGTTCTTGCGCGAGGACACCACGCCCGCCGTCTCCAGCAGATTCACCGTGCTGGTGACCTTGCGCGCTGGCATGTCCACCAGTTTCTTCAGGTCGGAGAGCTTGATATCCCCGTCCGCCTGGGCCAGCGCCCCCAGGACAGCGGAGAGCGCTTCCGGATGGGCCTTGTGCGTGCCGAAGAAGCGGCGCAGCCCGAGGTCCTCCGAACGGTAATGCAAGGTAGCCTCGGCCGGCTCTCCGTCCCGCCCGGCCCGGCCGATCTCCTGGTAATAGCTGTCCAGCGATCCGGGAACGTCGGAGTGGACCACGTAGCGGACGTCCGGCTTGTCGATCCCCATCCCGAAGGCGGTGGTGGCGACCACGACGTCCAGGCCGCCGTCCAGGAATTGCCGGTGCACCTCCTCACGGTCCGAAGCCTTCCGGCCGGCATGGTAGGACTCGGCGCGCAGCCCGGCGCCCAGCAATTCTGCTGCGTACTCCTCCGTATCCCGGCGGCTGGCAACGTAGAGCAGGCCCGGCTGGGGCAGCGAACGGACCTGCTCGACGACGGCGGCCCGCTTGGCGGCGTCCTCGTGGTGCCGCTGCACGGCCAGACTAAGATTGGGCCGGTCAAAGCCCTGGGCGATGACCAGTGGATCCCGCAGCCTGAGCTGCTCCACGATTTCATCCCTCACCGGCTTGGAGGCAGTGGCCGTCAGGGCGATGGCCACCGGGGATCCGAGGCGTTCGAGCACCGAGCCAAGGCGCAGGTAGTCGGGCCGGAAGTCGTGCCCCCACGATGAGACGCAATGTGCTTCGTCGACAACAAAAAGCGCAGGGTTCAGGCTGCGCACCCGGTCCACCACGGCATCTTTGGATAGCTGTTCGGGAGCCAGGAAGAGGAATTTCGCCTTCCCCGCGGCCAATGCGTCCCAGGCGTCCTGCTGGTCGCCGTCGGACTCCGCCGAGTTGACGGCCACTGCCTGGCCGTCGCCCAGGACTGCATTGAGGTCCTCAAGCTGGTCCGCCTGTAGCGCTATTAATGGAGAGACAACCACCGCTGGCCCGTCCAGTTGGAGGGCAGCCAGTTGGTAGATGGCCGATTTACCGTGGCCGGTAGGCATCACCGCCAGTACATCCTGCCCCAGCAGTGCGGCCTGGACCGCTTCCAGCTGCCCGGCCCGCAGCGAGTCCCAACCGAACGTTGTACGGGCGAGCTCCCGGAGCTCGTCGACCTGTGATGCCATGGCACCTGCCGATCCTCAGCATGCTTTTTGTCGAGCCTAGCGCAGTCAGGTGGACGGCCCGTGCGCGAGGCGGGACTTGAACCCGCACACCCGAAGGTACAGGAACCTAAATCCTGCGTGTCTGCCAATTTCACCACTCGCGCCAACCAATGTCCGCCTTCCGGCGGATATCAGCCTCTATCGTACCCGGCGCAGGATCCGCCCGGGACCGGCCGTGGAATCCCTAGTCCAGCCCGAGATCCCGTCGGAGCTTGGCCACGTGGCCGGTGGCCTTGACGTTGTACTGCGCCAGCGAAACCTTGCCCTCGCCGTCCAGGACGATGGTTGACCGGATCAGGCCCTCGTAGGTTTTGCCGTAGTTCTTCTTTTCGCCCCAGGCTCCGTACGCCTCTGCGACCTGGTGGTCCTCGTCGGAAAGCAGCGGAAAGTTAAGGTTCTGGTCCTGGGCAAACTTGGCCAGCTCGGGTCCGGCATCGGGGGAGAGCCCCAGCACGTCGTACCCGGCGGACTTTAAAGAGTTGAGGTTATCCCGGAAATCGCAGGCCTCGGTGGTGCAGCCGGGCGTGGAGGCAGCGGGGTAGAAGTACACCACCACATTGCGGCCTAGGAACGCAGACAGCGAAACATTTTTCCCGTCGGCATCCGGAAGGGTGAAATCCGGTGCTTGGTCGCCGATGCTCAGCCGTTGGTCCATTATTGCTCCTGTGTTCTCGGTCCGTTTGTTCCAGCTTAGCCGCGCTACCAACCCTGGCACCGCCGTCGTCGTTTGCCCCTTCTACAGTCCCCATCGGGAATGCGCAAGCTACCGCGCGTATAATGGAACTTATGCCGGATATGGACAAGTGGCCTACAGGCCGTCTCCTCTCAACCGCCGCGCGGCTCGTGGAGCATGCGTGGAACGAGCGTTTGGCTGCCATCGGTGTAACCCACGCGGGCATTATTGCCTTGGACGTCCTTGAATCCCAGGGCCCTATGACACAGGCGCGTCTTGCCGGCATCGTCCGGGTGCAGGCGCAGACCATGGGAAAAACACTCTCCCGGCTGGAAGCCCACGGGCACATTGTCCGCGTTCGGGACACCAAGGACCGGCGGAGCCAACTGGTTTCCCTCACAGATGCCGGGCGGGGGATCTTTGACGAAGCGCATGGAATGGAACACGAACTGCTGGACAATGGCGGCCTGAATCCCGAAGAGCTGCGGGCCAACCTAAAGGACGTTGTCCGGTCGCTGTCCAATGGGAACCTCACCCATGCCAGCCACGCTATGGGACGGGACCCAGGGGCGGGGTCATCTGCTTCCGCGGAGTTCACTCCCTGAATGCGGAACGGTAGCGGGTAGGAGTCCGAGAGCGCCCCCCAAAGGAGTCCGATTGATGCCGGAACTGCCAGCTTCCACCACAAAGAAATACGCCACCGGTTTGAGCCCCATCTGGGCTGACGGTCTCGGTCGCGCCGGTATCCGGTCCGCCCAGGCTCTTCTAGTTATCGCCTTGGTCTGGGTAATCGTTTGGGCAATCACACGTGTACCCCTGGTCATCATTCCTGTCCTGATCGCGCTGATCCTCGCATCCGCGATCAGCCCGCTTGTTCACTGGCTCACTGGCCACCGCTGGCCCCGCGCCGTTGCCGTCTTGGCGTCATTTGTGGCCATCCTGGTCGCATTCGGCGGTGTTATCACCGGCATCGTTCTCTTCATCCGGTCCCAGTCGAAAGATTTGGCCGCTAAGGCCGACGACGGCATCGACCGGCTCCACGGCCTGCTCAACAATGGCCCCTACCCGGTCAGCGACGCCCAGATTAGCTCCATCCGGGAATCCGTCCAGAAATTCATCACCAGCAACACCTTCGGGACCGAGGCACTCACCGGACTCCGCGTCGCCGGGGAAATCTCAGCAGGCACAGTCCTGATGGCCGTGATCCTGTTCTTCATGCTCAAGGACGGCCAGAAGATCCGGGACTTCCTCTTCGGATTCCTGCCCTCGGGCCATCGCGGGAAAGCCCATCGCGCGGCCGCCCGCAGCACCGTGGTTCTGGGAGGGTACGTCCGGGGGACTTTCCTGATTGCCCTGACCGATGGGGTCATTGTCGGCGTCGCACTGGCCATTATGCAGGTTCCTCTGGCGCTGCCGCTGGGAGTCTTCGTCTTCATTGGGGGTTTTATTCCCATTGTGGGAGCCACGGCCGCCGGAACCCTGGCCGTCGTGGTCGCTCTTGTCTTCAACGGCCCCGTCCCCGCACTGGTGGTCCTTGCCGTCATTGTCGCGGCTAACCAGCTTGAGCATCACGTCCTTCAGCCGTTCCTGATGGGCAGAGTCCTCAGCATCCACGGTTTGGCCATCCTGCTGGCGCTAGCCGCGGGAACCACCCTCGCAGGCCTGATCGGTGCACTGCTGGCTGTGCCGCTGACGGCCGTCGCCTGGACGATCATTAAGACCTGGTCCCGGCAGCACGACGCGGAAACCGAAGCGATAGATGAGGAGCAGGGGGCGGTTGTGTAGCCGCGCCGTAGTACCTGTCCGTGGGCAAAACGAAAGCCCCGCCTGACCACGCGTTTCCGCAGGCCCGACGGGGCTTTCCTTTGTGCACCCCCCGGGACTTGAACCCGGAACCCATTGATTAAGAGTCAATTGCTCTGCCAATTGAGCTAGAGGTGCAGCTGGCATGTTGTGCGGCCCGCAGAGAATTTCTTCCTAACGGAACCCCGCAACGACATGTAACTCTACATGTTTTTGACAGAGGTGTGAAATCGGCCAGGCCGGATGTGGCCGATGCCGTATTCCAGGCGGAAGCGGCGCGCAGATCAGCCATTCGCACGCCGGAAGCCGGCAGCTTCGGCAGCGTCGTAGGTCCGGAACCAGACCTCTGCGGTCACATTCGGATAATCGGGGCTGTCCGGCCCGTGGTACACCATCGGACGGGTGACGGCCTTGATCATGAAACCGGCCGGCGCTGCGCCGTCCGGGCGGGGTGCCGCCGAGTCCGGCCCGAAGGGCGCCGACCCGGGGGTGAAGGTTGAAGGGGCAAGGCCAGTGGTGGCAGCACCCGTTTCGGGGGCGACAGAGGCAGGGTCTTCCGGTTCCTGGGGGATCGGGGCGTCCGGTGCCCACTGGGTGCTTCCCGTCGTATAGGAGCCCGGTGCCGGGAGGGGCTCGTTGGCTGCTGGGGCTGAAGAACTGCTTGGGCTATCAGGGGCGGCTCGGTTCTCCGCCGGGCCATGGGACATCAGACCGTAGGCGGCCCCCCTTGGCGCCTCGCCCTGCCCAGCCTCGCCTTGCCCGGCGTCGCCCTGCCCAACGCCGCGTTGCCCGGCGTCGCCCTGCCCAACGCCGCGTTGCCCAGCCTCGCCTTGCCCGGCGTCGCCCTGCCCAACGCCGCCTTGCCCAGCACCGTCTGCCTGCCGGCCGACGGCAGCCGTCGGATCGGTGGAGAGTGCCGCGCCATAGGTAAAGGCGTCCTCGCGATTCTTCTGGACACCTGCCGTATCGGCTTCTTCGCCCAAATTCGTTATTGGAGGGCGCGACGGGGCTTCGCCAGCCGTGGTTCCCTGCTCACCAGCGGCGCCGCCGCCGGACGTCGTGTTCCCCTGAACGTCTACGGCGTCTACGCCAACTGTGGTCCCCTGCACACCGAGGGTGCCTTCGTGGGCGGAGGCCGAACCGGAGTCATGATGTGGGGTCCCGGTCTCCTGGGCCGGGATGGCCATGTGCTGCGCCGCCGGCCGTGCTGCGTGCTCGGCAGGACCGGCGCCAGGACCGGCGCCAGGACCGCCGCCAGAGACGGCTCTGGAGCGGCCGCGCACGTAAAGCCAGATGAGGATGATCACCAGGATGACCACCAGAATCCAGATGAGCCAAACGAACCAGTCCATGGGGAGCACCTCCTGCTCAACACGACAAGTTGCCGATGCCTGACGTTACGGCGCGCCAATTCTTCCTGTCTATGCCTTGCCGTCAGCGTCCCTGCCCGTGTCCCTGCTAGTGTCCCTGCCCGTGTCCCTGCCCGTCGGTCCAGGTGGAGGGCGGGTCATGATTGGCAGGCTGCCTGGGCGGATGGCTAGAGTCGGAGCATGGCCTCCGAGTACCCGCAGATACGCACCGTTACCTTTCCGGACCAGCAGCTTCTGGACGCGGTGCAGCCGCTGCCGGACGGGCTGCGGGCGGGCGTCTGGAACATGGTCGAGCCGCCGCAGGGCGTGCAGCTGGGGGAGATCGACGCGGCTGTCCTGCCGTACGGTAAGGGGTCAGCCTGGCTGGATGGGCTGCGCCTGGCCCCGGGTCTCAAGCTGGTCCAGACCCAGTCCACCGGGTTCGACGCCGTTCCCGAAGCCGTCGGTCCCAAGGTGGCCATCGCGAGCGCTTCAGGGGTCCATGCGGCGTCGACCGCGGAGCTGGCCATCGGACTCATGCTGGCTTCCCTGCGCGGAATCGATGTGGCCGTGCGGGACCAGGCGACGGCCACCTGGCGGCCGGAGCGGCGCCGGTCGCTGGCGGACCGGAAGGTCCTGCTGGTGGGCGTGGGTGGCATCGGTGCGGAGATAGCCAAGCGGCTGGAGCCTTTTGAGGTGGAGCTGACCAGAGTCGGCAGCACGGCAAGGGACGACGACGGCGGCCATGTCCATGCCACGACAGAGCTGCTTGAATTGGCGCCTGGTCATGACGTCCTGGTAATCATCACGCCGCTCTCGGAGGCCACCCGCCACTTGGTGGGAACGGAACTGCTGGCGGCCCTGCCGGACGGCGCCTTGGTGGTCAACGTGGCCAGGGGCGCCGTGATTGACTCGGAAGCGCTGACCCGGGAAGTGGTGTCCGGCAGGCTCTTTGCCGCCCTGGACGTCTTTGATCCGGAGCCCATCCCCGCGGACCATCCGATCTGGAAGGCGCCCAACGCCCTGATAACTCCGCATTTGGGCGGCGACTCCAGTGCCTTCCCGCCACGCATCGTCGCCCTGATCCGGCGACAGCTCTCCGCGCTCGCCGCCGGTGAGCGGCCAGCCAACCTGGTGCAGCCCGGGCCGTACACGTCTGCGCTATAGGAAGGGGCAGGCTGGTCCGGGAAGGGTGCTAGACCTTGGCCAGGAAGGCGTCGATAAAAGTCGCAAAGTCCTCGCAGTCGTCCGCCTGTTCGATGCCCCGGCGCTGACCACCCAAGTCCGGCAGGGCGCCGTCGGGCCTTACTCCGAAGCGGAAGGACTTCCCGGTAGTGGTGCCGATCTCGATGTCTCCACCGGGAAGCTTCATGGCGTGATGGAGATTGGTCATGTTGATGGCCTCAGCGACGCTGCCGGCCGTGAGCGTGTCCGCGTTGAAGGGCGCGACGACGATTTCCGCCGGCTGCCAGCGGTAGCCGACAACATAGCAGCGCAGCTGCTGTGGCCGCCCGGATGACGTCGGGTCGTCCGTCCTGGCAGCCCCGATGGATGGGGCAATCGCGGACGCGTTGCTGGCGAAAACAAGGTTGTAATCGCCAAAGTTGGGAATCTGGGCATCGAAGATCTGCCGCAGGGATTCCTTGAGCTGGTCGCTGGTTGTCACCGGCCCAGTCTACGGATCGGTCCGTAACGTAGCCGTAATCTGGCTCAGCCGCCGTCTCCGGTTGGTAAGGTGCCGCATCCCGGTCATAGACTCGCCTCATGAGTGTGGAGACCAATTCAGCAGCCCAACAGGACACCAAAACCGATTCAAAACCGGACATCAAGCCCCGCAGCCGCGTTGTCACCGACGGCATTGCCGCCGCCCCGGCCCGCGGTATGTTCCGGGCCGTCGGGATGGGCGACGAGGACTTCGCCAAACCGCAGATCGGCGTTGCCAGTTCCTGGAATGAGATCACTCCCTGCAACCTTTCGCTGAACCGTCTGGCCCAGGGCGCCAAGGAGGGCGTCTTCTCCGGCGGCGGGTTCCCGATGCAGTTCGGCACCATCTCCGTTTCCGACGGAATCTCGATGGGCCACGAGGGCATGCACTTCTCGCTGGTTTCCCGTGAGGTCATCGCCGACTCGGTGGAAACCGTGATGCAGGCCGAGCGCATCGACGGTTCCGTGCTGCTGGCCGGCTGCGATAAGTCGCTGCCCGGCATGCTGATGGCCGCCGCCCGGCTGGACCTGGCCTCGGTCTTCCTTTATGCCGGCTCCATCATGCCCGGCTTTGCCAAGCTGGAGGACGGCACCGAGAAGGAAGTTACGCTGATCGACGCCTTCGAGGCGGTCGGCGCCTGCGCCGCGGGCAAGATGAGCCTGAAGGACCTGGACAGCATTGAACGCGCCATCTGCCCCGGCGAAGGCGCCTGCGGCGGCATGTACACCGCCAACACCATGGCCTGCATCGGCGAGGCGCTGGGCATGTCCCTTCCCGGCTCGGCCGCCCCGCCGTCGGCGGACCGCCGCCGCGACATGTACGCCCGCCAGTCCGGGGAGGCCGTGGTCAACCTGCTCCGCCTGGGCATCACCGCACGGGACATCATGACCAAGAAGGCCTTCGAGAACGCCATCGCCGTCACCATGGCCTTCGGCGGCTCCACCAACGCCGTGCTGCACCTGCTGGCCATCGCCCGCGAGGCCGAGGTGGACCTGACGCTGGAGGACTTCAACCGGATCGGGGACAAGATCCCGCACCTGGGCGACCTGAAGCCGTTCGGCCGCTACGTCATGTTCGACGTTGACAAGGTGGGCGGGGTCCCGGTGATCATGCGCGCGCTGTTGGATGCCGGGCTGATCCACGGTGACTGCCTGACCGTGACCGGTAAGACCGTCGCCGAGAACCTTGCCTCGATCAACCCGCCGGACCTGGACGGGAAGATCCTGCGCGCGCTGGACAACCCGCTGCACAAAACCGGTGGCATCACGGTGCTGCACGGCTCGCTGGCCCCGGAGGGCGCCGTGGTCAAGAGCGCAGGCTTCGACGCGGACGTCTTCGAGGGCCCCGCCCGGGTGTTCGAACGCGAACAGGGCGCCCTCGCGGCCCTCAAGGCCGGGGATATCCAGGCCGGCGACGTCGTCGTGATCCGTTACGAAGGCCCCAAGGGCGGCCCGGGGATGCGCGAGATGCTGGCCATCACCGGTGCAATCAAGGGCGCCGGCCTGGGCAAGGACGTGCTGCTGCTCACCGACGGGCGGTTCTCCGGCGGCACCACGGGCCTGTGCATCGGGCACGTGGCGCCGGAAGCGGTCGACGGCGGTCCCATTGCCTTGGTGCAGGACGGTGACAGGATCCGCGTGGACATCGGCGCCAGGACCTTCGACCTGCTGGTGGATGAGGCGGAACTGGAGGCGCGCAAGATCGATTGGGAGCCGCTGCCTGCCAAGTTCACCAAGGGTGTGCTGGCCAAGTACGCCAAGCTGGTCCACTCCGCCTCCACCGGCGCCTACTGCGGCTAACCCATGCCCGGCTGGGCCCGGATTTTCCGGCTCCCGGCAGGCTTGGCCGGGATCTTCCGGCCGCTGCGCTCGTTCCTCGCGCAACAACGCGGCCTTCCAGATTCCGGCCCAGCCTGCCCTGCTGCGAATTCTTCGCGACGGCCGCCGAAAGGATCCCAGCCTGCCGGGGCCAGGGTTGAGTTAATGTCCATTCACCGGACATAAAGTCCATATACTGAGACGACGGGGTCTCCGGTTGACACCCTGCGACAGTAAGCGGAAAACTACAGATATGCAGCTCGTATCCGTAGTCCTTCTTACCAAGCGCGTGACAGACTAGCTTTACAAAAGCTATCGTCCAGCTGGTTTTACGGAACGAACCACTCACGCGCCAACCCCTCGCAGAGCCCACCGGCTGAGGGGTTTTTTTGTTTCCTGTACCCAGCGGTGACCGCCACTGATGTGAATGACGAACAACTGGCTGCGGCCAGCTCCAAAAGTAAATAAAACCGTGAATGTGTTCCGCAAAGGAAGTATCCGATGAGTAAAGGATCGCCCATCAGTCCGTCGCTGATGGCCAGCAAGTCGCCCGGCCATGCCGCTGCGGCCGCAGATACGGCTGCAGCAGCCGCCCCCGTCGCGCCGGCAGCCGTCGTCTCCTCCGTCCAGGGCCCCAACAACGTCGTTGCCGCGACGCGCATGAGCGGTTCCCAGGCCCTGGTCCGCTCCCTTGAGGAGCTGGGCGTCAAGGACATTTTCGGTCTTCCCGGCGGCGCGATCCTTCCCACCTACGACCCCCTGATGGCATCTTCGCTGAACCACGTGCTGGTTCGCCACGAGCAGGGTGCCGGGCACGCAGCCCAGGGTTATGCGATGGTGACAGGGAAGGTGGGCGTCTGCATTGCGACCTCCGGACCCGGGGCCACCAACCTGGTTACCGCGATCATGGATGCGCACATGGATTCGGTGCCGCTGGTGGCCATCACCGGCCAGGTTTCCAGCGGGGTGATTGGCACAGATGCCTTCCAGGAAGCAGACATCGTGGGAATCACGATGCCGATCACCAAGCACTCCTACCTGGTCACCAACCCGCAGGACATCCCCCGGGTGCTGGCCGAGGCGTTCCATCTGGCCCTGACCGGCCGACCCGGTCCGGTGCTGGTGGACGTTTCCAAGGACGCCCAGCAGGGACAGATGACATTCTCCTGGCCACCCACCATTGACCTGCCGGGCTACCGGCCGGTGTTCCGTGGCCACTCGAAGCAGCTCCGGGAGGCCGCACGGCTGATCGGCGAGGCCAAGAAGCCGGTGCTCTACGTCGGCGGCGGCGTGGTCAAGGCCCATGCCTCCCGGGAACTGCTGGAGCTGGCGGAGCTGACCGGGATCCCGGTGGTGACCACGCTGATGGCCCGCGGTGCCTTCCCCGATTCGCATCCCCAGCACGTCGGGATGCCCGGTATGCACGGCTCGGTCTCGGCTGTGACCGCACTGCAGCAGTCGGACCTGCTGATCACCCTGGGCGCGCGGTTCGACGACCGGGTCACCGGCGTGCTGAGCACCTTTGCGCCGAATGCCAAGGTCATCCACGCCGACGTTGACCCGGCGGAAATCTCCAAGAACCGGGTGGCGGATGTTCCGATTGTCGGCTCGGTAAAGGAGATCATTCCGGATCTGACGCACGTGCTGAAGGCGGAGTTCGCCCAGCACGGAAAGCCGGAGCTGGCCGACTGGTGGGCCTTCCTGGGCAACCTGCGCGATACCTATCCGCTGGGCTGGACAGAGCCCGACGACGGCCTGAGCGCACCGCAGCGGGTGATCGAGCGGATCGGTGCGCTGACCGGCCCCGAGGGCATCTATGTGGCCGGCGTCGGCCAGCACCAGATGTGGGCCTCACAGTTCATCAAGTACGAGCGCCCGCACGCCTGGCTGAACTCCGGCGGGGCCGGCACCATGGGCTATGCCGTTCCCGCGGCGATGGGCGCGAAGGTGGGCGAGCCGGACCGGGTGGTCTGGGCGATCGACGGCGACGGCTGCTTCCAGATGACCAACCAGGAATTGGCCACCTGCGCCATCAACAAGATCCCGATCAAGGTCGCGGTCATCAACAATTCCTCCCTCGGCATGGTCCGGCAGTGGCAGACCCTGTTCTACGAGGGCCGCTACTCCAACACGGACCTGAACACCGGACACAACACCATCCGGATCCCGGACTTCGTCAAGCTCGCCGACGCCTACGGGTGTGCCGGACTGCGCTGCGAACGGGACCAGGACATCGACGCCACCATCGAAGCCGCGCTGGCCATCAACGACCGGCCCGTCGTCGTCGACTTCGTGGTCAGCCCCAACTCCATGGTGTGGCCGATGGTGCCCTCCGGAGTGAGCAATGACCAGATCCAGGTGGCACGCAACATGACCCCGGCATGGGAAGAGGAGGACTAGCAATGACGCGGCACACACTTTCCGTCCTGGTCGAGGACAAGCCAGGCGTGCTCACGCGCGTGGCCAGCCTGTTTGCCCGGCGGGCCTTCAACATCAATTCTTTGGCCGTCGGCCCCACCGAAGTCCAGGGCGTGTCCCGGATGACGGTGGTGGTCGACGCCGAAGGTGACCTCATAGAGCAGGTCACCAAGCAGCTGAACAAACTGATCAACGTGATCAAGATTGTTGAGCTGGTCCCCGAGAATTCCGTGCAGCGGGACCACATCCTGGTCAAGGTACGCGCGGACGCCGCCACGAGGCTGCAGGTCACCCAGGCTGCAGATCTTTTCCGTGCCTCGGTTGTTGACGTCTCCACCGACTCGTTGACCATCGAGGCGACCGGGCACCCCGAAAAGCTCGCGGCACTGCTGAATGTGCTGGAGCCGTTCGGTGTGCGTGAAATTGTGCAATCCGGCACACTGGCCATCGGGCGGGGATCACGTTCGATGAGCGACCGGGCCCTGCGCACGCTCAGCGCCTAAACCGATTTTTCCAGCAGCAAGACACTATTAAGGGAGTTACAAGTGACCGACATGTTCTACGACGACGATGCAGACCTGTCCATCATCCAGGGCCGCACCGTTGCCGTCATCGGCTATGGCAGCCAGGGCCACGCGCACGCACTGAGCCTGCGCGATTCCGGCGTCGACGTCCGCGTCGGCCTCAAGGAAGGCTCCAAGTCCCGTGCCAAGGCCGAGGCCGAGGGCCTGCGCGTGCTCAATGTGGCCGACGCCGTCGCCGAAGCTGACCTGGTCATGGTCCTCACCCCGGACCAGGTCCAGCGCCACGTCTACGCCGAGGACATTGCCCCCAACCTGCAGGCCGGCGACGCCCTGTTCTTTGGCCACGGCTTCAACATCCGCTACGGCTACATCAAGCCGCCGGCCGATGTTGACGTGGCGCTGGTTGCGCCGAAGGGCCCGGGCCACATCGTGCGCCGCGAGTTCGAGGCCGGCCGCGGCGTGCCGGACCTGATCGCCGTCGAGCAGAACCCCTCCGGCAAGGCCAAGGAACTGGCCCTGTCCTATGCGAAGGCTATCGGCGGAACCCGCGCCGGCGTCATCGAAACCACCTTCACCGAAGAGACCGAAACGGACCTCTTCGGCGAGCAGGCAGTGCTCTGCGGCGGCGCCTCGCAGCTGATCCAGTACGGCTTCGAGACCCTGACCGAGGCCGGCTACAAGCCCGAGGTCGCGTACTTCGAGGTGCTGCACGAGCTCAAGCTGATCGTTGACCTGATGGTTGAGGGCGGCATCGCCAAGCAGCGCTGGAGCGTCTCTGACACGGCCGAATACGGTGACTACGTCTCCGGCCCGCGCGTCATCGACGAGCATGTCAAGGAGAACATGAAGGCTGTGCTCCAGGACATCCAGGACGGCACCTTCGCCAAGCGCTTCATTGACGACCAGGATGCCGGCGCGCCGGAGTTCGCTGCGCTGCGCAAGAAGGGTGAGGACCACCCGATCGAGGCCACGGGCCGCGAGCTGCGGAAGCTGTTCTCGTGGATCAAGACCGACGACGACTACACCGAAGGCTCCGTCGCCCGCTAGCTGAAGCCTGGCTGCGGTGAGCGTCGGTATTCTTTCGGCTGCTGCGCTCGTTCCTCGCGCAACAACGCAGCCTACAAGAACACCGACGCTCACCTTGAAATGTTCGGCAAGAAAGCCGGGCTCCGCTTTGAGCGGGGGCCGATGTCCTGCCCGGGAGCGGCTTCGGGCGCCCGCGAAGCGGGCGGGGCAGGACATCGGCACCCGCGAAGTACCGCCGTCGTCGTTCCAACCACACGTAACAGAGAGCTAAAGAGGTCACCGGTGACAACCACCAAACCCGTTGTACTCCTCGCAGAGGAACTTTCGCCCGCCACGATCGAGGCCCTTGGGCCGGATTTCGAGATCCGCCAGTGCAACGGCGCCGACCGTTCCCAGCTGCTCTCTGCCATCGCTGACGTGGATGCCATCCTGGTCCGCTCCGCCACGAAGGTCGACGCCGAGGCCATTGCCGCGGCCAAGAACCTGAAGGTCATCGCCCGGGCCGGCGTCGGACTGGACAATGTGGACATCAAGAACGCCACCCAGGCCGGCGTCATGGTGGTCAACGCGCCCACTTCCAACATCGTTTCGGCCGCGGAGCTGACCATCGGCCATATCCTGAGCCTGGCGCGCCACATTCCTGCTGCGAGCTCCGCGCTGAAGAACGGCGAGTGGAAGCGCTCAAAGTACACCGGCACCGAGCTGTTCGAGAAGAAGCTGGGCATCATCGGACTGGGCCGCATCGGAGCCCTGATTGCCGCCCGTGCGCAGGGCTTCGACATGGAAATCCTGGCCTACGACCCCTACGTCACCTCCGCCCGCGCCGCCCAGCTGGGCGTGCAGCTGGTCACGCTGGACGAGCTGCTGGCGCAGAGCGACTTCATCACCATCCACATGCCCAAGACACCGGAAACCGTGGGCATGATCGGTGCGGCCGCCTTCGAGAAGATGAAGGAAACGGCCTACATCATAAACGTGGCCCGCGGCGGCCTGGTGGATGAGGAAGCGCTGTTCACGGCTCTCAAGGAGCACCGCATTGCCGGTGCCGGCATTGATGTCTTCGTGACCGAGCCCAGCACGGACCTGCCGTTCTTCACCCTGGACAACGTCGTGGTCACCCCGCACCTGGGCGCCTCCACGGACGAGGCACAGGAAAAGGCCGGGGTTTCCGTGGCCAAATCCGTCCGGCTGGCCCTGGCTGGCGAACTGGTCCCCGACGCGGTCAACGTCGCCGGCGGCGTCATCGCCGCCGAGGTCCGTCCGGGCATCCCGCTGATCGAAAAGCTGGGCCGTATCTTCACCGCCCTGACCCACGATTCGGTGACCCAGATCGATGTCGAGGTGGCCGGCGAAATCGCCGTGCACGACGTCAAGGCGCTGGAACTGGCGGCGCTCAAGGGCGTCTTCAAGGACGTCGTTTCCGAGCAGGTCTCCTATGTCAACGCGCCCGTCCTGGCCGAGCAGCGCGGCATCAACACCCGGCTGATCACCACCGCGGAATCCGCGGACTACCGCAACGTGCTGACCATCCGCGGCGCACTCTCCGACGGTGCGCAGATCTCTGTCGCCGGCACCTTGACCGGACCTAAGCAGATCGAAAAGCTGGTCGGCGTCAACGGCTACGACATCGAAATCCCGATCAGCGACCACCTGATCGTCATCTCCTACCTGGACCGTCCCGGCGTCATCGGTGCGCTCGGCCGGATCCTGGGCGAAAACGGCATCAACATCGCCGGCATGCAGGTCGCGCGTAACGCTGCGGGCGGCCAGGCGCTGGCGCTGCTGACCGTGGACAGCTCGGTACCCCAGCCGGTCCTGGACACAGTCAAGGCCGAAATCGGCGCCTCCATGGCGCGTGAGGTGGACCTGGAGGACTAGTCGGGGTGTGAGGGTCGCGGGAGGCTGCGGCACGCCTCCCGCGACCTTCGGCCGAAGGGCAGCTCCGGGGGTCTAATCCCGGACGTCCAGAACCGGAATCCCGTAGCGGGTGAACGTCCGATCTGCCGTGACCACGGTCAGATTTTCCGACTTTGCCTGCGCAATGATGAGCCGGTCGAAGGGATCGCGGTGCAGGAACGGCAGGGTCTGGAGGATTTCCAGGTGCGGATCCTCGATTCCGAGCCGGGTGGCGCCCTGCGCCTGGAAGGTTTCCGCGAGCTCCGGAATGGGAGCCAGTTTTTGCAACGACACCTTGATGGCCACTTCCCACAGCGACGCCACCGAAAAAAGCACTTGATCCGCGCTATCCAAAGCGGCGCGGACGGCATCGCCAACCGACGGGTCGCCGGCCGCTATCCACAGCATCGCGTTGGTGTCCAGGAGCAGCTTCACTCGGCGCCTTCCGCGCTGCGGCCGACCGCCGAGTCGAACATCCCGGCGATTTCCGCATCGGCAGCGTCGTAGTCGGGCGAAAATTGGACTTTGCCCTGCAAAGCGCCGAAGAGCCTACGGGTGGACAGCCTATCTGCGGGCTTGAGTACAAAACGGTTCGCTCCTGAGCCGCGACGTGTGATCACCACTTCTTCTCCCCGCTCGGCAGCGTCGAGCAGTTTGGAAAGGTTAGTTTTAGCCTGGTGAACGTTTGCGGTGACCATCTAGCTATTCTAGCTAATCCGGGAAGTGGCGAAAAGACGCCCAACGGCCAGCCGCCGTCGTCGTCATCCTCCCGCGGAATCGGCAATTCGCTATGGAACAAGGTAATTTCTTAAGGTGACGTCAACACCAGAAGCCAAGACCCCGTACTACCTCACCACCGCCATCACGTACCCCAACGGCGTCCCGCACATCGGGCATGCCTACGAGTACATCGCCACGGACGCGATGGCGCGTTTCAAGCGGCTGGACGGCTTCGACGTGATGTTCCTGACCGGTACCGACGAGCACGGCATGAAAATCGCCCAGGCCGCCGAGAAGGAGGGCATCACACCCAAGGAACTGGTGGACCGGAACGCGAAGGTCTACCAGGACGCGCATGCCGCTCTGGGGATTTCCTACGACAGATTCATCCGCACCACCGATGCGGACCACTACGCCGCCTCCAAGGCCATCTGGAAAAAGATGGAAGACGCGGGGGACATCTACCTGGGCAAATACGAAGGCTGGTACTCGGTCCGGGACGAGGCCTACTACGGCGAGGACGAGACGGAACTGCGCGAGGACGGCATCCGCTACTCCAAGTCCACCGACACCGAGTTGACCTGGACCGAAGAAGAGAGCTACTTCTTCCGGCTGTCCAATTACCAGGACAAGCTGCTGGCGCTGTATGCGGACCATCCCGAATTCGGTGCGCCACGGAGCCGCTTCAACGAGGTTGTCAGCTTCGTCAAGGGCGGCCTGGAGGATCTCTCCATCAGCCGGACCACGTTCGACTGGGGCGTTCCCGTGCCGGGCAATCCGGACCACGTGATGTACGTCTGGGTGGACGCGCTGACCAACTACCTGACCGGCGTGGGGTATCCGGACACGGACTCGGATAGCTTCCGGAGGTACTGGCCCGCCGACGTGCACATCATCGGCAAGGACATCTCGCGCTTCCATGCCGTGTACTGGCCGGCATTCCTGATGTCCGCCGGGCTCGAGCTGCCCAAGCGGGTGATGATCCACGGGTTCCTGCACAACCAGGGCGTCAAGATGTCCAAGTCGCTGGGCAACGTCGTGGCGCCGGCGGACTGGGTGGCGCAGTACGGGCTGGACCAGGTGCGCTTCTTCCTGCTCCGCGAGGTGCCCTTCGGCGCGGACGGGTCCTACAGCCACGACGCGATCGTGGGCCGGATGAACTCGGACCTGGCCAACAACCTGGGCAACCTGGCGCAGCGCTCGCTCTCCATGGTGGCCAAGAACTGCGATGCGAAGGTGCCGGCTCCCGGTGACTTCACCGCCGCGGACAAGGCGCTGCTGGATCAGGCCGGAGCGCTGCTGGAGCAGTCCCGCGCCGCGTACCAGGTGCAGGATTTCCACCGCTCGCTGGAGCAGATCTGGACGGTGCTGGGGGATACCAACGCCTACTTCGCTGAGCAGCAGCCGTGGGTCCTGCGCAAGACGGACGTGGAGCGGATGAACACGGTGCTGTACGTAACCCTGGAGGTGCTGCGGATCGTGTCCATCCTGGTTCAGCCGGTGATGCCGACCTCGGCGGCCCGGCTGCTGGATGCGCTGGGCCAAGGCAAGGCGGACGACGACGGCGAGCGGCAGTTCGCGGCGATCGGCACCCCGCTGCTGCCCGGCACGCCGCTGCCGGCCCCCGCGCCGATCTTCCCCAAATACGAAGAACCCGCCGAGGCCTAGACCCGCCCCTCTGCTCCCGCTACCGCCCGTTGAGTGTGGAGATCTGCCCCATGGAACACGGTTTTTTGGGGCAGACCTCCACACTCAACGTGGGGGCTATTCGGTGGCGAGGCCGGCGACGGGGGAGAGGCGTGCCGCGCGGCGGGCAGGCAGGACCGAGGCCAGCAGCCCGGCCACGATCGCCACCGCCAGCACGGCGAGCAGCTGCAGCCACGGCACGGCCGGTGCCACGGTCCCCATCACGCCGAGCGCCGATTTGGCACCGGCCCAGCCGTAGAACACGCCCAGCACAGCCCCGGACAGCGCGGCGACGCCGGCAATGAGCACCGCCTCGATGGCGAGCATGCCCCGCAGCTGGCCCTTGGTCAGTCCCAGCGCCCGCAGCAGCGAGGATTCGCGGGTCCGTTCCAGCACCGAGAGCGAGAGCGTGTTGGCCACGCCGATCAGCGCGATCAGCACCGCGACCGCCAGCAAAGCCGTAACCACCAGCAGCAGCACATCGATGATCTGGTTGAACGTCGCCCGCTCAATCGCTGCCCCGTCCACCTGGTATTCGTGCACGTTCAGCGCCTTAGCCAGGGACGTCCGCAGGTCCAACTGCTGTTGGCTGCTCAGGTGGACGTCCACGGACAGCCAGAGGGACGCGCCGCCTGATGCCACACTGACCGCTTCGGTGCCCCTCCGACTGCCATCCCTGGCGCCGGCGGAAGGAACGCTTCCGACGGCAGGGGCGGTTGAGGCGGCGGCTGGCATCCCGCCCAGCAGTTGCGCGGCCTCGGCGCTGATGGACGGCGGGAAGCCATCGGCATCCATCTGGACCACGCGGAAGTCCTTTTGTGAGGCCTGGCCCTTGACCGTAACGGTGGTGGCCTTGGTCCCCTTGGGCATCAGGATGGAGGAGTTGTCCAGTTTCACGGACTTGTCCCGGATCAGGCCGACGGCGGCGCCGTCCAGCGCGTACGCCGTCCCGCCTACCGATCCCGCGGCCCCGCCTGCACCGGCGGCAGCCCCGCCGTTGGAGGCCCCGCTGGCCTGCAGTATCCCGGCCGGTTGCACCAGGGCCGCAGCGGTAATCCCCGGAACCGCCCGCGCGGCTGCCACGTCGGCAGCGGAAAGTGCCTGGCCGGAAGTATGCGGTCCGGTAACAGCAGCATCGACCGGGAATTTGCGGTCCAACGTATTGTCGAAGGACGACCGTGCGGTGGCGGCCCCGGTCATCATCATGGACACCAGCGTGACGCCGATCAGCAGTGCCGTGGCCGTCGCCGTCGTCCGTCCCGGATTCCGCACGGCGTTCAGCGACGCCAGCTTGCCCGGCACCCCCAGCGGCGCGGCCACCTTGCCCACCCCGGAAACCAGGCCCGGAATGAACAGCGTGGAGCCCAGTAGCAGGCCCAGGAAGGACAGCACTCCGCCCGGCAGCGCCACCAGCAGTTCGTTGCGGTCCGCGCCCATGATCAGCAGCACCATGCCCACTGCCAGCACCAGGGCCCCCAAAATCAGCCGGACCAGGCCCCTCCGACTGCGCACGCTGGCTCCATCCACCGGACGCAGCGCGGCCAACGGCGCCACCCGGGTGGCACCGCGCGCCGGGACCAGGGCCGCCAGCAGGGTCATCAGCACGCCTGCGGCAAAACCGATCAGCAGGGCCGACGGCGGCACGGCCAGGGTTGCGAACTGGCTTTCCGGATTGGTCTTGGCCCAGCCCACCAGCGCCGCCATCACGCCGACCGCCAGGGCCAGCCCCAGCAGCGATGCGACGACGCCGACCACGAGGGCCTCAAGCAGGACCGAGTTCCGGACCTGCCCGCGCCCGGCGCCCAGACAGCGCAGCAGCGCCAGTTCGCGCACCCGCTGCGCCACCAGCACGGCGAAGGTGTTGGCAATCACCAGCGCGGAGACCAGCACGGCAATCGCGGCGAACGCCAGCAGTACAATAGTCAGCACGTCATGGCCGCCGGAGAGGTGCTGCACGGCGGCGGTGGTCTGCTGGTCGGCCGTGCGGACGGTGGCGTTTCCGCCGGTGTCGCTGACGGTCTTCGCCAACTCCGGGAGCGCCGATCCGGCGGAGACTCCGGGCTTGAGCTTGAGCTGGATCATGCTGTACTGCAGTTTGCCGCCGAGCAGGGCACTGACCTGTTGGGTGCTCGCGTAGAGCTGCGGGCTGCCCGAAAGGTAGGGGTCGTGCGACGGCGTTGAAATCCCCACCAGGGTCACGGCGGTTTCCGGCGGACCGGACGACGTCGGCGCTCCAGCGGCCGTTGCTGCTGCGGGGCCTGCCGCGGTTTTCGCCGTGGCCGGCTCTGCGGCGGCTCCCGTAGCGGTCGCCTCGGCGCTCGCCTGCGCACTGCCGCTGGCCGAAGCCGCTGCCAGGGTCAGCTTCGCTCCGGTGGTGACGCCTAGCTTCTTGGCCGTATTGGCGTCCAGGGTGATTTCCCCGGGAGCGGACGGAGCCCGGCCGGAATCCAGTTTCAGGCCGGCCAGCGACGGATCCGTTGTCACGTTCTGTAAGATGCCCGTCATGCTGGAAGTTCCGCTTGTGGCCGTTGAACCGGTGGACACCGTGGCCCCCGTTTTGAGCTGGGCAAAGCTGGCGGCCACGTCAGCGCTGGAAGCCAGCGCGTCCGCCGTCGTCGGCGTTAAGCTGGAGCCCTCTGCCGGTGCCACCACCACGTCCGCCTGGGCGTACGACTCGCCCATGCTGGCCCCGAGGGAGGCCTGCGTGGTGGCGTTGACCATCAGCGTCGCGGCCAGGAAGGCGACCGCCAGGATCACCGCCAGGCCAACGGCCACGAACCGCCGCGCGTGCAGCCTCAGCTGCGAAAGTGCTACCTGCAGCATGGTTCAGGCCCCCAGCTTCGCCAGCGCCGCCAGCACCGAATCCGCGGTCGGTTCATTAACCTCGCCCACCAGCACGCCGTCGTTCATCAGCACCACCCGGTCCGCATAGGACGCCGCGGTGGCGTCGTGCGTGACCATGATGATGCTCTGGCCCATCTCCCGCGAGCTGCGGCGCAGCATGGCCAGCACCTCGCCGCCGGACTTCGAGTCCAGATTTCCCGTCGGCTCATCGCCGAAGATGACGTCAGGCCGGGTCAGCAGCGCCCTGGCCACGGCGACGCGCTGCTGCTGGCCCCCGGAAAGCTCGTGCGGGCGGTGCTTGAGCCGATCCGTCAGGCCCAAGGTGGTGACGACGTAGTCGAACCATTCGCGGTCCACGCTACGGCTCGCCAACTGGTGGGGGAGCGTGATGTTCTGCTCGGCGGTCAGTGTGGGGACCAGGTTGAACGCCTGGAACACGAAGCCGATCCGGTCCCGCCGCAGTTTGGTCAGCTGGGCGTCGTTCAGCCCGGCGATCTCCGTCCCGCCGATCCGGATGCTGCCCGAATCCACGGAATCCAGCCCGGCCAGGCAATGCATCAGGGTGGATTTGCCGGAGCCGGAGGGACCCATGATGGCGGTGAATTTGCCGGTGTCGAAGGAAACGTCGATGTTCTTCAGCGCGGCTACCTTGGTTTCGCCGCGGCCGTAGGTCTTGGACAGCGCGGTTGCGGCGACGGCCGCCTGCTGGGCCGTGTTCTGTTGCGTCAGTATGGTCATATTTCCACGCTAGCGGCGGCGGAGATGCTGCTACATCGGGCTGCGGGAGGATTCACGGGTGCCCTGCGTCCGCCTGTTCTGCTACCAGGGGATGAGGCCCGCACCGTTCTGCTCATCGAGCCGGCCCATTCGGTGGGCAGAACCATGTCCTGCTCACCGAGTCCGGCCTCTCCACGAGCACAATGTACCGGGACGCTCAGCCGGGGGAGACCACGCCGGTTTCGTAGGCGATCACCACCACCTGCACCCGGTCGCGGGCGCCCAGCTTGCTGAGGATATGGCCCACATGGGTTTTGACCGTGGCTTCGGAGAGGAACAGGTGCGCGGCGATTTCCGGGTTAGACAGCCCCTGCGCAATCAGGGTGAAAACTTCGCGCTCGCGCGCCGTCAGGGATTCGACGGCGGCACGGTGCTGGTCCTTGGCCGGACTGGGGGCGCTGAGCAGGGGGGCCACATGTTCCAGCAGCCGCTTCGTCGTCGACGGCGCAATCACGGCGTCGCCGCGGTACACCGTCCTGATCGCTTCCAGCAGCTCTTCCGGCGGGGCGTCCTTGAGCAGGAAACCGCTGGCCCCGGCCTGGATGGCGGCAAGGGCGTATTCGTCCAGATCGAACGTGGTCAGCACCACGACCTTGAGCTCGGACAGCCGGGACCCGGCGGCAGCGTTACGGGTCCGTTCCATCAGCTGCCGGGTGGTTTCGATCCCGTCCATGCTGGGCATCCGGACGTCCATCAGCACCACGTCGGCGGCCGTGGCGGCAAGGCCGGCCAGCGCCTCGTGGCCGTTTCCGGCCTGGACGACGACTTCCAGGTCCGGCTGGCTATTGATCAGCATGGTGAATCCGGACCGGACCAGCTGTTGGTCGTCCACCAAGGCAACCCGGATCGGTTCGGTGGTGGAAACGGCGGAAGCGGCGGGGGGCGCGGAATGCAAGGCTAGGCCTCCGTGTAGGGGATGAAGGCGGTGATCTGGAATCCTCCGCCGGTGCGGGGGCCGGCCTTCAGTGTTCCATCGTAAAGCTTGACGCGCTCGGCCATTCCGCGGAGTCCGTTTCCCCCGCCGTCTCCAGCCGATGCGGTAACGGGAGGGTCGGCGGCGGCCCCGCGGCCGTCGTCGAGCACGTCGATCTGCAGTCCGCGCGCCTGCCAGGCCAGCACCGTCCAGGCTGAGGCAAGGGGGCCGGCATGCTTGAGCACGTTGGTCAGCCCCTCCTGGAAGATGCGGTAGGCGGTCAGTTCGGCGCCGGCGGGAAGGCCGCGGCGGGGCTTTCCGGTCTGCTCGAAACTGAGCTCCAGGCCGGCGGCGCGGAAGCCCAGCAGCAGGTCGTCCAGGTCCGCCAGCCCCGGCAGCGGCCGCTTCGAGGCTTCTTCGCCGCCGCGCAGAACCCCCAGCAGCCGACGCATCTCCTGCAGCGACGTGCGCCCGGTTTCGGCTATCGTCCGCAAGGTTTCGGTGGCGACACCCGGGTCTGCGGCCGCAGCGTACCGGCCACCGTCGGCCTGCGTGATGATGACCGAGAGCGAATGCGCCACGATGTCGTGCATCTCGCGGGCAATGTGCGATCTTTCATCGGAGGCGGCCAGCGCGCGTTCCTGCTGCTGCTCGATCTCCAGCCGGTGCGCCCTGTCCTCCAGCGCCTGCAGCCGCAGCCGCCTGGTTCGGGTCAGGTCACCGAAGGTCCAGGCGAACATCACCAGCGTCCAGAGCAGCACGGTCAGGAATGCGCCGTAGGACAGGTTCGCCACGACCGGGCCGTTGGCGCGGGAGTAGAACCGGGTGATCAGCATGACCGCACCGGCCAGCGCCAGCGCGAGCCCGCCCAGGCTGGCCCAGCGCGGTGCGTAGGCCGCCAGCGCGTAGACGGCCAGGATGACGGCCACGTCGGCAGGCATCGGCGTGATCCCCAGCGCCCATTGGGCAAGGGCGACGACGGCGATGGCGGAGCCGGCGGGTAGGGTGCGCGTACGGCGCCATGCCAGCGGGATCACCAGCAGTGCCTGGGTCAGCAGCGGCCCGAAGCCCTGGCCGCTGACGGCCGTGATCAGCGACGTGAAAGCCAGCAGCATCAGCATGAGGGTGCAGTCGACGGCAAAGGTGTGGGTGCGGAACCAGTCGTAGATGCGGTGCATGGGCATGATCTAAAACTCTAGGTTGTCCGGGACCTGCGGGCATCATGCCTGGGTCTGAGTCCCCGCATCTGAGGCATACGTCTCCCATCCATTCCCTGACGATCGCCGACCCATCCCGCATAGTGAGACGCGTTGCCCGTCATGTGGATGGGCTGGCTACGCTGAAACGATGAGCGCATCGATCAACCTGGCAGTCATCCCCGGCGACGGCATCGGTCCGGAGGTCATCGCGGAGGCCGTGAAAGTCCTCGGCAAAGCCTGTGCCGCCGACGGCATCGAACTCGGGCTCACGGAATACAAGCTGGGCGCCGAACACTGGCTGCAGACAGGGGAGACCCTGCCCGAGACCACGCTGGAGCGGTTGCGCCAGCATGATGCGATCCTGTTCGGTGCGGTTGGCGCTGCGCCGGGGGACACCCGGATTCCGTCGGGCCTGATCGAGCGCGAGATGCTACTCAAGCTCCGCTTCAGCCTGGACCACTACGTCAATCTGCGTCCCTCCCGTCTCTACCCAGGCGTCGGCAGTCCGCTGGCGGAGCCGGGGGACATCGACTTCCTGGTGGTGCGCGAGGGAACCGAAGGACCCTACGTCGGCAATGGCGGCGCGCTGCGGGTGGGGACGCCGCAGGAGGTGGCCACCGAGGTGTCCGTTAATACCGCCTATGGCGTGGAGCGCGTGGTCCGCGACGGATTCCGCCGCGCCGCCGCCCGTCCGCGCCGCAAGCTGACCTACGTTCACAAGCACAACGTGCTGGTGCACGCCGGGCATCTGTGGAAGCGCACGGTCGAAGCAGTGGCCGCCGAATTCCCCGAGGTCCAGGTGGACTACCTGCACGTTGATGCTGCAATGATCTTCCTGGTCACGGAGCCGGCCCGGTTCGACGTGATCGTCACCGACAACCTGTTCGGCGACATCATCACCGACCTAGCCGCTGCGGTTACCGGCGGGATCGGCCTCGCGGCTTCCGGCAACATCAACATGGACCGGACGGCGCCGTCGATGTTTGAGCCGGTGCACGGCTCGGCGCCGGATATTGCGGGCCAGCAGAAGGCGGATCCGACGGCGGCAATCCTCTCGGCGTCGCTGCTGCTGGACCATCTGGGGCTGGGGGAGGCCGCGGCCCGCGTTGAGGCAGCGGTGGTGGCGGACATTGCGCAACGCCAAAGCTCGACGGCGGCGCGCAGCACGAGTGCCATCGGAGACGCGATCACGGGCCGGCTCTGAGCGACAGACTCTAACCGGGCACCCTGCCCGGTCGGCCGGGAACCGCATACCATGGAGAGGTCAGACTAGATCATCAGGGAACCGGAAAGAGGGCGTCATGCGCGCAGTTGTATTTGAAGACTGGCAAACCTTCCCTGTCCTGAAAGAGGTTGAGCGGCCCAAACCGGGTCCCGGGGAGGTCCTGCTCAAGGTCGCCGGTGCCGGCGCGTGCCATTCCGATGTGGCCGTCTATGGCTTCGAAAGGGATGCCCCCGGATCCGTGAAGCCGCCCTTCACCCTCGGACACGAGAACTCAGGGTGGGTCGAGGAACTCGGTGAGGGTGTCTCCGGCGTCAGTATCGGCGATGCCTACCTGGTCTATGGTCCGATCGGCTGCGGCCACTGCAAGGCGTGCTCGCGCGGTCAGGACACCTACTGCGAAAACGCGGCCACGAATCCATATCTGGGTATTGGCCTGGGCCGCGACGGCGGCATGGCCGAATACGTCACCGTCCCGGTCCGCAACCTGGTCCCGCTGGGCAATGCGGACCCGGTGGCCGCGGCCCCCCTCGCGGATGCCGGTCTGACCCCCTACCATGCAATCAAGAACGCGCTGCCCTACCTGAACGGCGGTGGCAGGTTCGCGCTGGTCATCGGATTGGGGGGCCTGGGCCAGATCGCGGTCCAGATCCTCAAGGCCCTAACCGGGGCCACCGTCATCGCGACGGACATGAAGGACGACGCGATGAAGAAGGCCGAAGCCAGCGGAGCCATCACGGTTGCCGGCGGTGAGGGCCAGGCGGACCGGATCCGGGAAATCACCGGCGGACATGGCGTGGATGCCGCCTTCGATTTCGTCGGTGCCGCCCCGACGATCAGGACCGCCGCCTCCCTGATGGCGCAGGGTTCAAAGCTGACCGTGGTGGGCATCGCCGGCGGCACGTATGACTGGAGCTTCTTCACCACCCCGTACGAGTCAACGATCACCAACACCTACTGGGGCACGATAGAGGACCTGCACGAGGTGGCCGCGATGTACAAGGCCGGCCAGATTGTCCCCAGTATCGAGAAATTCACCCTCGATACTGCCCTCGAGGCCTACCACAAGCTTGAGGCCGGACAAATCTCCGGCCGCGCAGTGGTTGTCCCACATGCGAAGTAGGTACTGGCCTCGGGAGTAGGCTGGGGAAGTAAAACGGCGTGCACGCTGGAGTGCACCACTATGTGGAGGAACAATGACCCAGACAGTCAACGAACTGGAGTTCACGCAGCAGCTTTCTGCGCACCCCAAATCGGCGGAAGAACGCGATGCGATCCTGGCCAGCCCGGGGTTCGGCGACCACTTCACGGACCACACTGCCGTCGTCGACTACAGCGTGGATGCCGACGGAAAAGGCACCTGGAAGAACGCCCGCATTGAGGCGTATGGTCCCATCTCCATGGATCCGGCAGCCGCAGTGCTGCACTACGGGCAGGAGATCTTCGAGGGCCTGAAGGCCTACAAGCATGCCGACGGCAGCGTCTGGACCTTCCGCCCCGAGGCCAACGCCGCCCGTTTGAACAGGTCTGCCGCCAGGCTGGCCCTGCCGCAGCTTCCGGAGCAGGTCTTCCTGGACGCGATCCGGGGGCTGGTCCAGGCCGACCGCGAATGGGTCCCCTCCCGCGACGGCGATAGCCTCTATCTGCGCCCGTTCATGATCGCCACCGAAGCCTTCCTGGGTGTCCGGCCGGCACGCGAGGTGTCCTTCCGCGTCATTGCATCCCCGGCAGGCAACTACTTTGGCGGGGAACTCAAGCCGGTCTCCATCTGGATTTCGCGCAACTACGCCCGCGCAGGCCGCGGCGGAACCGGTGCCGCCAAGTGCGGCGGCAACTACGCCGCTTCCCTCGCGCCGCAACTCGAGGCCGAGGCCCACGGTTGCAAGCAGGTGCTCTTCCTGGACCCGTTCAACGACAATGCGGTCGAGGAATTGGGTGGCATGAACGTCTTCTTCGTCTTCAAGGACGGCCGGCTCGTCACTCCGGCGCTGACCGGCACCATCCTTGAGGGTGTGACCCGCTCGTCCGTCATCCAGCTCGCCAAGGACCGCGGCCTCGACGTGCAGGAGCGCAAGATCACTCTGGACGAGTGGCGTGACGGCGTCGCCAGCGGTGAGATCTCCGAGGTCTTCGCCTGCGGAACGGCGGCCGTCATCACGCCGATCGGCCTGCTCAAAGACGAGACGGAGAGCATCGGATCCGAGGACGCCAAAGCCGGCGAGGTGGCCATGAGTATCCGCGAACAGCTGCTGGGCATCCAGACCGGAACCGTCGAGGACACACACGGCTGGCTGAGCCGCCTGGCCTGAACTGCGGCGGACCTGAACTGCGGCGGACCTGAACTACGCTGGTGCCAACTTTTGTTCGGGCTAATATGTGCCTGGTACATGACTGACGGCGGCCGCCCCACCATCTGAGGTGGGACGGCCGCCGTCGTCGTTCCTGTCCTCCACAGAGCACAGACGAAAGCCCGTAAACGCCGACTTATCCACATATGCGGCCGGCGGCGTTGCCTACCGACCCGGGCGGCGGTGCAATTAACCCAGGCCTCCGGATCCCCGGGACCTGGGTGCGATTTAAAGCTCGATTGCACTGATGCCAATGCATGCATCATCAGCAGTGCAATCGAGTTTCAGGAGGGACTATGGCTTCTGTGACTGTGCGGGACCTTGAGGCAGGGACGCTGAAGGAACTGAAGGTTCTCGCTGCGCGCAACGGTCGGTCAATGCAGGCGGAACTGCGGCGCATGATCCTGCGACATCTGGATTCGCCGTCGACCCTGGCGGAGGACCCTTCGAAGGTGCCCTTGGCCTTGTTGGAGGTGCCGGAGTGGTACAGCCAGCTCCTTGAAGTCCGGGCAACCGCCTTCGGACTCAAGGACGCCAAACTCTCCCCGTGGACATCCCCAATGCGCCAGCTGGGGCTATCCGGGAGGCCCGGGATGCCCCTGCCTCAGCCGGGGAATCGGCCGGGGAATCAGCCGGGCACTCGGCCGGAGACGCGCAATGATGCTGCTTGACTCGGACGTCCTGATGGACTTCCTGACCGGGCAAAATGACGAGCGCCAGGCGGAGTGGTTCAAACTCCATCCGGAACGGCCGCATACAACCGCTTTGGCGGTGGCAGAGGTCCTCCGTTACGTCGAGTCGATGGACCCGATGCAGCAGATGCTCGCAGCCGGTGCCGTGCGGCGCGCACTCGAAGGTCCCCTGGAGCGCAGGGTTGTCCCCTTCGATCTGGAGTGTTCCCACCATCTGGCCCGGTTGGCGATTCAGGAACAGGACGACGGCGTTCCCTACCCCCTGGCGGTGATGATGACGGCGGCCAGTGCGCTGCGGCACCGCGCGGAGCTGCTGACGCACCGGCCGGAGGACTATGCAGGGCTCGGCATCGCAACAGTTAGCGTGTGATGCGGGTGCGCCGTTTGCCGTTTGCCAGATGCCGTTAGAGTAGGAACCATGCGTATTGCCAGGTTTGTAGTTGATTCTGATCCCCTGTACGGCATCGTCGAGGGGGAGCCCGGCAGTGAACAGCTCACTGTGATCAAGGGCGACCCGTTCTTCAACGGCGTCGAGCGGACTTCCGTCACGCACAAGCTTGAGGATGTCCGGCTGGTCGCGCCGATCATTCCGCGCAGCAAGATTGTGGGCATCGGCCGCAACTTCGTGGAACACGCCCACGAACTGGGCAATGAGGTTCCCACCCAGCCCTCGATGTTCCTCAAGCCAAACACTTCGGTCGTCGGGCCCAACGAGCCGGTGGTGCTGCCGGACTTCTCCGAGGAGGTGTCCTTCGAAGCCGAACTGTGCATCGTGATCGGCCGGATCTGCAAGGACGTCCCGGAGGACCGTGTGGACGAGGTCATCTTCGGCTACACCTGCGGCAATGACCTGACCGCCCGCGACGTACAGAAAACCGACCTGCAGTGGGCCCGGGCCAAGGGCTTCGACACCTCCGCCCCGCTGGGCCCCTGGATGGAGACCGAGCTGGACACCGAGTCGCTGTCCATTAAAGGCTGGCTCAATGGTGAACTGCGCCAGGACGGCAGCACCAACCAGATGGTGTTCGGCGTGCGTGAACTGGTCTCCAGCGTGTCCAAGGCATTCACGCTGCTGCCCGGCGATGTGATCATGACCGGTACTCCGGCGGGCGTGGGCCTGGTCAAGGAGGGCGACCGGTACGAGATCGAGATCGAGGGCATCGGCCGTCTCTCGAACCCCATCGTCCGCCGCTGACCTGATCTCCGTCCCGCGTGGAGATCAGCGGCGTCGCGGTAAAGTTGAAACCACTATGACTACCTCTGCCGCGATCCCCACTGTCACCGATGAAACCCCCGTCCGGGTCCGCTTCTGCCCCTCGCCCACCGGCACTCCGCACGTCGGGCTGATCCGTACCGCGCTGTTCAACTGGGCCTACGCGCGGCACACCGGGGGCAAGCTGATTTTCCGGATCGAGGACACGGACGCGGCACGGGACAGCGAGGAAAGCTACCACCAGTTGCTGGAGGCGCTAAAGTGGCTGGGCATCAGCTGGGACGAGGGCGTCGAAGTGGGGGGCCCGCATCCGCCATACCGGCAGTCACAGCGCGGCAATATCTACCAGGCTGCGATCGAAAAACTGATGGGTGGCGGGTTCGTTTATGAGTCGTACTCGACGCCGGATGAGGTTGAAGCCCGGCACCTAACGGCTGGCCGGGACCCCAAGCTGGGCTACGACAACTACGACCGCGATCTCACGGTGGATCAGATCGCCGCATTCAAGGCCGAAGGCCGCCGCCCGGCGCTGCGCCTGCGGATGCCGGAGGAGGACCTGGCTTTCACCGACCTGGTCCGGGGCGAGATCACCTTCAAGGCAGGCACCGTGCCGGACTACGTCGTCGTCCGTCCCAATGGCGCGCCGCTGTACACGCTGGTCAACCCGGTGGATGACGCGCTCATGGGTATCACCCACGTGCTGCGCGGGGAGGACCTGCTCAGCTCCACGCCGCGCCAGATCGCGCTCTACCGTGCCATGATCGCCGTCGGAATTGCCGAGTACATGCCGCTGTTCGGCCACCTGCCGTACGTCATGGGCGCGGGCAACAAGAAGCTCTCCAAGCGGGACCCGGAGAGCAACCTCTTCCTGCACCGGGACCGCGGCTTCATCCCTGAGGGCCTGCTGAACTACCTGTCGCTGCTGGGCTGGTCGCTCTCCGCGGACGAGGACATCTTCACCGTGGACCAGTTGGTGGCTAATTTCGACATCCACGATGTGCTGGGCAATCCCGCCCGCTTCGACCAGAAAAAGGCGGAGGCCATCAACGGCACCCACGTGCGGATGCTGGCCGCCGACGACTTCCGCGACCGGCTGGTGCCCTACCTGCGCGCGGCGGGCCTGGTGGGGGAAAACCTGACCGAGCGCCAGGAGCTGATTCTCACCGAGGCCGCGCCGCTGGTCCAGGAGCGCATCACGCTGCTGGGCGAAGCGCCGGAGATGCTCGGCTTCCTGTTCAAGGCCGACGACCGCGTGGACGTCGCCGAAGATGCTCGGAAGGGCCTGCCGGAGAACCTGCCCGAGGTGCTGGACGCTGCACTTGAGGCACTGGAGCCCGTACGGGACTGGACGGCGGAGAACATCCAGAACGCGCTCAAGCAGGCCCTGGTGGAGGAGATGGGACTCAAGCCGCGGCTCGCGTTCGGCCCGGTCCGCACGGCGGTCTCCGGGCGACGGATCTCACCGCCGCTGTTCGAGTCGATGGTGATCCTCGGCCGTGACTCCTCGTTGGCCCGGATCAAAGCCTTCCGCGGCTGATGGGAGCAGACGGAACCAGCAAGCCCGGCGGTCAACCAAGCGAACCTGGCGGGAGCGCGGACACCGCTGCCGCGCGGCAAGCCTGGACACCGTCGTCGTCCATCCACGGGGTGCTCTTCGACATTGACGACACGCTCGTGGACCTGCGCACCGCCATGGGCAAAACGATCGAGCACGTCAGCGCCGGCTACCTCCCCGACATGACCGCGCAGCAGTGGGCCGAGTTCAAGCGCATCTTCTGGGCGGACCCGGACGGGCGCTATGACGCCTACCTGCGCGGGGAGGTCAGCTTCGCCGAGCAGCGGATCGCCCGGGCCGCCCTGGCCTTCGGTACCGCCGGGGCCGAGCTGGACGCCGCGGAGGGTGAGCGCTGGAATGTTTCCTTCGAGGAGCATGCGCACACCTACTGGCAGCTGTTCGACGACGTGCTGCCGGCCTTGGATGCGCTGGACGAAGCCGGGATCCCGTACGGTGCCATCAGTAACAACGTGCATGCCTACCAGCGCACCAAGCTGGACACCTGCGGACTCGAGCGGATCGGTGTCCTGGTGGGGACGGACACGGTGGGCGTGCCCAAGCCCGCACCGGAAATTTTCCGGGAGGGCGCCCGGAGGCTGGGCAGCCACCCGTCCGCGACCCTGTATGTGGGCGACAACCTGCTGGTGGACGCGGTAGGCGCTGCCGATGCCGGGCTGGTGGGGGTCTGGCTGAACCGGGACGCGCGGCGGGCACAGGAAGTCCTCTCCGGCCACGGTGTGGAGGGCGGCTACACCGGGATCGAACTGGATTCGCTGTCCGCGCTGGAGGGGCTGCTGTAGGCCTTCCGTGCCACCGGTTCGGTCCCGGCGGGGGCCCTGGCCAGACCGGGCGGATGTTCCCCGATTTGGCGGGTCGGCTTGCTCCGGTTTGTCCCGTTTTGTTCTCTCCGGCAGGATCAGGTACAGTTATTTGTCGGCGCTTGAGCCGCTGAAACGGCCCGGGAAACTGGGTCCGGACAGCAAAAAGTGCCATTGGGATATGGTGTAATTGGCAACACAACGGTTTCTGGTACCGTCATTCTAGGTTCGAGTCCTGGTATCCCAGCGCTAGGCAGCTTCATGGAATATCCATGTAAGTGCTCAGCAAAGCATGTATTAGGGCCCCATCGTATAGTGGCCTAGTACGCCGCCCTCTCACGGCGGTAACGCGGGTTCGAATCCCGCTGGGGTCACAGAATCCCCCGGAACTGCAGCAGCGGTTCCGGGGGTTTTTAGCATCTGACCCGCAGTAGGTGCACATAACTCAACTGCCCCGCAGTAAGTGCACCAATTGAGGCCGAATCCTGCAGTTACTGCGGGATAGATGCAGGATTGCGCTTGGCCCCCACGAGCTCAGGCTTCGGCGGCCAGAGCGGCGTCGCGGACCTTAATCAGCGTGCGCAGGTTCCTGGTGGTGGTAGCGGTTTTGTACCGGCTCTTGGCCGAGAGCTTGCTGAATGGACTGTCCAGGGTTCCGCCCACCGGTGCCCGCCAGGCGCTTGCCTCCGGACCAAGCCGCGTCCGCTCCACGTCGTCCAGGTTAGCCGCCAGGCCGTCCAGCTCGTCCATGATCGCCGGGTCCGAGCTCAGGGTGACGTAGCTGTGCTGCTCGGCCGAATCCGGGGGATAGGGACAGGCTGCGATCAGTTCGGACAGCCGTTCGGAGGTCAGGACCACCACCCAGGCGTCGTACCCGAAGTTGTCCCGGAGGCATTGTTCCACCAGAGACTTCACTTTATCCGGACCGGCGTCGGTGCTGCAGACGATGTTTCCGGTGGCCAGCAGCGTGGAAAAGCTGTGGAGTGGCAGCGGCTGAAGGGCCTTCTTCAGGTCCGCCATCTTGATGTTGATGCCGCCGACGTTGATTCCGCGCAGAAATACCGCATAGCTGGTCATCCGGCCAGACTACGTCAGAGGCGGCCCCGCTTGTTCCGAGTCGCCGCGTCAGTCGGCGGATTTCCGCAGCGCCTCGCTGAGAGTGCGGGCCGCGTTGCACACCACCTCGGCGTGCAACCGCCCCGGCTGCCGGGTGAGGCGTTCGATCGGCCCAGAGATGGAGACGGCGGCAATCACACGACCGGAAGGACCCCGGACGGGTGCGGAGACGGACGCCACGCCCATCTCCCGCTCGCCCAGGCTCTGGCCCCAGCCCCGCCGTCGAACACCGGCCAGCACGGTTGG
>DASYGM010000052.1:0-3915 GCA_035999715.1 Micrococcaceae bacterium | reverse complement strand
CAGACCGGTGGGATGGACCGTCATCCCGGGGCGGAGGCTTCCAGCGCGATGAAAATCGAAAGGTCACCGGATCGACGCCGGTCGGAGCCACCACTGGAAGCCCCGCAGTTCCCTTAATAACGGAGCTGCGGGGCTTTTCCGTTTAACCCACCGGCGCCAGTCGGCTTGAGCCGCCCGAGCTGAGCCTTCCCGCCGTCGGCATGTCCGCCTGCGTTGCCTGCAATAGTGTCCCTGCATAGGGTTACGGTAAGAGTAACCAGAAAGGGCGTGCTTGATGGACGGGGATAGCCAGCTTCCGCCGGACGAATCCGGGGCGTGGACAACCGTACGGCTGCCGGGCATGGCTGCGGAGACTGCACCCTACGCGGTGCAGGGCATGGCGTCGGGCCGGACCGTGATTTCGGAGGCCGCCGTCGCGAAGGTTGCCGGTGTTGCGGCCCGGTCCGTGGCGGGCGTCCATGCTCTGGGGTCCGGTTCGGCACGGGCCCTGGGCGCCATCCGCGACGCTGTGGGATCCGGTGACCTGACGCAGGGTATCCGTGCCGAGGTCGGGGAGACCCAGGTGGCCGTGGATATCAACTTGGTGGCGGAGTACGGTGCGCCGCTGCAGGACGTGGCGAACCGGGTACGGGCCGCCGTTTATGCCGCCGTGGAAAAGCTTGTCGGGCTGAGCGTTATCGAGGTCAATATTGAAATCAACGACGTCCACGTGGCCGGTTATGAGCCCGAACGGGCCGCACCGCGGCCGCGCTTGAGCGAGCGATTCGGCGTCCAGCCCTCCAGGCCCGCCGCCAGCCCCCTGGACACGGGGTATCCCGAAGGAACCGCAGAGATCAAGGATCCGCAATGAATCTGACAGTCATCGGCATCGGAATCGGTGCCTTCATGGCGTTCATGGCCTTTGCCTTCGGCTTCTGGGGATTCCTGGTAGCAGCCATTTTCATGGCTATCGGGGCCCTGCTGGGTCGGGCGTCGGAGGGCAAACTGGACCTGCGGAGTGTCTTTGACTCCATCACGGGACGGCGTTCCTCGTCGTGACGGAGCTGGCCCAGCAGGTTGGGTTCCGGCAGCTGGCGGGCCACAACCGGATCAGCACACAGGCTTTGAGCAGTGTGGCGAAAGCGGCTGCGGCGGAAATATTCGGTGTCGCGCCTGTCGACGTGCGGGCTGACTGGGTCGACGACGGCGGCCTGCTGGCACTTTCGCTGGCCCTTCCAGTCAGCGTTCCATCACTGACCGCCGTGCTGCGGGACCCGGGCCGAGTGCCGGCGGCAGGCGGCTCCATCTGGCAGCGCGGCTTCGGGGCGAAGGCGGCCATCCTGGCCAAGGTCACCTGGCTGACCGGGTCCCAGCTGTCCCGGGTGGACATCCGCATCACGGGCGTCCGGCCCGTCGAAGGAGGACGGCCCCGGTGATCGATCCCCAGAGCGGTTTCATGGCCCGGATAGTGCGCCGGGAAACCCATTCCTCCCGAGCCGTCCTGGCCGGGATTGCCGCGCTGATCATTACCCTGCTGGCCATCTACGCGCTGCTGGAATCGACTCTCCGCGCCGTCGGTCAACCACCCTGGCTGCTGGATCCGCTGTCCGCGGCGCAGGCCATTGCCGACCTGCCGGAGGGGATACCAGCGTTGCTGCTGGGCGCCCTTGGCGCCGTCCTGTTGATGCTCGGCCTGATATTTTTCCTCAATGCGGTACTTCCGGGAAAGCGGGCAAGGCACACTTTGCCCGACCGGCGGGCGGCCGTGGTTGTGGACGACGAGGTGATCGCCTCCGCGTTGGCCCGGCGCGCGCGGCTGACGGCCGGTGTCATCCAGGAACAGGTCGTTGTGGTGGTCTCGCAGCGCGAGGTGGTGGTCAATGTCCGGCCCACCTCGGGCATCCCGGTGGATGAAGCGGCCATCCGCTCCGCCGTCGAGGAGGAAGTGCGCACGATGACGCTGGTGCCTGAGCCCGCGGTGCGTGTGCATCTGGCCGCGGCGGGGGTGATCGGGGTATGAACGGGACTCCCCGGACGCTAAACAGGGTGCTGCTTGCCCTCATCGGTTTGCTGTTCCTTGGCACCGGGGGCCTGCTGATAGCTCTGGCCGCTGTGCCCGCAGCGGGCCTGTGGTGGCAGGGCTGGGCGCAGCCCGCCACGCAGCGACTCGTTGCCCTCGCGGCCAGGTCAACGCTGCCGGGGCAGGGAAGCAGCTGGATCTGGATTGTCGCCTCCCTGCTGCTGGTATTGGTGGTTGTGCTGATGGTGGCGTGGGTGGCCAACCAGGGCAAGGGCCGGGCCAACATTTTGGCCGAGGGATATGACGAGGATGGGGCCCCTGGTCGGGTAGCCATCAGCGGCGCGGTGGCCGAGCAGGCACTCAAGGCAGCTTTTGCCGACCGGACGGACCTGGTGGGGGCAACCGTTACCACCTACGAGGTGCAGGGCAGGCCGGGGCTGAGGGTGCGGGTGCTGCCGCGGCAGGGCGTGCCGCCGCACCAGATCGCGGCGGAGGTCTCGGCACTGGTCGGAGCGCTGGATCTGGTCACGGGTCTGCAGACACCCGTGCTGATCAGCATCGGCGCCGGGGCGCGGGCGAAGTTTACCAGGGCCGAACGGGTCCGCTAAAGGGTCAGGCCGTCATGCCGGCACAGCCGTATCAATCCGATCACTTCTTGTGTAAGCGCTTGCACAAACGCCAAATTTCTTATTAGAGTGAGGCACATCACTCAGGCGTGGCCGCCGGTGCTTGTGCTGGTGGCCGCGGTTTGGTCCGGTTTTGGTTGGAAGGGAAGAGCACAGGAATGATAAATTCGAGGAGACTTACCCCTCTTGCAGTCCTCGGCGTACTGGCACTGTCGCTGGCAGCCTGCAGCGGCGGCGGATCCGGCGGCTCCAGCGGCGGGGGCGGCGGCGGCGACGCGGCCAACAATCTCACCGACCGCGGCCCCATCACGTACGTCCAGGGCAAGGACAACAGCAACGTCGTCCGGCCGCTGGTCGACAAGTGGAACGCCGCCCATCCGGATGAAAAGGTCACCTTCAAGGAGCAGTCGGACCAGGCGGACCAGCAGCACGACGATCTGGTCCAGCACTTCCAGGCCAAGGGCAGTGACTACGACGTCGTCGACGTGGATGTTGTCTGGACGGCTGAATTTGCTGCAAAGGGCTGGCTGCAGCCGCTCAAGGACACGCTCAAGCTTGATACCTCGGCGATGATGCCGGCCACGGTCAAGACGGCAACCTACAAGGACACCTTGTACGCGGCCCCGCAGACCTCCGACGGCGGCCTGCTCTACTACCGCAAGGACCTGGTGCCGACGCCGCCCAAGACGTGGGACGAAATGATGGGCATGTGCTCCATTGCCAAGGCCAAGGGCATCGGTTGCTACGCGGGGCAGTTTTTCAAGTACGAGGGCCTGACAGTCAATGCTGCCGAGGCCATCAACACCGCCGGCGGAACCATCGTCGGACCGGACGGGAAGCCGACGCTGAACACGGACGCGGCCAAGGCCGGCCTGAACAATCTGGTGGCGGCCTACAAGGACGGCAACATCCCCACCGAGGCGATCACGTTCCAGGAGGAGCAGTCACGCTCGGACTTTGAGTCCGGCAAGCTGATGTTCCTGCGCAACTGGCCCTATGTCTACAACCTGGCAAAGACGGACGGATCGTCGACGGTGAAGGACACCTTCGGCATCGCCCCGCTTCCGGGCAAGGACGGCCCCGGAGCTTCCTCCCTTGGCGGCCACAACATTGCGATGAGCGTGTACTCCAAGCACAAGGCGACCGCCCTGGACTTCATGAAGTTCATGACCAGCAACGAGACGGAAAAATTCTACGCAACGCAGGGCTCGCTTGCCCCGGTGCTGACGGCCCTGTATGACGACAAGGACCTGGTGGCAAAGCTGCCGTACCTCCCGGTGCTGAAAACGT
>DASYGM010000028.1:0-3814 GCA_035999715.1 Micrococcaceae bacterium | reverse complement strand
CGCCGGCGTGAGCAAGGAAGAGCGTGCCACCCGCGTCCGCGAGGCCGCCAAGCTGCTGGACCTGGAAGCGTACCTGGACCGCAAGCCGAAGGCCCTCTCCGGCGGCCAGCGCCAGCGCGTCGCGATGGGCCGCGCCATTGTCCGCAACCCGCAGGTCTTCCTCATGGACGAGCCGCTGTCCAACCTGGATGCCAAGCTCCGCGTGCAGACCCGCACCCAGATCGCCTCGCTGACCCGGCGCCTGGGCGTTACCACCGTCTACGTCACGCACGACCAGGTGGAGGCCATGACCATGGGTGACCGCGTGGCGGTGCTCAAGGATGGCGTGCTGCAGCAGGTGGACACCCCGCGCAAGCTCTACGACCACCCGGACAACGTCTTTGTGGCCGGCTTCATCGGCTCCCCGGCGATGAACCTGCTGGAACTTCCCGTCGTCGACGGCGGCGTCAAGTTTGGCGGTGTCGTCTATCCGGTACAGCGCGATGTGCTGGACGCGGCGGCCGGCAACACGGTCACCTTGGGCGTGCGCCCCGAGGACCTGGAGACCGCGCCCGACGGCGAAGGCCTGCCGGTTGAGGTGGACGTGGTCGAGGAGCTCGGCGCGGACGCCTACATCTACGGCCACACCACCCTCGACGGCAAGGACCACGACATCGTGACCCGCGTCGACGGCCGCCGCCCCCCGATGAAGGGCGACACGGTCCACGTCCGTCCGCAGCAGGGCCACGTGCACCTGTTCGACAGCAAGTCCGGGCTGCGCCTGGGCGACTGATCCAACCAGCGCGCACAGGCGCGGCGGCAACCTCGGGGAGGCCGCCGCGCCTGCCGTTTTAAGGAAGAATTGACCCCATGACCGACTCCGCAGGCGCCAACTGGACGGACGAGCCCACCGACTTCGAGCAGAAGGGCAAGCTGCCCCGCGAGCGGTCGGCTAAGGAAGCCGCGGCGACGGAGGCAGCACCGGCCAGAGTGATGGGCTCGCTGAACATCACCGCCGCCACCGCCGACCCGGAACTGCTGGACCTGCCGTGGCATGTGAAGCTGGAGGACTGGCCGGCCGAAAACCTCGCCGCGCTCCCCCGCGGCATCTCCCGGCATGTGGTGCGCTTTGCCCACATGGCCGGCTCCGTCATCGCGATCAAGGAAACCAGCGAGCACGTGGCCCGGCACGAGTACCACATGCTCCGCCGGCTGCAGCGTCTGGACGTGCCGTGCGTGGAGCCTGTCGCCGTCATTACCGGCCGGAGCACCGCCTCCGGCGCGCCGCTGGACCCCGTCCTGGTCACCCGGCACCTGAAGTTCTCGCTGCCATACCGCGCGCTGTTTTCCCAGATGCTGCGCCGGGACACGCTGACCCGCCTGATCGATGCCCAGGCCCTGCTGCTGGTGCGCCTGCACCTGATCGGTTTCTACTGGGGGGACGTCTCCCTGTCCAACACGCTCTTCCGCCGCGACGCAGGCGCCTTCGCCGCCTATCTGGTGGACGCAGAGACCGGCGAGCTCTACCCGGACCTGTCCACCGGCCAGCGCGAATACGACCTGGAGATAGCCCGCGTCAACATCGCCGGCGAGCTGATGGACCTGCTGGAGGGCGGACTGATCGAGGACAAGGTGGACCCGGTGGCCACCAGCGAACTCATCATGGACAGCTACCGCCGGCTCTGGGGGGAACTGACCGCCAAGGAGTCCTTTGAGCTCGGCGAACGTTGGCGCGTCGGGGCCCGCATCCGGCGGCTGAACCAGCTGGGCTTCGATGTGGAGGAGTTCGCCATCAAGACCACACCTGACGGTGCCACTATCCAGCTCCAGCCCAAAGTGGTCGACGCCGGCCACCACCAGCGCCGGCTGCTGCGCCTGACGGGCATTGACGTGCAGGAGAACCAGGCCCGCCGGCTGCTCAACGACATGGATTCCTACCGGGCGGACAACAACCCGGATCTGGATGAGGAAATCAATGCGCATTCGTGGGTCAGCCACGTCTTCGAGCCCATTGTCCGGTCCATCCCGCGCGAGCTCTCCGGCAAACTGGAACCGGCCGAGGTGGTCCACGAGGTGCTGGAGCACCGCTGGTACATGTCTGAGAAGCAGGACCGCAACGCGCCCCTCGCGGAGGCCCTGCAGTCCTACCTGGATACCGTGCTGCCGCACCGCCGCGACGAGGCAGCGATCATGCTCACCGCGGATACGCAGACCATGAAGATTCTCGAGGGCGGGTCACTGGGGGAGGATCAGGACGACGACGACGACGACGGCGACGACGGCGGCGAGCCGGCGGATCCGGACGGGAAGGAACCCCGGGCAGCGGACCTGCCCGTGGTACCCCTACGTCCCGAGGATCTGCGCGGCTAGTTAGTGGCGTCCCGCCTGGCGGCGGTTCAGCATGAAGATCGCCACCGCGCCACCGGCCACCACGACGACCGCCAGCATCACAAGCACCAGCGTGAAGAAATTGGTGCCGCCGGAGGTCCTTTGAGCGTTCAGATCCGCATTCTGCTGCGGCCCCTGCGTTGAATCATTCATGAGATCGCTGATGGGCGCCGATGACGTCGCGGTGTATGTGGGCCACGCCGATTCGGATGTACTCACGTACGCGTAACTGGTGGCGGCATCCGTCGTCGGCGCCGGGGCCTCTGAATGCACTATTACAGGCGCCGCCGGGGCCGGTGCAGCGGGCGCAATGACCGGCGTGGTTCGCGTTTCCGTCGGGGTGGGCGTTGTGCTTGATAGTCCTGCACTAGTAGAAGTGGTCACAGGTGTTGCGCTCGGGGACTCGGAACAAGTCGCGGGCGCGGGTGCTGCCGAACAGGGATCATTGGCAGCATTGGCGGACCCGGCGAACAGGAACGTAGCGCTCACTCCGAGGAACACAACGGCAAAAATGGCCAGGCCTTTGGCGGCCATAGAGCGCAGCAAGGTATACAAAACGGTTCTCCGGGGACGACGGCGGTTCTCTATGGAACCCGAAATGGTCTCACCGCATCCTGCCCCGCTCAAGCCGATAATGCAAACTGACCACTCAGTGCGGATAGCGTGCAGGACAGCTCAGATGGCCTTCCCGGGGTTCAGGATTCCCATCGGACCGAACAGTCTTTTGATCCGCTGCTGCAACTCCAGTACCTCCGGCGCCTGCTCCAGCGGCAGCCAACGGCGCTTGAAATTTCCCACCCCATGCTCGCCCGTAATGGTGCCTACCATGGCCAGCGCAACATCGATCGACTCGTCCAGTGCGGCATGCAGCGAGGCTATGCTCGCCGCATCCGTGCCAGGATTCCAGAAGGTCGGGTGCAGGTTGCCCATGCTGCCTGGCCATCCGCTCCAACTCTGCAATATTCCACCAGCCGCGAGCGGGGCACAGGGACGTCCTTACCCACCCGGTTCTCCGGATCCGCCTCGGTCCCCCGGCTGTTCCCCCGCAAATCAAGCAGCCGTTGCGCCTCCTCCGGGTCCTCACTGCTCACGGTGCCGCCCAGGTCAGCCAGCGCGCGCTCAATGACCAGGGCCTCCGCAACGGCGCCCAGTCCGTCCGTTTGGGTCAGCAGCAGGGCATCCCCCCGCGTCGCAAGGTCCGAGCCGAGACACCCGTCCAGTTCAAGGAGTGAATTCCCATCCAGGAGTTCCATGATGGCCGGCTGCACCCCGGCCCACCCGCCAAAACCCCGGCAGCCGCCGAGCCGGGTGTGGTTTGGGTGGTTAAAGTGCGGGAGCCCCGCACGGTGGTGTGCGGGGCTCCCGGTTAATGTGTGTCCGGCGGTGTCCTACTCTCCCACACTCTCACGGGTGCAGTACCATCGGCGCTGTGGGCCTTAGCTTCCGG
>DASYGM010000258.1:0-13369 GCA_035999715.1 Micrococcaceae bacterium | reverse complement strand
CGGAGCCGCCCTGCGCGCTGCCGGGCACGCCGTCGTCGGCGTCTCCGCCGTCTCAGAGGCCTCCCTCGACCGGGCGGAAAACCTGCTGCCGGGCGTTCCGGTGCTGGAGATTCCCCAGATCGTGGAGCGTTCCGAACTGGTGCTGCTGGCCGTTCCGGATGACGCGCTGCCCGCCCTGGTGTCCGGCCTGGCGGCAACCGGGGCCTGGCAGCAGGGCCAGCTGGTGGCCCACACCTCGGGGCGCTACGGCACCGGGGTCCTGGCCTCGGCGCGGGCAGCGGGGGCCATCCCACTGGCGCTGCACCCGGCCATGACCTTCACCGGCATGAGCCTGGACCTGGCACGGCTGCCGGACTGCAGCTTCGGCGTTTCGGCGGACCCGTCAATGCTGCCGATAGCCCAGGCCCTGGTGGTGGAGATGGGCGCCGAGCCGATCGTCATCGCTGAGGGCGACCGGGTGCTCTACCACGCGGCGCTGGCCCATGCCTCCAACCATCTGGTCACGCTGGTGGCCCAGTCCTGCCAGCTGCTCGGCGACATCGGGGTGGAGGATCCGGAACAGCTGCTCGGCCCCCTGCTGCGGGCATCGCTGGAGAACGCGCTGGCGTCCGGCGAATCTGCTCTGACCGGCCCGGTGGCCCGGGGCGACGTCGGGACAGTGGCCGCGCACATAGAGGCGCTGGAGGAATACGCGCAGACCGCCCCGGGCGGCGTAAGGGGGCCGGGCGGTGTGAGAGGGCCGGGCAGTGTGAGGGGCTCGGATGGCGCGGGCAGGCCGGATAGCGCGGACGGCGGCGCTGACCTGCTGGCCGCCTACACGGCTATGGCGGAGGCCACCGCAGCCCGTGCCGCGCGCCGCGGGATGCTGCGTCCCGGGCAGCTGGAGGATATCCGGCTGGCGCTGGAACCGGATCCGGACGCGGTGGAGGACGGACTGCCGGACGCCGAAAAGACGAACAAACCGGGATCCGGGAAGGAAACCAGCTGACCATGGCCATCCAACTTGCCACCACCATTGCCGAACTCAAGGCCTCCAGCGCCGTGCTGATGGCTTCGAAAGGCGCGGCGTCGCTGGGACTGGTGCCCACCATGGGGGCCCTGCACTCCGGCCACGCGCAACTTGCCCAGGCCGCCGTGGACGCCAACGACGTCGTCGTCGCCAGCATCTTCGTCAACCCGCTGCAGTTCGGCGAGGCGCTGGACCTGGAACGCTACCCGCGCACCCTCGAGGCGGACCTGCAGCTGCTGGAGGAACAGGGGGTGGACCTGGTGTTTGCACCGTCCGTGGCCCAGATGTATCCGGACGGCCGGCCGGCCGTCCGGATCACCGCGGGCGAGCTCGGGGACAAGTACGAGGGTGCCGCCCGGCCGGGACACTTCGACGGCGCACTGACGGTGGTGGCCAAGCTGCTCCACCTGTGCCTCCCGGCCGGCGGAAGCGGCGGCGGGACTGGCCCGGCGTACCGGGCCTACTTCGGGCAAAAGGATGCACAGCAGCTGGCCCTGGTGCGCCGGATGGTGGCGGATCTGGACTTCCCGGTGCAGATCGTTGCCGTTCCGACGGCCCGCTCGCAGGACGGCCTGGCACTGTCCAGCCGCAACCGCTTCCTCTCCGAGGAGGAGCAGGAGGCCGCCCTGGTCCTTTCCCGCGCCCTGCGGCTGCTGAAGTCCCGCGCGGACCGGCACGAACCGCTGGACCCGGAGTCCGCCGTCGCCCTGGTGGAGAGCCAGCCACTGGTCGGGCTGGACTATTTCGAGGTCGTTGACCCGGAAACCCTGGAGCCCCGGGCGGAAAACTGCCGCGAGACGCCCTTCACCGGGGAGGCGCTGGCGCTGATCGCCGCCAAGGTAGGTCCGGTCCGCCTCATCGACAACATGCCGTTGGGAACCGCCGACTGACCCCCAATCCAACTACCCCGCAGTAACTGCACGCTAGGACCCCTGACCGTGCAGTTACTGCGGGACAGTTGCAGGGGGAGGGGGCTGCGGGGGCTGAGAAGGGCGGCACTCAGCTTGAGCGACTAAACTTAGATCCCGTGACCGAAGAAAAAACCCTCTCCCCCGCCGGATCGGAAAAGCCCAGGACAGAACTGAGCCACGCCGAAGCATCGGAGCAGATGCAGATCCGGATGGAAAAGCGCGCCAAATTGCTGGAGCGCGGGGAGCAGGCCTACCCGGTCGGCGTGGAGCGGACCCATACCCTGGCCCAGGTCCGGGCGGCCTACGGGCAGCTGCAGGCGGACGAAACCACCGGTGAGACTGTCGGGGTTACGGGCCGCGTGGTCTTCATCCGCAACACCGGAAAGCTGTGCTTCGCCACCCTGCAGGACGGTGACGGCACCCGGCTGCAGGCAATGCTGTCGCTGGCCAACGTCGGGGAGGGGCAGCTGGCCGACTGGAAGGCGCTGGTGGACCTGGGCGACCATGTTTTTGTGCACGGCGAGGTGATCAGTTCCAAGCGCGGCGAGCTCTCCGTCATGGCGGATTCCTGGCAGATGGCGTCCAAGTCGCTGCGTCCGCTGCCGGTATTGCATGCGGAACTGTCTGAGGAGATGCGTGTCCGGCAGCGCTACGTTGACCTGATTGTCCGCGACCAGGCCCGTGAGCAGGTCAAGACGCGTTCCAGGATTGTCCGTGCGGTGCGCGATACCCTGCACGGCGAGGACTACATCGAGCTGGAGACCCCGATCCTGCAGCTGGTGCACGGCGGGGCGGCGGCCCGTCCGTTCCGGACACACCTGAACGCCTTTGACCAGCCCATGACGCTGCGCATTGCGATCGAGCTCTACCTCAAGCGGGCCGTCGTCGGCGGCCTGGACAAGGTCTTCGAGGTGGGCCGGATTTTCCGCAACGAGGGGGTGGATTCCACACACAGCCCGGAATTCACCATGCTGGAGGCCTATGAGGCGTACGGGGACCAGTTCACCATGGCGGCGACCATGCAGCGCATCATTTTGGCCTGCGCCGATGCGGCCGGTTCGCGCAGCATAGAGACGCCGCGGGGCACGGTGAACCTCGACGGCGAATGGCCCTGGCTGCCGGTTTATAAAGGGCTCTCCGACGCCGTGGGCCAGGAGGTCACTCCGGAGACCGGTGCGGAGGTGCTGCGCGGGATCGCCGCCGGGCAACAGGTCAAGGTCGATGCCGGCTGGGATGCGGAAAAACTGGTGGTGGAGCTCTTCGGCGAGATCGTGGAGCCAACGCTGATCCAGCCCACTTTTGTCTGCGACTACCCGCCGTCGGCCCAGCCGCTGGCCCGCCCGCACCGCAAGGACGGCAGGCTGATCGAGGCCTGGGACCTGATCATCGACGGCAAGGAGACGGGCACCGCCTTCTCCGAACTGGTGGACCCGGTGATCCAGCGCGAACGCCTGACCGCCCAGTCGCTGCAGGCTGCCGCCGGGGACCCGGAGGCGATGCAGCTCGATGAGGACTTCCTGCGCGCGCTTGAATATGGCGCCCCGCCCATGGGCGGTTTGGGTCTTGGCATTGACCGGCTGGTGATGCTGTTTACCCAGGTGGGAATCCGCGAGGCGATTCTCTTCCCGCTCATGAAGCCTGAAAACCTGACCAAACCCGAATAGAAGCTGAAATTCATGGATTATCTGGCAGTTATCGTCCCGTCCGTCGGCGTTGGTGTGGTTTTTTACTTCGCCATCCGGGCCATTTTCAACGCGGACAGGTCCGAGCGCGAAGCGTTGGCGCGCGCCGAACAGGAAGCCGCGCAAAAGCAGGAATAAATTCGCTTTGGGCTTTTGTGCAGCCTATTAGATTGCCCTTTGACGGCAATGCCACCTTGCCTTCATACTCGTATTAGTAACGGTTTGCCCAAATACAATGCGACTATGGGAAACAGGGGTTTGTCAGATGGCACAAAAAGTTAAAATCATTCTGGTTGATGATGTTGACGGCGGCTCGGCGGATGAAACGGTCCGTTTTGGCCTGGATGGCAGCAATTATGAAATAGACCTTTCCGACGCCAATGCCCGCGAGCTGCGCGCCGCGCTGGACCCCTACCTGGCCAAGGGCCGCAAGGTCAATGCCCGTGCCACCAAGGGCGGCCGCCAGCCGGCGCCCGCGCGTAGCCAGGACGTCGGACTTATCCGCCAGTGGGCCCGGGAAAACGGCTACGAAGTCCGTGAACGGGGACGCATCCAGGCCGAAATCCAGGAGGCCTACCACCGCGCCAACGGCTGAGCGCAAGCCTGCCAAATCCCCTCCGGTCCGCAGTGCCCGTCCGGCGTCATATTTCCCCTGTGGCGAACACGCCCCCATCCGGCCCGGGATCTGCGTAGCATCAAAGTACGCAGTAGCTAGGAGTGTGGCGAAATGTTTGAGAGATTTACCGACCGAGCCCGACGTGTTGTCGTGCTGGCCCAAGAAGAGGCCCGCATGCTCAACCACAATTACATCGGCACTGAGCACATTCTGCTCGGCCTCATTCATGAGGGTGAAGGAGTGGCTGCCAAGGCCCTGGAATCCCTGAGCATCTCCCTTGATGGCGTGCGTGAGCAGGTCCAGGAGATCATCGGCCAGGGCCAGCAGGCGCCCAGCGGGCACATCCCGTTCACCCCGCGGGCCAAGAAGGTGCTGGAGCTCTCGCTGCGCGAAGCGCTGCAGCTGGGCCACAACTACATCGGCACGGAGCACATCCTGCTGGGCCTGATCCGCGAGGGCGAGGGCGTGGCCGCGCAGGTGCTGGTGAAGCTTGGCGCGGACCTGAACCGTGTCCGCCAGCAGGTCATCCAGCTGCTCTCCGGATACCAGGGCAAGGAACCGGTGGCCAGCGGCAGCAGCCAGGCCGAGGGGACCCCCGCCGGGTCCGTGGTGCTGGACCAGTTCGGCCGCAACCTGACCCAGGCCGCCCGGGAAAACAAACTTGACCCGGTGATCGGGCGCGAGCACGAGATGGAACGCGTCATGCAGGTCCTCTCCCGGCGCACTAAGAACAACCCTGTCCTGATCGGCGAGCCCGGCGTCGGCAAGACCGCCGTCGTCGAGGGCCTGGCCCAGGCCATTGTCCGCGGCGACGTACCGGAGACCATTAAGGACAAGCAGCTCTACACCCTTGACCTGGGCTCGCTGGTGGCCGGCTCGCGTTACCGCGGTGACTTCGAGGAGCGCCTGAAGAAGGTCCTCAAGGAGATCCGCACCCGCGGGGACATCATCCTGTTCATCGATGAGATCCACACACTGGTCGGAGCAGGCGCGGCCGAGGGCGCCATCGATGCGGCCTCCATCCTGAAGCCCATGCTGGCCCGCGGCGAGCTGCAGACCATCGGTGCCACCACCCTGGACGAGTACCGTAAGCACATCGAGAAGGACGCCGCGCTGGAGCGCCGTTTCCAGCCGATCCAGGTCGCCGAGCCCAACGTGGCGCACGCGATCGAGATCCTCAAGGGACTGCGCGACCGCTATGAGGCGCACCACCGCGTCTCCATCACCGACGGCGCACTGGCCGCGGCCGCCAATCTGTCGGAGCGCTACATCAGCGACCGTTTCCTGCCGGATAAGGCCATCGACCTGATTGACGAGGCCGGCGCGCGGCTGCGGATCCGCCGGATGACGGCGCCGCCGGAACTCAAGGCCATGGATGAGAAGATCTCCGAGGTCAAGCGGGAGAAGGAATCCGCGATCGACGCCCAGGACTTTGAGGGTGCCGCGTCGTTGCGCGACCGGGAGCAGAAGCTCATCACCGAGCGTGCCGAAAAGGAGCGCCAGTGGAAGTCCGGTGGCCTGGACGATGTCTCCGAAGTTGACGAGGAGCTCATCGCGGAGGTGCTGGCGAACTCCACCGGCATCCCGGTCTTCAAGCTGACCGAAGAAGAGTCCAGCCGGCTGCTCAAGATGGAAGACGAGATCCACCGGCGGGTGGTGGGCCAGAACGAGGCGATCAAGTCCATTTCACAGGCCATCCGGCGCACCCGTGCCGGCCTGAAGGATCCCAAGCGCCCCGGTGGCTCGTTCATCTTCGCCGGCCCCACCGGCGTCGGCAAGACGGAGCTGGCCAAGGCCCTGGCCGAATTCCTCTTCGGCGAGGAGGACGCCCTGATCACGCTGGACATGTCCGAGTACTCGGAGAAGCACACCGTGTCCCGCCTGTTCGGTGCCCCTCCCGGCTATGTCGGCTACGAGGAAGGCGGGCAGCTGACCGAAAAGGTCCGCCGCCGCCCGTTCTCGGTCGTGCTCTTCGACGAGGTGGAAAAGGCCCACGCGGACCTGTTCAACTCGCTGCTGCAGATCCTTGAGGACGGACGCCTGACGGACAGCCAGGGCCGGGTGGTGGACTTTAAGAACACCATCATCATCATGACCACCAACCTCGGAACCAGGGATATTTCCAAGACCGTGGCCACCGGTTTCCAGTCCGGCACCGACACGCAGACCGGGTACAACCGGATGCGGGCCCGCGTCACGGAGGAGCTCAAGCAGCACTTCCGGCCGGAGTTCCTCAACCGCGTCGACGACGTGGTGGTCTTCCCGCAGCTGACCCAGGAGGAGATCATCGAGATCGTCGACCTGATGGTCGGGAAGCTGGAAAAGCGCCTGGAGGACAAGGACATGGGCATCGAGCTCACCGCGGCCGCCAAGGTGCTGCTGGCCACCCGCGGCTACGATCCCGCGATGGGGGCCCGGCCGTTGCGCCGTACCATCCAGCGCGAAATCGAGGACCAGCTCTCCGAGAAGATCCTCTTCGGCGAGATCAAGTCCGGCGAGATCGTGGTGGTGGATGTGGAAGGCGAGGGCGACGACGCCAAGTTCACCTTCGCCGGAAACGCCAAGACCCACGTTCCGGAGGCCCTCCCCGCAGGAGCCTGATACCCGCGCCTGATAGGCACAGCCTGACAGTCAGGACCTTTCAGGCAGAACGACGGCGGCGCGTCACCTTAAGGGTGGCGTGCCGCCGTCGTTTGCCTTAAGTGCAGGCTGTGGCCAAAGAGCCGGCGACGCCGTTGTGGACAGACTTCCTGCTTCGGACTCCGGCCACCGTAAAATGGCGGGGTGACTTCAGCATTGCGCATCCGGCCCGCCCGCACCTCCGATGTAGGAGCCATCAAGCGTCTGGTGGCGCCGCTGGCGGAGCAGCGGATCCTGATGGCCAAGGAGACTGTGGCGTATTACGAGGGTCTGCAGGAGTTCCGGATCGCCGAGTCAGAGGGCGTGGTTGTGGGTTGCGGCGCCCTGCACGTGATGTGGGAGGACCTGGCGGAAATACGCACGCTGGCCAGTGCGGCCGACTGGCGCGGCCGCGGGGTGGGGCATGCACTGGTGGAGAATCTGCTGGCGGAGGCGAAGGCGCTGGGCGTGAACAGGGTGTTCTGCCTGACCTTTGAGGTGGGGTTCTTCCAGAAGCACGGCTTCGAGGTGATGGCGGACCAGTCCGCCGTGGATCCGGGCGTGTATTCGGAGCTGCTGCGCTCCCACGACGAAGGCGTGGCGGAGTTCCTGGACCTGGCCCGGGTCAAGCCGAACACGCTGGGGAACACCCGGATGATCCGCAATCTATAGCACGCGCCCCCGTGGGCGGGGAGCGGCGCCGCCATAGTCAGGGCTGGTGTTCTGCGGTTTACTGAGGGTATCCCTATTGTGGCCAGCGGAAAGAGGCAGATCCCATGAACGCAAGCCAGCTGATTTGGATCATCGTCATCATTGTTGTGATACTCATCATCATCGGCCTGGTGATTTTCTTTGGCCGCCGGCGGAAGCTGGAGGTGGACCGGCACCGCGCCGGCGAAATGCGCCAGAAGGCGCAGGCGGACCAGCTCGAAGCGCGGGACAAAGAAGCCAAAGCCGCGCGGGCCGAGGCGGACGCCAAGCAGGCGGAAGTCAACGCCGAGCGGCTGCGCCGCGAAGCGGGCGACCGTACCGGGGATGCCCAGGATGTCAGGGACCGTGCCGACAAGCGGGTGCGGGATGCGGATGAGCTGGACCCGGACGTGGACACGAAGGCGCGCCGGAAGGATCAAAAATCGGCGGATAGCGCTGCGGACGACAAGGCTGCCGGGACCCGCCGTGCCGCGGGCGACGCGGTTCACGACGGCGACGCGGTTCACGACGGCGGCGCGGGGACACGGGGCGCCGCTGACGAGGCCGCCGCGGGAGGAAACGCTGCTGAGGGCCAGGCCGCCGAAGGACACGGCCGGCACCAGGACGGGACGGAGCCGGACGGAGGGGCTACCGCCAGCTCCTGAGGCCACAGCGTCCCGGTTGCCGGTTCACAGAATACGCCCAGCGGTTTCATTGCGTCCGCGCAATCATTGCGCCTAAACTCGTAAGCATGCTGAACAGTTCGCTTGAACCGTTCCCGCCCCACGTTCTGCGCGAGTACGCAATGCTCGCCGACGGGGTGCGTGCGGCCCTGCTTGGTCCCCGCGGCGACGTGGTCTGGATGTGCGCGCCCCAGTGGAATGACGATGCTGTCTTTTCCGCCCTGCTGGGCGGAGCGGGCATGTTCGGTGTTACGCCCACCGACACGCACAGCGTTTGGGGTGGCCGGTATGAGGACGGCACGCTGATCTGGCGCAGCCGGTGGATCACCACGGACAGCGTCATTGAGTGCCGCGAGGCCCTGGTCTATCCGGGCGACCGGGACCGGGCGGTCATCCTGCGCCGGATCAGCGCGCTCCGGGGGACCGCATCCGTGCGCGTGGTACTGGACGCCAGAGCCAACTTCGGCCGGCACAAGATGGGCAGCATCAAGTGCCAGGACGGGATCTGGACCGCGAAAACGGGAAAACTGCAGGTGCGGCTGACCGGGCTGCCGGATGCCCGGGCCCAGGACGGTGCGCTGCACCAGGAGTTGGAACTGCGTGAGGGCGACAAATACGACCTGATTCTGGAGGTGTCTGCGGCCCAGCTCCCGGACACCCTGGTGGATCCGAACGTGGCGTGGACGGCGACCGAATATGCGTGGAAGCTGGCCGTCCCGCAGATGCACAATACGATCGCTGCCGATGACGCCCGCCAGTCCTATGCTGTCCTGCGCGGCATGACGGGGGAGGGCGGCGCCATGGTGGCGGCCTCCACCATGGGGCTGCCGGAACGGGCGAATGAAAAACGCAATTATGACTACCGCTACGCCTGGATCCGGGACCAGTGCTTCGCCGGCCAGGCGGTAGCAGCCTGCGGGGCCTACGGGCTGCTGGACGATGCGGTCGGCTTTGTGGCCGCACGGCTGCTCGATGATGGCGCGCAGCTGAAGCCTGCCTACACGGTCGACGGCGGCCCGGTGCCGGATGAGCACGACGTGGGGCTGCCCGGCTATCCGGGTGGCTCCGGCAAGGCGGGCAACTGGGTGAACGAGCAGTTCCAACTGGATATCTTCGGTGAATCGCTGCTGCTCTTCGCCGCCGCCTCGGAGCACGACAGGCTTGACCTGGAGCACTGGAAGGCCGTGGAGACCTGCATACGCGCCATCGAAGAGCGCTGGGGCGAGCCGGACGCCGGCATCTGGGAACTGCACAATGACCGCTGGGCGCACTCCCGGCTGATGTGTTCGGCGGGGCTGCGGGCCATCGCCCGGCAGGCTCCCACCCCGCAGGGTGCGCAGTGGGTCTCCCTGGCGGATGCGATCGTGGCCGATGTGACCAATGACTGCCTGCATCCGAGCGGCCGCTGGCAGCGGGCACCGGATGACGACCGGGTTGATGCGGCACTGCTGCTCCCCGTGGTCCGCGGTGCCTTGGCCCATAACGATCCCCGGTCGGTTGCCACCATGGAGGCGATCCACCACGATCTGGGCCGTGAGGGCTACCTCTACAGATTCAGCCAGGACGCGCGCCCGTTGCGGGACTCGGAGGGGGCTTTCCTGCTCTGCGGCTTCAATATGGCCATGGCATTGCACCTCCACGGGGAAACGACGGAGGCGGCGCGATGGTTTGAACGGAACCGGGCGGCCTGCGGTTCGCCGGGCCTCTACACCGAGGAGTACGACGTGGAGCAGCGCCAGCTGCGCGGGAACCTTCCGCAGGCATTCGTCCACGCCGCCATGCTCGAGTCCTCCCGCCGGCTGGCGGGAGGACCCGACCCGAACCACAGTTTGAGCAGTTGAACACCAACCAACGCGATGGCCTCAGGCTGGGGGCAGGCCAGGACAAAAGGAGCATCGATGAATGGCAGCAGCAACGCAAGCAGGCAACAGGTAGTGGTGGTCACTGGGGCCAGCGCCGGAATCGGCCGGGCCACCGCCATTGCCTTCGGCGCCCGGGGCGCCTCGGTAGCCCTGCTGGCCAGAGGGGACGCGGGACTGGCCGCAGCGGCAAAGGAGGTGGAGGCGGCCGGAGGACGCGCACTCACTGTACCCGTCGACGTCGCCCATTCCGACCGGCTCGACGCCGCCGCCGAGCAGGTGGAACGGGAACTGGGTCCCATTGACGTCTGGGTCAACGTGGCGTTCACGTCCGTTTTTGCCCCCTTCACCGAAATCCAGCCGGAGGAGTTCAAGCGCGTCACCGAGGTCAGTTACCTGGGCTTTGTCTACGGCACCATGGCAGCGCTCAAACGTATGCGCCCGCGCAACCGGGGAACCATTGTGCAGGTCGGCTCGGCGCTGGCCTACCGTGGCATCCCGCTGCAGTCCGCCTACTGCGGCGCCAAGCACGCCATCCAGGGCTTCAACGAGTCGCTGCGCTGTGAACTGCTGCACGACGGCAGCGGAATCCGGAACACCATGGTGCAGATGCCGGCGGTCAACACCCCGCAGTTCAGCTGGGTGCTCTCCCGGCTGCCGCACAAGGCCCAGCCGGTACCGCCCATCTACCAACCGGAGGTGGCGGCCCGCGGCGTCCTTTACGCGGCGGACAACCCGGAGCGGCGCGAATACTGGGTTGGCGGCAGCACCATGGGCACCCTGGCTGTCAATGCCGTCGCCCCCGGGCTGCTGGACTGGTACCTGGCCAAGACCGGGTACAAGTCGCAGCAGACCGGCCAGCGGCGGGACCCGGACCAGCCCGTCAACCTCTGGGAGCCGGCGGATGCGGACCGCGACTTCGGCACGCACGGTAGCTTTGACTCCCGCTCCACCGGACGCAGCCTGCAGCTGTGGGCGTCGCAGCACCACGGAGTGGTTTATGGGCTCTCGGGCGCGGCCGCGGCGGGCGCGGTGGCCTGCGGGGCCAAGCTGGTGGGATGGCTGGCCCGGCAGTGAGGATCCTGGAAGCCTCCCGCGCCGTTTATGGACTCTGCCAGCTCTCCGCACCCACCCTGCTGGCCGACCGCATGGGCCTGCAGCTGGACGGGGCCGCCCAGATGGTGGTGCGCGTGTTGGGCGGCCGGCACCTGCTGCAGGCAGCACTGGTTGGCGGCAGCCCGTCCGGCCGCCGGTCCGGGCCGCTGCACGGGGCCGCGGCCACGGTGGATTTTCTGCATGCGGCCAGCATGGTGCTGCTGGCCGCAGCGGATGAACGACGGCGGAAGGCGGCGCTGCTGGACGCGGCCGTCGCCGGGGTGTTCGGGGCCGCGGAAGTGCGGGCCGGGCTTCAGACCGGGCACGGCGGCGGCCTGCGGGCCGGACGGGCGGTGGCCCGGTGACAGGCTACCTGGTGCCAGGCCTGGCGCCGGCCCGTCAGTCTTCGGACGGAAGGGCGAACCGGCCGTCGTCGGTCCCGGAGTCCCCGGCAGCCTCGGCGAAGGCGTTCAGGGCCTCGGCCAGGTTTTTGCGGGTTGCGGCGGGCAGCCGGCGTACCACCTTCGCAATGGCCGCGCGACGGTGGTCCATCACCTGCGTCACCAGCTCTTCCCCGCGAGGGCTGAGCGTCAGCTGCAGATACCGGCGGTCCCGAGGGTCCTCGCTGCGCTCGATCAGCCCGGCGTTGACCAGCCGCTCACAGGTACGGGTCGCATTGGACGGATGCACGTCCAGATCGGCGGCGATGGCACCCGGATTCTGCGGGCCGCGGCTGGAGATGAGGACCAGCACGCGCAGCTGGGGGGAGGTCACGATGTCCTCCACCTCGGCCACCGATTGGGCCACCACGGACAGCAGGACGCGGGCCGCACGCATCACCGACTCCACATGGTCCGCCGCCACCCCATGGTCTGTAGGTTCTTTCCTGGCTGAACCGCTCACATCATCGAGTATCCGTCCCTCAGTTGCGCAAATGCAATATTTGCGCCGAATCAATTATTGGAGGAACACGTGATGAGGAAAAACCGCAGTCCAGAGATGGCCGCCGAGGCGGCGCTGCAGGGAATCGACCGGATGGTCCGCAATGTGGAGACCGGCCGCTTCGAGCGTTCGCTCTCCGGGCTGACAGCGATCGGATCACTGGTCACCGCCGCGGAAATCTATTTTGAACACGACAAGGCGAGTTTTGGCAACAAACTCATGTGGCTGCCGGTGGCCCTTGGCCCGGTAGGCGCCGCCGCCGGTGTGGCAGGGGTCTTCAGCAAGCGGATGGCCAAGACCGCGCTGCCGCTTGCATCGGCGGTGATCGTGGCCAACGGCCTGCAGGGCACCTACCTGCACGCACGGGGCATCGCACAGAAGCCGGGCGGATTCAACAACCTGCGCTACAACATGGAGATGGGTCCGCCGCTGCTGGCGCCACTTCTGGTGACCCTGGTGGGCGGGATGGGCCTGCTGGCCGCGGTGCTCAGGAGGGAAAAGTGAGCCGGCTGCCCCTGCCCGAGCGCGACGGCGGCGGCCGCTTCCCCGGCTTCGATTCCGCGTCCCAGTCCAAACACTGGGACGCGGCAACCCAGTCGGTGGTGATGGCCAGGCTTGGCCTGCCGGTGGACGTCCGCTTCTTCACCCCGGGGGAGGAGGCCACAGCCCGTGCGCTGCTGGACCAGTTGCTGGATCAGCGCGGCGAGCCGAGGGTGCCCGTGGTGCACTTGGTGGATGCCCGGCTGGCCGAGCAGCAGACGGACGGCTGGCACTACGATGACATGCCGATCGACGGGCAGGCCTGGAGGGACACTCTGGCGGGACTCGATGAGGACATGCGCGCCCAGCACGGCTGCATCTTTGCCGAGGCGGACCTGGAGGACCAGGAGGCGCTGCTGCGCTCCATCCAGGAACGCGGCATGGACCCCTGGCACGGCATCCCGGCCAAGCACGTCTGGAGCCTGTGGACCCGGTACGCCTGCACCGCCTTCTACTCCCACCCCTGGGCCTGGGATGAGATCGGCTTTGCCGGACCGGCCTACCCGCGCGGCTATAAGAACATAGGCATTGATGCGCTGGAACCCTTTGAGGTCCGCGATGCCAGGCCGAACGCGGATCCGCTGCGGGCGGAGAAGGAAAAGGGGCGGGCATGAGCAGCGTACGCGAACGAAACGAGTCCGCCTGGCTGCTGCCACCCAGGCCGGGAACCGACCACCGGCTGCGTGACGACATGCGCCGGTTCGCCCCCGAGGAGGAGGTGGA
>DASYGM010000238.1:0-19895 GCA_035999715.1 Micrococcaceae bacterium | reverse complement strand
CGTGAAGCTCAGCATCGGCGGATCCATCCACGACCCCACGGACCCCGTCGGCCGGCTTCTCTTCATCCAGCAACGAAAAAACCCCGCCGTTCCCGTGTAAACACTGGGAACTGCGGGGTTCTAGCTGGTGGCTCCGACCGGCGTCGATCCGGTGACCTTTCGATTTTCAGTCGAACGCTCTACCAACTGAGCTACAGAGCCTAGGTGACGCGTCACCTTGACAGCCGGAACTTCTTCCGGCAATCAGAGCGACCCTGACGGGACTTGAACCCGCGACCTCCGCCGTGACAGGGCGGCGCGCTAACCAACTGCGCTACAGGGCCTTGCTACTCCACGCTTCCGCGTGAAACAAGAGTTACATCTTATCAGCCTTTTCGGACCGATATTGCCACTCTCGAGTACCCCCAACGGGATTCGAACCCGTGCCGCCGCCGTGAAAGGGCGGTGTCCTAGGCCGCTAGACGATGGGGGCATCGGACACATTCGAACGTTCCGCAGTTTTCCTGCGGTCTTCCCGAAGTGGACCCATAAAACTATAGGGCCTTGGCTGCAAATAAACAAAACGGCTTTGGCCCTGGGATGGCAACGGTTCGGGGAGCCATCGCCCGGCTGCCCGGGTGCCCGTAATCTGGAGGCATGGCACGCGATCCGCTCTCCTCCATGCCGTCATTTGGGAGGTTCGAAATGAGCCTGTCGGAGTTTGCGGACGCGGTCGACGACGCCGTGTCCCGGATCCCGGCCGACCTCGCCAAGGCCATGACCAACGTCGCCATTCTTGTCGAGGAGCGGTACGAACCGGCCCCGGACGAGGATCCGGAGACGGTGTTGCTGGGCCTGTACCAGGGAACGCCGCTGACCGAACGAGATGGCTGGTGGGACGCCGGTTCACTCCCGGACCGGATCACCATCTACCGCCAGCCCATTCTGGACGCGTGCCTCTCCAGGGAAGAAGCTGTGCAGGAAATCCTGGTCACCGTGGTCCACGAGATTGCCCACCACTTCGGAATCGGCGACGAACGGCTGCACGAACTGGGTTGGGGCTGACGTTCTCCGCTCCCGTTCCTATTGCCTTTCGCCAGGAGGCCGCTGCCTGCTTTATTCCGACACGCCGAACCTAATGGGACAGAATCACACGGTTGTTGTTTATGTTGTTTCTGTGGTTAGTGTTGCAAAAGTGACACTTGTCCAATAGCCTCAGACTGCTGTGTGAATGCAGTGGGGCTTATTTCACGTTGACACCGTCCGCAACGACGGGTCGAGCCGCAAAAAAGCCCACCTCGATCAACAGATCGGCCATGCGGGGGACACCTGTGCATGAGTGCCTTCACCCGCCGGACTGTAGTGAGGTTATGGAATGCTCGGAAACCTGGGGCGCGGCGCCGCAATAGCCGCCACGGCTGCACTGCTGGCCGGAAGCTTCCTCTCTCCCGCCCAGGCAGCGGGCCCGGCAAGCCAGCCTTCCTCCAATTTCGCAGTCCGCCCTGCCAGCCCCGAGGTTCCCACCCCGGACGAGATTGCCGCCGCCAAGTCCAACGAGTCCGCCACCTCCACCGAGGTCGCCAAGATCGAAGCCCTGCTGGACGATGCCACAAAAAACCTGCAGACCACGACGACGGCCTCGATGCGGGCGAACGACTCTTACACCAACGCCCTGCTGACCCTGCAGAAGCGCAAGGACGCCGCGGCTGCGGCCCAGGCCCAGGCTGACGCGGCCGGCAAAATCTATGGCAAGGCCAAGACGCAAGTGGGCCAGCTGGCGGGAGACCTGTACAAGAACGGCGGCATGACCCCGAGCGTGCAGTCCATGCTGACCGGCGCCGCCTCACCGGATGCGCTGTACCAGGCGTCCACGCTGATGGCCCTGGGCGAGAACCGCAGCCGGACCTTCCAGAACGCCCAGACGGCTGCCGCCGCCTCCAAGTCGCTGCAGCAGGCGGCCAGCCAGGCCAGCCAAGCCGCCGCAGACGCCGCCACAGCAGCCGATGATGCAAAAACCAGCGCCACCGCCGCCAACGACGCCCAGAACAAGGTCATCGCGGACAACGCGGCCCAGCGGACCACACTGATTACGCAGCTGGCCACGCTGCACAATACGACGGTGGCATTGGAGGACCAGCGGGTCACTGCCCTGCAGCAGCAGAAGGACCAGGAACGGCTTGCCGCCATCGTCGCCGCCTCGGCAAACAAGCCGGCCCCCAGCGCGCCGCCCGCCGTCGTCGCCGAGGGCAGTGGAAACCAAGGCGGTGGAAACCAGCCCAGCGGCACCGGCCAAGGCGGCGTAACCACGCCGCCGGTGGCGAACAACCCGGCTCCACCGGCCTCGAATCCCGCTCCCCCGGTCAGCCAGCCCGCGCCGCCGGCGGTGCAGCCCGTCCCGCCCGTCGTCGAGCCGCAGCCTGCCCCGGCACCCCCGCCCCCGCCGTCGAACGGCAGCGGCATCCAGGGCATGGTGAACTACGCCATGTCCAAGGTTGGCGGACCCTACGTCTACGGCGCAGCCGGGCCGGTCGCCTTTGACTGCTCGGGGCTGGTTATGCAGGCGTTCGCCTCGGTGGGAATCCAGGTGGCCCGCACCGGAACGGCGCAGTTCTGGCAGGCCCCGGTACGCGTTCCGATCAGCCAGATGCGCTACGGCGACCTGCTGGTCTTCAACGATGACGGCACCGGCAACTTCTCCCACATCGCCATCTACATCGGCGGCGGCCAGGTGGTGCAGGCGCTGAACCCGGGCCAGGGGATCCAGGTCACCCCGCTGGCCTGGATGTCCGGGATGAACCTGTACCCATACGCCGCGCGGTACTGAGCTAGTCCCCCAGCATCGGGCCGAAGGAGGACCTGTCGGCCAGCCGAGGGTCTTCCTTGTCCGGGACCACCATCACCGGCCCCTTGGCATGGTGCAGCACCCCGTCCGTCGTCGAACCCAGCAGCATGCCGGCGAATCCCCCGCGGCCCCGGGTTCCCAGCACCAGCAGTTCGGAGCTCCTGGTGGCCTCGGTCAGCACATCCACCGGGGCGCCGTCCAGTAGCTCGGTCCGGATCTCGAGAGTCGGGAAATGGCTGGACAGCCAGGCCACGCCGGCGTCCAGCTGAACCCTGATATCGCGGAACAGCGCATCTCTGTCCAGGGGCGCCGGCACCCAGGCCATCGAGCCGGTGTAGGGTGGGACGGCGCAGATCACCTGGAGGGCACGGCCCAGGCGCTGGGCCTGCTCGGCAGCCACCAGCACGGCCAGCCGGGCCTGGTCCGATCCGTCCACCCCGACCGTGACCACGTTCTGCACCTGGTCCGTCGCGGGCTTGTCCTGGCGTCCCGGCGCGTGCCGGGGAATCTCCCCGAGCCTGTCCGCGCAGCTGAGCGGAACGGTGACAGTCGGGCATTTGGAATGCGCCGGCAGGGCGCTGCTGACCGAGCCGAGCAGCCTGCCCACGAAGCCGCCGCGGCCGCGGGAGCCGAACACCAGCAGCTCCGCCGTCTGCGACATTTCCAGCAGTACTCCGGCTGCGTCACCGCTTTCGACCCGGGCGTCGAGTTCGATGTGCTGCTCGCCCAGTTTGGCGACCGCCTGCTGCAGGACGGCCTCGGCGCCCTCGCGGATGACGTCGTCGTCGACGGTTGCGTAGCCGCCGTCCAGGCCGGAGGCGGCGAAGATGGGCACGCTGTAGGCAGTTACCAGATGCAGCGGACGACGGCGGCGCACCGCCTCGCGCGCGGCCCAGACAAGGGCGCAGTTCCCCTGGTCCGAGCCGTCCACACCCACGACGATGCCTGTCGGTATAGGGGCGCTCTCCGGCTGCTTGCCCTGTTCAACATTGCCTGTCGGTTCGGTCACGGCGCGCCTCCTTGGCTCAGCGCCGCCGCCCCGTTGCAACGGCTAAGGCTCCCGCTGGAAGCCCATATCTGGAACTATTCTCGGTTCATTTGGGAAGGTCAAGTCGACGCGGCGGGGCCGGCTGACCGGAGGCGGAATATTTCCATTCGGAGGAGGAATCGGCTCCATTCCCCTGTCTTTCCCCGCACTGTTCCGGCACCGTTCCTGGACGCGACGCTGGTTGTCGGGGACGCGCCGGGCCCGGTCGTCCACAATCTTTGGAAAGGTCTATCCAGCCTTGGAAAAGTTCTGTAGTCTTCGAGAAATCGCTGAACCGATAGGCCTGTTTCACTATGCCGAGGGCAGACGCGTGTTTTCTCCACCCGCCCTCCGGCGAACGGCTTTGCCCTGCGGGCAGGCCCTGCGCCGGGGAATGCGTTATCCGTTTGTCAGTGAAGGACTTGATCCATGATGAGTGTGCCGTCAACGCCCTCGGCCGCCGAGAGCACCACCACGGTGGTGATCGGTTCGGGGCTGTCCGGGCTGGCCGTGGCCAGCGAATTGAGCCGGCAGGGCGTTGCTGCCATCGTGGTGGACGGCCTGGACTTCCTCGACGCGGCCGCCCCGGGGCGGCGCCCCGATGCGGCAGATGCAGGCGCAATAGGCGAACGTGCGGAGATCCTGCGCCTGCTGCGGCGCTACGCCCAGACCCACCACCTGGATGTCCGCAACTCCACCCGCGCGGTTGACCTGAGCATGGCCGCCGGGAACGCCGGCGGCCCGTCCCGGCCAGGGAAGTGGATCATCCGTACGGCGGATGGAGTGCTGATGGCGGACAACATTGTGCTGACCCGGTGCGCGCAAAACCAGCTGCGCCGGATCCTCACGTCTTTGGGCATCAAGATCAGCCGCGACTTCATGAACGCGCTGCGCGCGCTGGGCCTGTACCTGGTGGGGGTGGGCGACCTGGTGACCCCTAGCACGAAGGAAATCCTGCACCAGGCTAAGGTGGTCAGCCAGGCCATCTCGGTGCGCAACGGTGCCGGCGCCATGCGGGCACTGGCGTAAGGTCCGGGAGCCGAAGCCCGGGGCTGGCGCAGAATCGCCAGCGCAGAATCAGTCTTCGGCCCGGTTCAACCGGCGCCTGGCGAAGATCCCCAGCGCCGCCACCGCAAGCACCAGCACCACAATCGTGACCACAATCCCCCACGGAAACCCCGCCGCGGGCTGCGCTGCCGGCACCGCCGCCGTCGTCGTCTGCGCCGGAGCGGCCGTGTTGGCCGCCGAAGCGTCCCCACCTGCGACACCGCCAACCGCGGTGAAGCTGAAGGTGCCTTCAATCGGATGGCTGTCCGAGGAAACCAGGCGCCACAGCACGGTGTACTTGCCCGCAGGGCCGCCAGCCGCGAGTTTCTGGGTGACGACGTGATCCACCACCTGGACGTTCCCCTGCGCCCAGTCCTTGCCGCTGGCGTCCTTGACCTGGATCGTGGAGCCCAGGGCGCCGGGTGTGTTGTCCAGGGTGATGGTGAGGTCTGCCGGCAGGCTGGCCACCGTGGAACCGCTGGCGGGGTTGGTGCTTTCCACCACGTCGTGGGCTGATGCGGTGGAGGCTGGTCCGATCGTTGCGAGCAGCACGACGACGGCGGCCAGCAGAGCTGCGGCTGCACTGCGGACGGCGGTGCGGGCGACGGTGCGGACGGCGGTGCGGGCGACGCCAGCGGCGCTGCCGGCGGCCCGGTCGACTGAGCTGTCGACCACGCGGCTAAGGTTCGGCGGAGCAACGGTCATGGCTGGACCTTCCGTAGCGGGACGTGGAGTGCGTTCCACGTTACGCCACGCACTGTGGACACGGGCAGGGGCATCCCACGGCGCACACTAGGATTCTAAGTAGTCAGATTTATTCATCGCCTACTGCTGGAGGGCATTTCAGTGGCGCTTAAAGGCTCCGTGCTGGACCGCTATTTCCTCATTTCCCAACGAGGTTCCAATATTTCCCGGGAGGTCCGCGGAGGTTTTGCCACCTTCTTCGCGATGAGTTACATCGTGGTCCTGAACCCGCTGATCCTTTCCGGTGCGGATTCCTCCGGTAACGTCCTGGGCGTCGAGAAGGTCGCGGCAGCCACCGCCTTCGTGGCCGGAATCCTCACCATCCTGATGGGGGCATGGGGCAAGCACCCGTTTGCGCTTGCCACCGGACTGGGTGTGAATGCCTTCGTGGCCATCACCGTCGCCACCCACCCCGGGCTGACATGGCCGGACATGATGGGGCTGGTGATGATTTCGGGTATCACTATGTTCATCCTGGTGCTCACCGGTTTCCGGACAGCCGTCTTCAAGGCCGTGCCCCAGGATCTGAAAACCGCCATCGTGGTGGGCATCGGGCTGTTCATCGCCCTGATCGGCCTGGTCAATGCCGGCTTCGTCCGCCGCAACCCGGACTCCGCCGGGACCACGGTGCCGGTGGGGCTTGGATTTGACGGCAAACTCCTGGGCTGGCCCACCGCGGTCTTCGTCTTTGGCCTGCTCCTGACCATCGTGCTGGTGGTGCGCAAGGTCAAGGGCGCCATCCTGATCGGGATCATCGCCTCCACCATCCTCGCCAACATCCTGGAGCTGACCCTGCACATCGGTCCCAGCTTCGACGGCAAGACCTCCAACCCGGAGGGCTGGTCCCTGGTGACCCCGCAAATGTCCAACTGGTCCCTGCCGGACCTGAGTCTGATCGGCAAGTTCGACCTGTTCGGTTCCTTCACCCACCTCGGCGCCGTTGCCGCCGTGCTGTTGGCCTTCGTGATTCTGCTCAGCATCTTCTTCGACGCCATGGGGACCATGGTGGGCCTGGCCGGCGAGGCCGGCACCATCGACAAGGACGGGAACATCCCCAACGTGGACCGAGTCCTGCTGGTGGACGCCTTCGGCGCCATTGCCGGCGGCGGGTCCTCCGTGTCCTCCAACCAGATCTTCGTCGAGTCCGGAGCCGGCATCGGTGAAGGAGCACGCACCGGCCTGGCCTCCGTCGTGACGGGACTGTTGCTGCTGCTGGCCATGTTCGTCACCCCGCTGATCAAACTGGTTCCCTTTGAGGCCGTGGCACCCGCACTGGTGGTCGTCGGCTTCATGATGGTTTCGCAGGTGGGCAAGATCAACTGGTCCGACTGGGGCATCGCCATCCCGGCCTTCCTGACGTTTATCCTGATGCCGTTCACCTACTCGATCGCGAACGGACTCGGCGCCGGCTTCATTGCCTACGTGGTCATCCGCGTCGCCCAGGGCCGCCTCAAGGACATCCACCCGCTGATGTGGGCGGTGGCCGTGGCGTTCGTCATCTTCTTCGGGATCGGGCCCCTCGAGCAGATGTTCGGGGTCAAATAGGCCCTCACCTCCCCTTCGTTGAGGCAACACTTGGCGCCCATGTTTTCGAAAACATGGGCACCAACTGTGCTTTCAACGGGTGTTGGGTGCGGGGGAGCCGGCGGGAGGTTCTGGGATACCGGACGGATCGACGGCGGTGCTGCTGGTATTGGATGCGGACCTGGGGTGAGCTAGGAAGTATGGTTTTCCCTGCGCTGGACGTTGACACTCCCCCGGAGCCGTGGACCGGCCGCTTCGACGGCGACGGCACCGAACACCGACGCTGGTGGCAGGCCGTTTCACCCCTGGCCGGGTCCCTACAGGCCAGGTCCGAGGGATTGGGCCCGGAGACGTCAGGCACCGGTTCCGGGACTCTGCAGAACCACCCCGTAGCGCAAACCCGACCGGCCGTGCTGCTGGGGTTCTGCAGCGATGAGGGTGTCCGGCGCAACCAGGGGCGCCAGGGAGCAGCCGCCGCGCCAGCCGCGATCCGCACCGCCCTGGGTTCCCTGGCCTTCCATCTGGACAGGACAGCGCACGACGCCGGTGACGTCGCCGTCGCCGGAACGGATCTGGAGGGCGGGCAGGCCCGCACCGGCCGCGCCATCAGCGCCCTGCTCGATGCCGGCGCGCTGCCCGTCGTCCTGGGCGGCGGACATGAGACCGCCTACGCCAGCTATCTGGGGGTCGCCGGGTCGCAGCGGATCAGGCAGGGCGCCCGGCTGGGCGTGCTGAACCTGGACGCGCACTTTGATCTGCGGGATGCACCCGTTCCCAGCTCGGGCACCCCGTTCCTGCAGATGGCCCACGCCGAAGCCGGCGTCGGACGCGAACTCAGCTACGCCGTCGTCGGCATCAGTGAAGCCAACAACACCCGTACCCTCTTCGACACCGCGGACCGGCTGGGCGTGCGGTATCTGCTGGACGAGGATTGCCAGATCGAGCCGGTGCACGCGTTTGTGGCGGCGTTCCTGGACAGCGTCGACCTGCTTTATCTGACGATCGACCTGGATGTACTGCCTGCGGCGGTGGCGCCGGGTGTCAGCGCCCCCGCGGCGTACGGCGTTCCTATGCCCGTCATCACCGGCGTCTGCCGGCAGATCGCGGCAAGCGGGAAGCTGTTCCACTGCGATGTTGCCGAACTGAATCCGGAGTTCGACGTCGACAGCCGCACCGCCAAGGTGGCGGCGCGGCTGGTGAACACGCTGCTTCGCTAACGCTCGTCGGTCCAGCGGTCGGACGAGTCCCGCGGTCGGACCCGGACGGCGTCGGCCGCCACGAACAGTTGCCGTTGGGCCGGATCCGCAGGCCGGACCCACAACACATTGCCGTTCAACGATACGTCGTCCACCCGGCCGGTGCAGACCACCTCGCCGCCACGGAGGACCTCGATCTCTTCGCCGATGACAAGGCAAGCCCAGCTTTTGTGCTTCGGCGCACCGGGAACCACCGCGGCCGGAGCGCCCCGTTGCGCCACCATCGGCCCGGTTGCCGGGCTTGGAACACTGCGCACGTTCGCTCGTGCCTTCATAACCATCTACTCCTTTGTAGCGGGTGAATATGTTGCGGTTAATCTGTAACGGTTGATCTGTAGCGGCACGCCACCTCCAACGGACCTGCTAGTTCAGCTGGCCGACGGCGGACTCTGCGGCCGCGCGGATGGCCCCGGCTGCGACCAGGCGGTCCGCTTCCTCCAGTTCCGGGGAAAGGAACCGGTCCTGGCCTGGCCCGTCCACCGTTTCGCGCAGCACCGCGAGCACGGCTGCGGCGGCCGGGCCGGGCTGCAGCGGGGCGCGCATGTCGATCGCACGCGCTGCTGTGACCAGCTCAATGGCCAGCACGCGGCGCAGGTTCTCCACCGCGCGGCGCAGCTTCCGGGCGGCGTGCCAGCCCATCGAGACGTGGTCCTCCTGCATGGCCGAGCTCGGGATCGAGTCCACCGACGCCGGGACAGCCAGCCGCTTGCTGTCCGAAACCAGGCCCGCCTGGGTGTACTGCGCAATCATCAGCCCGGAGTCCACGCCCGGGTCCCCGGCCAGGAAGGCGGGCAGCCCGTGCGAGCGGGCGGGGTCCAGCACCCGGTCCGTGCGGCGCTCGGCAATCGAGGCCACATCCGCGGCGACAATGGCCAGGAAGTCCAGCACGTAGGCCACCGGCGCGCCGTGGAAGTTGCCGTTGGAGCTGACCCGTCCGTCCGCCAGCACCACCGGGTTGTCGATCGCGGCGGCCAGTTCACGGGTGGCCACCAGGTAGGCATGGTCCACGGTGTCGCGGGCGGCGCCGGCTACCTGCGGGGCGCAGCGCAGCGAGTATGCATCCTGCACCCGGCTGTCCCCCACCCGGTGCGAGGCGACAATCGGGGAATCGGACAGCACGCGGAGCATGTTGTCCGCGCTGGCGGCCTGGCCGGGATGCGGCCGCAGCGCGGCGTGCAGCTCGGGCAGGAACACCTGGTCCGTGCCCAGCAGGCCCTCCACCGACAGCGCAGCGGTGATGTCCGCCGTCGTCAGCAGTTCACGCAGGTCCGCTATGGCCATCAGCAGCATGCCCAGCATGCCGTCCGTGCCGTTGACCAGCGCCAGGCCCTCCTTCTCGGCGAGCACCACCGGCTCGATGCCGTGCTGGGCCAGCAGCTCGGAGACGGGGCGGCCGGAGCCGCCGAAGAGCGTGCCGTCCGGGCCTGTCGCCTCGCCCTCGCCCATCAGCACCAGCGCGCAGTGCGACAGCGGGGCCAGGTCGCCCGAGCAGCCCAGCGAGCCGAATTCGCGCACCACCGGGGTGATGCCGGCATTCAGCACATCGACCATGGTCTGCACGACGGCGGGCCGGATGCCGGTGCGCCCGGAGGCCAGGGTCTTGGCGCGCAGGAACATCAGCGCCCGGACCACCTCGCGCTCCACGACGGGTCCCATTCCGGCCGCGTGGCTGCGGATCAGCGATTTCTGCAGCTGGGTACGCATGTCCATCGGGATGTGCCGGTTGGCCAGCGCGCCGAAGCCGGTGGAGATGCCGTAGGCCGGGACCTCCGAGTGCGCCAGCTCGTCAATGTGGGCCCGGACCTGGGCGACTGCGTCGAGGGCTTCCTGGCTGATGGTCACCTTGGCGTCATGGCGGGCGACGGCGATGACGTCTTCCAGCGTGACGCCGGAACTGGAGAGGAGGACGTCGCTGGTTTCGAGGACTTCTGCGGTCATGGCTTCTTACCTTCTAAATCTTTTGAGGGGGTGCTTCCGGTGATCGAGTGAGCACTCCGTGCGCGATACAGGTCTGTATCCAACACCAAGTGCTCACTCGATGGGTCAGTTGCCTTCGCGCATGGGGATACGGACGCCGCGTTCCTGGGCGACCTCGACGGCGCGGTCGTAACCGGCGTCGACGTGGCGGATGACGCCCATGCCCGGGTCGTTGGTAAGCAGGCGCTCGAGCTTCTGCGCGGCGAGTTCGGTGCCGTCCGCCACCGAGACCTGCCCGGCGTGGATGGACCGGCCGATGCCGACGCCGCCGCCATGGTGGATGGAGACCCAGGTGGCACCGGAGGAGGTGTTCAGCAGCGCGTTGAGCAGCGGCCAGTCCGCGATCGCGTCCGAGCCGTCCGCCATCGCCTCGGTCTCCCGGTACGGGGAGGCCACAGAGCCCGAGTCCAAGTGGTCGCGGCCGATCACGATCGGTGCCTTGACCTTGCCCTCGGCCACCAGCTGGTTGAACAGCACACCGGCCTTGGCCCGCTCGCCGTAGCCCAGCCAGCAGATGCGTGCCGGCAGGCCCTCGAATTCAACGTGCTCGGCGGCAGCATCCAGCCAGCGGTGCAGGTGCGAGTTCTCCGGGAAGAGCTCCTTCAGGGCCTCGTCGGTGACGCGGATGTCTTCCGGGTCCCCGGACAGGGCCACCCAGCGGAACGGGCCCAGGCCCTCGCAGAACAGCGGGCGGATGTACGCCGGGACGAAGCCGGGGAACTCGAATGCCCGGCTGCAGCCGCCCTGGCGGGCCTCGTCGCGGATGGAGTTGCCGTAATCGAAGACCTCCGCACCGGCGTCCTGGAATTCCACCATCGCCTGTACGTGCCGGGCCATCGCGTTCTGCGCCTTCTTGGTGAAGCCGTCCGGGTCCGCCTTGGCCTCGGCGTCCCACTGCTCCACGCTGTACTCCGTGGGCAGATAGCTCAGCGGGTCATGAGCGCTGGTCTGGTCCGTGACAATGTCCACCGTGATTTCGCCGGCCTTGTGTCTGCGCAGCAGTTCGGGGAACACCTCCGCGGCGTTGCCGACGTAGCCGACCGAGAGCGCCCGCTTCTCCGCCTTGGCCGCGAGCACCTTGGTCAGGGCCGCATCCAGGTCCGTTTCGACGTCGTCGAGGTAGCGTTTGCCGGCGCGTCGGCGCAGCCGGGTCTCGTCGACGTCGACAATCAGGCAGGCACCCCCGTTGAGCGTGACGGCCAGGGGCTGGGCACCGCCCATGCCGCCGCAGCCGCCGGTGAGGGTGAGCGTGCCGGCCAGGGTGCCGCTAAAGCGCTTGGCAGCGATGGCCGCGAAGGTTTCGAAGGTGCCCTGCAGGATGCCCTGGGTGCCGATGTAGATCCAGGATCCGGCCGTCATCTGGCCGTACATCATCAGCCCCTCGGCCTCCAACCGGCGGAATTCGGGCCAGTTCGCCCAGTCGCCCACCAGGTTCGAGTTGGCGATCAGCACCCGCGGCGCCCACTCGTTGGTGCGGAACACGCCCACCGGCTTGCCGGACTGCACCAGCAGCGTCTCGTCCTTTTCCATCCCGGCCAGTGTGCGGGTGATTGCGTCGAACGCGTCCCAGCTGCGGACCGCACGTCCGGTCCCTCCGTACACCACCAGATCATCGGGTCGCTCGGCCACCTCCGGGTCCAGGTTGTTCATCAGCATCCGCAGCGGGGCTTCGGTCTGCCAGCTCTTCGCCGTCAGCTCGGTACCGCGGGGCGCCCGGACCGGACGGGCACCGGTGTGGAAATCAGCGGGTGTCATGTCGACTCCTAATTCTCTTGATGGTCCGCCCGGGCGGGGAACGGCTCCGGGGGAAGGTGTGGGAATGTTCTCTATTTCAATCAAAGCCTGTGAGGCTCGGCACACCAAGGGTTTTTCCCTGATGCCGTCCGGTATTCCAGACTCGGCTGTTTGATGGGCAGTCAGGCGCGGGGGCGCCCGTGTATGCGATTGGACAACTCGTTGGCCACCTTCTGCACCCGGCTGGCCAGGTCCGGCCACTGCTCAGCCGGCACCTTCTCCTCCAGGAACGTCACGGCGACCGCAGCCGTCGGCCACCCCAGGTGGTCGGTGACCGCAGCCGCCACCGAACCGAAGCCCGGCGTCACCTCGCCGTGCTCGGTGGCGTAACCGCGCTGGCGCACCTGGTCCAGATGCGAGGACAGCGCCGAATACTTCAGGATCGGCGACTCCGTCTGGTGCCGGGAGGTGAACGCTGCGGCGTTGGGATACAAGGCCCGCACCTGGGACTTGGGCAGCGCGGCGAGGATGGCCCGCCCGCTCGCGGTGAGATGGCTGGGGAGCCGCACGCCGACGTCGGTCACCAGGGACGGACGATTCTTGGCCCGCTCCTCCACAATGTAGAGGACATCGCGGCCGTGCAGCACGGCAAGATGTGCGCTTTCACCGATGCCGTCCACCAGTGCGGCGAGCATCGGCCTGCCGAGCCGGGACAGTGGCTCCTGCCGGGAATAGGCTGAACTGAGCTCGAACGCGCTGATGCCCAGACCGTAGCGCTGCTCCTCGTGCAGGTGCAGGACAAACCCGTTCTGCTCCATCACGCCGAGCAGGTGATAGACACTGGAGCGCGGCAGGTCCAGGCTGGAGGCAATGGTGGAGGCCGCCATCGGGCCGCGCTTGGACGCCAGCAACTTGAGCAACCGGAGGGTGTTTTCCGCGGCGGGAACCTTGGAGAGCGGCTTGGTTTGGGTGGTGGTCATGTGATTCCTCGCCTCTGGAGGGGATGTTCGACGGCGGGTGGCGGGCTGAGGTGGGCCTGTCCGGGATACCGTACTTAACGTTCCCGCACCCGCACCGCCTTCATCTACCATAAAAGCACTCGCCTGTCTGGAATACCAGACAGGCGAGTGGGGGGTGTTGACAGTGAATCCGACCGGGCCGGTCCCGCTGGCGCCGGCCTTGGAGAAGGGTCAGGGCGGAGGGCCGTGCACTGTCTGAGATGGAAGACAGCAGAGGCCGGTGACGACCGTCACAGCGTCGAGGCACGTGATGTGCTGGAACACGATCCACCCCAAAAAAGTTAGGTATGCACCTCATGCAACAAGCTGGTTCCACCCTGAGCCGGGGGCTGAACGTCCGCCACATCCGTTTCATGGCCCTGGGCTCGGCCATCGGCACGGGGCTCTTCTACGGCTCCGCATCCGCCATCCAGAAGGCCGGACCGGCGGTACTGCTGGCCTACATGATTGGCGGTGCAGCCGTCTTCATGGTGATGCGGGCACTGGGCGAAATGGCCGTCCGGCATCCGGTCTCCGGATCCTTCGGCCAGTACGCCAGCCGGTACCTGGGCCCCTTCGCCGGCTTCGTCACCGGGTGGACCTACGTGTTCGAGATGGCCATCGTTGCAATCGCCGACGTCACCGCATTCAGTATTTACATGGGGTTCTGGTTTCCGGACGCCCCGCGCTGGATCTGGGTGCTGTCCATCATCTTCTTCCTTGCCGCACTGAACCTGCTCAGCGTCAAGGTCTTCGGCGAACTTGAGTTCTGGTTCTCGCTGATCAAGGTGGTCGCGATCATCGCCATGATTGCCGGCGGCGTGGCCATTATCGTCTTTGGCTTCCATGCCGGCGCCGGTTCCGGGGCCGGTGCGGGGGTGCAGGCGGGCCTGGGCAATCTGGTAGGCCATGGCGGGCTGTTCCCCAACGGGTTCGGCGGCCTGCTGGCCGCGTTCGCCGTCGTCATGTTCGCCTTCGGTGGGATCGAAACCATCGGCATCACCGCCGGCGAGGCTGCGGACCCGCAGCAGGTCATCCCCAAGGCCGTCAACACCGTCCCGGTCCGCGTGCTGCTGTTCTACGTGCTGACGCTGGCCGTGCTGATGAGCCTGTACCCGTGGAATGAGGTGGGCAACCAGGGCAGCCCGTTCGTCCAGATCTTCAGCGGTCTGGGCATCCCGGCTGCACCGCACATCCTCAACGTTGTGGTGATCACCTCCGCCCTGTCCGCGGTGAACAGCGACATCTTCGGCGCCGGCCGCATCCTGTTCGGGCTGGCACAGCAGGGACACGCCCCGGCAGCCTTTGGCAAGGTGTCCCGGCACGGCGTTCCCTGGCTGACCGTGGTGATGATGGGCGGCATCCTGCTGGTTGGTGTGGTGCTCAACGCCGTGATCCCGGACAACGTCTTCCTGGTCATCGCTTCCATTGCCACCTTCGCCACCGTCTGGGTCTGGGTGATGATCCTGGCCTCCCATGTGGCGATGAAACGCGAGATAGCCCGCAAGTCCCTGGCGCCGTCGCGCTTCCCTGTCCCGCTCTGGCCGGCCGCATCGCTGGCGACCATCGCCTTTATGGCCGCGGTGATAGTGATTCTGGGCGTGTTCGACGACACTCGGGTGGCGCTGTATGTTGGCGCCGCGTGGCTGGTGCTGCTGGCCCTCGCATACAAGCTGTGCGTCCGCGGACGTGGTCTGCAGCGCGCTGTCCTGGTGGATGAAACGGGGCACCTTCCCGTCCCGGCCCAGGCCGCCGAAGAGTCCCCCGTCCCGGCCCCGGCCGCAGAAGAGTCCCCCGTCCCGGCCCGTTGAAAGCACACTACGCGCCCATGTTTTCGACAACATGGGCGCGTAGTGTCACCTCAACCCGTAGCCGCGGGACTTCAATGCCCTGAGCACCTTGCCGACCACCGCAGGCTTCTCCCCGCTCAAATCGCTTTTGTCCACCCGCACCTCCAGCCAATGCAGGTGCGCGGTCCAATCGCCCCGGCGGATGTCGCTGCCGTACTGGCGCTCGGCATCGTGGTGGCCGCCGTCGTACTGGAGGCTGACTCGGTAGCCGGGGTAAGCCGCGTCTGGCCAGATTCTCGGCACCCCTCCCGGATCCAGGATGATCACATTCAGTTCCGGTTCCGGCAGCCCCGCCCGAACCAGGGCCAGGCGCATCTGCGTCTCCGGCGGGCTGTCCACCCCGACCCTGATCAGATCCAGCGCTGCACGGGCGTTCAGGATGCCGCGGGAACGCCCGTGTTTCGCCACGATGCGCTGCATGCTGTCCAGCGTCGCGATAGGTTCCTTGGGCACGGGGAATTCGGGACCGTGCGCGGAGACGATGGAATCTCCGGCGGCCACAAGTTCATCGAGGCTGAGCAGTGAGGCAAGGTCCAGCCACGTCCGAGGCGCCGAGGTGACCCGCACGCCGTCGACCATTGCCGTTTCATCCTGGGCCAGATGCAGCCGGTGGCCCACAACATTCACCCGCCGCGGCGTACTCCCCGTCGCCTGCCGCGCCACGTGGATGCGCCAATCCGCCTGGGCCCACGGCGGGAGGGCGATCCGCAGCACCCGGGCCGCGGAATGGTGTGAGAGCAGGGACCAATCGTCCAGGTCCGTGTACGCCCGCAGCGCGTCCGCACCCTTCGGTGCCCCGTCGAGTGGCATGCGGATTCCACGCGACACGGTGAAGACGTCCCGGGCACGCGTGCGTTTCCTTGGTATCCCGGCCTTGTCCGCTGCTCGCAGGGAGAAGGACCCGGAAAGCAACGACGGCGGCAATGGTTTAAGTCGCATAGTTGATTGTCGGCGCCGGGTCCGCATCCAGGGACGGTTATCCACAGCTCCTCCGGCTCCCACCCCGTTGAGAGCACAGTTCGCGCCCATGTACGGAAAAAGATGGGCGCGAACTGTGTTCTCAACATAGAGGGGGGGCATCTTGCGGAGGGGCGGCAGAGGGCGGCATGCTGCGGAGCGGCGCAGGTGCGGGATGTGTCAGCGGGCGGACCAGCCGCCGTCCATCGTGTACGAGGCGCCGGTGACCATCGCCGCCGGCCCGGACACCAGCCAGCCCACCAGGGAAGCCACTTCCTCCGGCTCAACCAGCCGCTTGATGGCGCTTTCCGTGAGCATGACTTTGCTTAGCACCTCGGCCTCGCTGATCCCGTGCACCCTGGCCTGGTCCGCGATCTGTGTCTCCACCAGCGGCGTGCGGACGTATCCGGGATTCACGCAGTTGCTGGTCACCCCGCGCTCCCCGCCCTCCAGCGCCGCCACCTTCGACAGCCCTTCGAGGCCGTGCTTGGCTGCAACGTAGGCGCCCTTGAAGGGAGAGGCCCGCAGTCCGTGCACCGAGGAGATGTTGACGATCCGGCCGAACTTCTGCGCGTACATGTGCGGCAGCGCGGCCCGGATCAGCAGGAACGGCGCCTCCAGCATCAGCGTCAGGATGCGGTGGAAATCCTCCGGGTTGAACTCCTCCAGCGGGCTGATCTGCTGGATGCCGGCGTTGTTGACCAGGATGTCCGTTTCCAGCCGCGCCCCGGCCAGCGCGGCGGTGTCGGTCAGATCCGCAACCCAGGCATCGCCGTCGACCTCCTCCGCCAACTGCCGGGCCGCGGCCGCGTTCAGGTCGGCCACCGTGACGCGGGCACCTTGGGCGGCAAGCTGGCGGACGACGGCGGCCCCGATTCCGCTCGCCCCGCCCGTCACCAGGGCGCGGCGCCCGGTAAGGGAGGCGCCGGCGGCCGGGGAGGTGGACTCCGGCAGGTCGCTCACGCCGTCCCCGGACGCCCCGCCCACGAGAGACATCCCGCCGTCGTCGGACCTGTCACTGCTCACGACCCCGCCCCCGATGCCTGCAGCGGCTGGCCCGCCGCGCCACGCCGGAGGTCCGCCTCATCCACCTCGCGCAGCGCGATCCCGCTGGTCTCCCTCAGCGCCAGTACGGAAACCGCGGTGACAACGCCCGCGCCGAGCAGGTACAGCGCCGTCGGCACCCAGGAGCCCGTGTCCTTGAGCCATTGCGTGGCCAGGATCGGCGCCAGCGACCCGGCCACCAGCGACGTGACCTGATAGCTCAGCGAGACCCCGGAGTAGCGCATCCGGGTGGGGAACATTTCGCTCATCAGGGCGGGCTGACCGGCGTACATCAGCGCGTGGAAGCACAGCCCCACAATGATCACCAGCAGGATGATCCAGTCGTTCCGGGTGCCCATCAGCGGGAACGCCCACATTCCCCAGGTCCCGCCCAGGATGGCACCGGCCAGGTAGACCGGCTTGCGGCCATAGCGGTCGGACAGCCGGCCCACCAGCGGGATCACGATGAAGTGGCAGATGTGCGCGATGGCAATAAGGCCCAGGATGGTGGCCGTGCCCATCTTCAGCCCGGTGGAGAGGTAGACGATGGAAAAGCTGACCACCAGGTAGTACATGATGTTCTCCGCGAACCGCAGTCCCATCCCGGTCAGCACGCCGCGCGGATACCGCCGGATGACGCCGAACACGCCGTAGCCGCTGACCTTCTCCTCCTCCACCTCGGCCCGCGCCGCCTCGAAGATCGGCGACTCGGTCACCTTGGTGCGGATGATGTAGCCGATCACGACGACGACGGCGGAGAGCCAGAAAGCGACGCGCCAGCCCCAGGACAGGAAGCCCTCCGGCGTCAGGGTCACGGACATGATCCAGAGCACCACCGTGGCCAGCAGGTTGCCCACCGGAACCGCCGCCTGCGGCCAGGAGGACCAGAAGCCGCGGCTGCGGTCCGGACTGTGCTCGGCCACCAGCACCACGGCACCACCCCATTCCCCACCCAGCGCCAGGCCCTGGATGAAGCGCAGCGCCACCAGCAGGATTGGAGCCCAGACGCCGATCGTGGCGAAGGTGGGCAGGCAGCCCATCAGCACGGTGGCCGCGCCGATCATGAGAATGGTGGTCTGCAGCGTCTTCTTGCGGCCCAGTTTGTCCCCGATGTGGCCGAAGATCACGCCGCCCAGCGGCCGGGCAATGAAGCCGACGGCGTAGGTCAGGAAGGCGGCGATGATGCCGTCGTATTCATTGCCCATCTTGGGCAGCAGCACCTTGCTGAAAACCAGGGCAGCGGCGGTGGCGTAGAGGAAGAAGTCGTACCACTCCACCATAGTGCCGGCCATCGAGGCGGCGACGATCCGCTTCAGCGCCGCCGTCCCGCCCTGTCCGGTTTCCTGCCCGGTCCGCGGTACACCTCCGCTGCGCCTGACGGCTCCCGTGCTGCTGCCGTTGTGGCCTGTTAACTGCTCTGCCATTGCTCTCTCCTTTAAGCTCGTCCCGCCACCGCCGGATCCTCGGGTTTGTGTCCTGGAGCACATCGGGACCCTAGTGCAGTATTAGGCAGGGTGGATGGGTGCAGCAATGCCCAATGCCGCAGAGGAGATCTGCAAGAATGCAGAGGTGACGACAAAACCGGCGACGGCCGCTCCTGCCCATCCGGATGATCTGCTGGTGCTGCTGGCAGTCGCGCGGAGCGGACGATTTACGACGGCGGCAGCTACCTTGGGCCTGAACCACACCACGGTTTCCCGGCGGATTGGCGCGCTTGAGAAGGTGATGGCCGGCCGGCTGCTCTCGCGCACGGTGGGCGGCTGGGAGCTGACCGAACTGGGCCACCGGGCCGTGTCCGTTGCCGAGGGAATCGAATCCGCGATGCAGGGGCTTTCGGAATCCGCACGCTCCGCGGAAGAACTCTCCGGTGTGGTCCGGATGTCCGCCACGGATGGCTTCAGCGCCTACATCGCAGCACCGGCCGTGGCCTCCCTGCGGCGCCGGCATCCGGGCCTGAGCGTGGAAATCGTGACCGTGACGCGGCGGGCGCTGCAGCACCGTTCCGGCCTGGACATCGAGGTAGTGGTCGGCGAGCCGCAGGTGCACCGCGCGCAGGCCCTCCGGGTGGGCGAATACGTGCTCGGAATGTATGCCTCGCGGGACTATCTGGCCGAGCACGGAACGCCCTCGACGGTGCAGGAGTTGACGAAGCATCCGCTGGTGTACTTTGTCGATTCGATGCTGCAGGTCGACGACCTGGATGCCCCGCGCCGGCTGGTTCCGTCCATGCGGGATTCGCTGAGCTCAACGAACGTCTTTGTCCACGTGGAAGCCACCCGGGCCGGTGCCGGCATCGGTTTCCTGCCCTGTTTCATGGCCGACCGCCACGCCGACCTGGTCCGCCTGCTGCCGGCGGACTTCCGGGAGCAGTTGCCGTACTGGATGGTGCTGCGTCCCGACTCGCTCCGCCAGCCTGCGGTAGCCGCCGTCGTCGCCGCCCTCCGCGGGCAGGCCGCCGCCCACCGGGACGCCCTCCTGGGCCGCCCGCTCAATCGGTGAGCAGCGGGGCTCCGAGGGCGAATCTGCGCACCGCCGCGTCATCCCACAGCTGTGCGGGAACGGCCCCTCCCAGCAGTTCGCGCGTCAGCAACGGGTTTTCCGCCAGCGGGGCGTCGCTGCCGGCGATGATGATGTTGCCGTAGCGCCGGCCCTTGAGCATCGGCGGGTCCGCGATGATCGCGGTGTGCGCAAAGCCGGCGCTGATGGTCGCCGCCTCCCGGCGCGCCGTAGCCAGGGCGGGAGCGTCGCCGCAGTTGACCAGGTAGACGCCGCCGGGGGCCAGGATCCGGCGCGCCTGGACGGTGAACTCCACCGTGGTCAAGGGCTTGGGCGTCAGTGGCCCGGCGAAAACGTCGCGGATGATCAGGTCCCGGCTGGCCTCGGCCAGCGATTCGGTCACCTGCCGGGCCTCCCCCA
>DASYGM010000231.1:0-18547 GCA_035999715.1 Micrococcaceae bacterium | reverse complement strand
CCCACAAACCGCTCACTCGATGTTCCTGCCCAGGGCACGGATGGTCCGGTCCAACGATCCGCCCAGCCCCCATTTCGCGGAGAGAGCCTTCAGCGTCTCAATCCGGTCGGCGTCCAGCGGCCGGATGGCGGCATCCATCTCCCCAAGTTCCAGACCGCGCGCCACCTCCGCCACCCGCGGAGCCACCTCAAGGTACGCAGCGGCGGCCATGATCTTCGACCGGACCGAAGCGGACAGCGGCGTCGCTGGCTCCGCGGCGGCGGCCATGATCCCGTCGAGGTCGCCGAACTGCGCCAGCAATCCGGCCGCCGTCTTCTCCCCGATGCCCGCGACCCCCGGAAGCCCGTCGGACGGGTCCCCGCGCATCACCGCGAAGTCGGCGTACTGGCCCGGAAGGACGCCATACTTGGAGACGACGACAGCGTCGGTGACCAGTTCCAGCTTGCTCATCCCCCGCGCCGTGTAGACCACCCGGACCGCCGACTCATCGTCGACCAGCTGGAACAGGTCGCGGTCGCCTGTCACGATGTCCACCGGACCCCGGGCCTGCGTCGCCAGCGTGCCGATCACGTCGTCGGCCTCATGGTCCTCGGCTCCGATGACCGGGATGCCCAGCACGCCCAGCAGTTCCCGGATCACCGGGATCTGCCGGACCAGCAGTTCCGGCGTCTGCTCCACATCGACGGCGCCGGGCACCAGCTCGGCAACGCGCTGCGCCTTGTACCCGGGGATCAGGGCCACCCGCCAGCGCGGACGCCAATTGAAGTCCCAGCAGGCCACCAGCTGGTCCGGGGCGAAGTCGGTCACCAGCCGGGCAATAATGTCCAGCAGCCCGCGGACGGCGTTGACGGGCTCGCCGTCCGGGCTGCGGAGCGTGTCCGGCAACCCGTAAAAGGCCCGGAAGTACAGCGAAGGGGTGTCCAGCAGCATCAGTCGTCCAGTCACACCACAGATCATGGCACACGAACGCTTGTACGGGCGGCAGATGTCCGCCCGCACCCACCGGGACCGACAGACCAGGCGTGAAAGACTGGGAACATGCAAGGCATCCGGGCATGAGCGATCCCACCCCGGGCCTGGTCCGTCGGCTGGGAACCTTCGACGCCGTCGTCATCGGCCTGGGCTCGATGATCGGTGCCGGAGTGTTCGCCGCGTTCGGCCCGGCGGCGAGGGCGGCTGGCACAGGCCTGCTGATCGGGCTGGCCCTTGCCGCGCTCATCGCCTACTGCAACGCCACCGCTTCGGCACAGCTGGCGGCCGTCTATTCCGTCTCCGGCGGGACCTATATCTACGGCCGGGAGCGGCTGGGGCACTGGTGGGGATTCACCGCTGGGTGGGGGTTTGTGATCGGCAAGACGGCATCCTGTGCGGCCATGGCGCTGACCTTCGCCACCTACGCCGTTCCCGCACCGTCGTGGATTCAGCGGCTCGTCGCCGTCGCCGGGGTGCTGGCGCTGACCGCGCTGAACTACCGCGGGGTCACCAAAACGGCGCTGTTGGCCCGCATTCTGGTTGCCCTCACGCTGACCGCGGTCGCGATCGTTGTCGTCGGCATCGCGGCCGGCGGCCATGCCGGCACGGACAATCTGGGCGGTGTTGCTGCCCTGGGCTCTGGCGGCCCGTACGGCATTTTGCAGTCCGCCGGGCTGTTGTTCTTCGCGTTCGCCGGCTATGCCCGGATTGCCACCATGGGCGAGGAGGTGCGCAATCCGCAGTGCACCATCCCCCGCGCCATCCCGATCGCCTTGGGCATCGTCGTCGTGGTTTACCTGGTCGTGGGCACCGCCGCGCTGCTGGCGGCCGGTCCGGACCGGCTCGCCCACGCCGCCGCACCGTTGGCCGAGGCCGTCCGGGCTGCTAACGCCCCGGCCCTGGTCCCGCTGGTGCGAGCGGGCGGTGCCGTGGCCAGTCTTGGCTCCCTCCTGGCCCTGATCGCAGGGATAGGACGCACCGGACTGGCCATGGCCAGGAACCACGACATGCCCTCCTGGCTCGCTGCCGTTCATGCGCGCTACTGGGTGCCGTACCGTGCTGAAGCCGTCCTCGCCGGCGTCGTCAGCATCCTGGTCCTGACCACGGACCTGCGCGGAGTCATCGGCTTCTCCTCCTTTGGGGTGCTGGTCTACTACGGCATCGCGAACGCCTCCGCGCTGACCCAACCCGCTGGGCAGCGCCGCTGGCCACGCCCGCTGCACGTGCTGGGCCTGCTCGGCTGCACCGTCCTGGTCGCGACCCTGCCACCGGCCTCCGTGCTCAGCGGGCTGCTGATGTTCGCCATCGGCCTCGCGGGCCGCTGGCTGGTCCTGCGGCGCCGCAAGCGTACGACGACGGGGGCGGCCGGCCGTTGAGGGCCGGCTGCGGATGCGGCACCTGTGCAGCACCACGGGAGCGGCGGGCGGTTGCGCAAACACGCGGGGCCTGCGCCCGGCCGCGAGCGGCGGCCGACCACACGGACCCGCTTAGATCAGCCCGTCGGAGAGGTGGTTCGGGGTGCCGAACCGGTGGGCGGTGATGCTGACGGCCTGTTCGCGCAGGAAGGGCAGGAGTTCAATCCGTCCGGCCGGGGTCACAGGTTGCGCGTAGACGGCCAGGTCGGGACGTCCCCCGGTGGCGTCGGCCAGCGTCTTGGTAGCTGCGGTGCCGGTGCCGATGAGGCGGACGCGTCCGGCGCCCAGGCGCTCCGCTGTTGCCAGCCAGCCGGCGTCGTCCTGCACCGTGAAAGGGAGCGAGAGTTCGGCCAGCACCGCCCGCACCGCGGCGGGCAGTTCCGCCGCGGATGAGACGGTGAGCGGCGAACCGGCCAGCAGGCCGGCGGCCAGGACGCGGAGCAGGCTCACCAGGGGTGCGCCGTCGGCCAGCCTGATGGTGACAGGAACGGGCAGGTAGCGGAAGACGTTGCGCTCGGCGGTGAGGCCGGAGACGTCCCGGGCCACGCCGAATTCCGCTGCCCAGGCCGCGGCGTCGCTGCGCAGGGCCTGCTCCAGCGAGGCGGCCTCGCCGTCGGACAGCGCGTGTCCGGCGGATTTCGCGGCGCCCAGCAGCTTCGCCACGGCCGGGTGCTGGACGGGGAGCCCGGTGCCGGCCGGCTCGGCCGGTGTCCAGTCCCCCAGACCGATCAGGTAGTTCGGACCGCCGGCCTTGGTCCCGGCGCCCACAGCTGATTTCTTCCAGCCGCCGAAGGGCTGCCGCCGCACGATGGCCCCGGTGATGCCGCGGTTGATGTAGAGGTTGCCGGCCTGGATGTTCTCCATCCAGTAGTCCAGCTCGCCCGGGTTGAGCGAGTGCAGGCCGGCGGTGAGGCCGTACTCGATCTCATTCTGGATCGCGACGGCCTCTTCCAAGGTTTCGGCCGTCATGATGCCCAGCACGGGTCCGAAGAATTCCGTCAGGTGGAAGTAGGAGCCGCGCCGGACGCCGGTGCGCACGCCCGGGCTCCACAGCTTGCCCGTCTCATCGAGCTGTTCGGGTTTGATCAGCCACGATTCGCCCTGACCCAGGGTGGTCAGCGCGTCGAGGAGTTTGCCGTTGGCGGGCTCGATGATCGGGCCCATTTGGGTGCTGGCATCGGCGGGGTAGCCGACCTTGAGTGAAGAGACGGCGTCGATGAGCTGGTTGCGGAAACGCGGGGATTTCGCCACGGAGCCGACCATGATCACCAGCGACGCGGCGGAGCATTTTTGCCCGGCGTGGCCGAAGGCGGAATAGGCGACGTCCTTGGCGGCCAGGTCGAAGTCCGCACTGGGGGTGACGATGATCGCGTTCTTTCCGGAGGTTTCGGCCAGCAGCGGCAGGTCCGGGCGGAAGGAGCGGAACAGTTCGGCGGTCTCGTAGCCGCCGGTGAGGATGACGCGGTCCACGTCCGGGTGCGCCACCAGGGCCCGGCCCAGGTCGCGTTCGGACAGCTGCACCATGGCCAGGACCTCGCGCGGCACGCCGGCGTCCCAGAGGGCTTCGGCCAGCAGGGCCCCGGTGCGGGCCGCCTGCTTGGCGGGCTTGAGGACGACGGCGGAGCCGGCGGCCAGTGCCGCCAGCGTCGAGCCGGCAGGGATGGCCAGCGGGAAGTTCCACGGCGGGGTGACCACGGTCAGCCGGGACGGTACGAAGCTGGCGCCGTCGACGTCGTCGAGCATGCGGGCCTGCTCTGCGTAGAAGTGGGCAAAGTCGGTGGCCTCGCTGACCTCCGGGTCGCCCTGGTCAATGGTCTTGCCGGTCTCGCTGGCCATCACCTCCAGCAGTTCGGCGCGGCGGGCGGCCAGGGCGTCGCCGGCGCGGTGCAGGATTTCCGCCCGCTCGGCCCCGGTTTTGCGTCCCCAGGCCTGGCCGTGCTCGACGGCGTCGCGTACGACGGCGTCCAGCTCGCCTTTGGTGTTCAAGGTGGCGGCTGCCACGGCGGCCGCACCCAGCTCGGAGCCGGGAACGCGTGCCAGGATCGCCCGCCCCCAGGCCTGGTTGGCCGGCAGCGAGGGGTCCGTGTCCGCGGTGTTGGCAAAGCCGTACACCGGAGCCGGGGCCTCCGGCAGGTTGCGGTCCTGGGTGCGGTTGGGACCGGGAACGGTGTCGTCCAGGTTTTCCAGCGAGGCCAGGAAACGCAGCTTTTCGCGTTCGAAGAGGGACTCGTTGGCGCTGAGTTCAAAGACGGCGGACATGAAGTTGTCCTGGCTGGCGCCCTCCTCCAGACGTCGGATCAAATAGGCGATGGCCACGTCGAATTCCTGCGGGTGCACCACCGGGGTGTACAGCAGCAACGAACCCACGTCGCGGCGGACGGCCTCGGCCTGGCCGGTAGCCATGCCCAGCAGCATCTCGAATTCGATGCCGGCCTCCACGCCCCGGTCCTTGGCCAGCAGCCAGGCGTAGGCCACGTCGAAGAGGTTGTGCCCGGCGACGCCGACCCGCACCGCATCGATGCGTTCCGGGGTGAGTGCGTAGTTCAGTACGCGCTTGTAGTTGGTGTCCGAGTCCTGCTTGGTGCCCCAAGTGGCCAGCGGCCAGTCATGCACGGACGCCTCCGCCTGCTCCATCGGCAGGTTTGCCCCCTTGACCAGGCGGACCTTGATCCGTGAACCACCGTTGGCGCGGCGGGCCTGCGCCCAGTCCTGCAGCCGGATCATCGCCGAAAGCGCGTCCGGCAGGTAGGCCTGCAGCACGATGCCGGACTCCAGGTTCGCGAATTCGGGCTTGTCCAGGATCCGGGTGAAGACCGCCATGGTCATCTCCAGGTCCTTGTACTCCTCCATGTCCAGGTTGATAAACTTCGGCTTCGCCGCCGCGGCCGCGCGGCGGTACAGCGGGGTGAGGCTTTCGACGACGTGTTCCACGGCTTCCTCGAAGGCCCAGGCGGAATGCGGGGCCACCGTGGAGGAGACCTTGATGGAGACGTAGTCCACGTCCTCGCGGGCCAGCAGCTTGTGCGTGCCCTCCAGCCGGCGGGAGGCCTCGTGCCGGCCCAGCACCGCTTCGCCCAGCAGGTTCACATTCAGGTGCACCCCGTCCTTGCGGATCTTCGCGATCGCCGGACCCATCTTCGCGTCGCTGGCATCCACTATCAGGTGCCCCACCATCTCGCGCAGCACCCGACGGGCAACCGGGATCACCAGCCGCGGCAGCACCGGCGCCACGGCACCGCCCAGACGAACAGCGCTGCGCATGTACCACGGCAGGAAAACCGGAACCTTCGGCGCCAGCCGGGCCAGGTTGCGCGCCGCCACGTTCATGTCTTCGGGGCGGATCACACCGTCAACGAAGCCGACAGTGAAGTCCAGCCCGTTCGGGTCCTTCAGCACCCCGGCCAACTGCCTGGCGGATGCATCAACCGGAACCTTCGCGCCCTCGGTGAGCCAGTGCCGGACCAGCCGGACGGCCTCCGTTGCCAGTTCCTCCTGGGACTTGCCGGACGGCGAACTGCCGGAGTCCAAGCTGCTATCAGCGAGTGTGTGGGTCATGAGAGGGAAACCGATCTTTCTTACCTGGGGGCATATGTCTACTTCCCTCAGTATCGGACTAGAATCACCTTAGGAAAAGCGATCTTTTCTGAGCAGTATCCATTACTTCTCCCGATTGATCGGAGCGCCAATGCTGGACGTTCGACGGTTGCGGCTACTCCGCGAACTCAAGATCCGCGGAACCCTGGCTGAGGTGGCCGCCGCGTTGAACTTCAGCCCCTCCTCGGTCTCGCAGCAGCTGACCCTGCTGGAGAAGGAAGCCGGTGTGGAACTGCTGCGCAAAACCGGGCGTCGGGTCCAGCTCACCCCGCAGGCCGAGATCCTGGTCGCGCACACCGCCGAGCTTCTCGAAACCCTCGAACGTGCCGAATCGGACATGGCTGCCTCACTGACCACCGTTACCGGCACCGTCCGGCTGGCCGTCTTCCAGTCCGCCGCCCTGGCCCTGATGCCCGACGCCCTGACCACCATGGCCCGGCAGTTCCCCGAGGTGCGGATCGAAATGGTCCAGCGCGAACCCGAGACGGCGCTGCACGAAACCTGGGCCCGGGACTTCGACCTCGTCGTCGCCGAGCAATACCCCGGCCATGCCGCCCCGCACCACCCGGAACTGGACCGCAAGGAACTCACCGCCGATGCCATCCGGCTCGCGGTCCCACCCCCGGACCTCAACCGGTTCGCCGCCGCGTCAGTGGAAACCGCGCGCAACTCCCCCTGGGTGATGGAACCGCGCGGAGCAGCCTCCCGGCACTGGGCCGAACAGGCCTGCCGGCAGGCCGGATTTGAACCCGACGTCCGCTACGAAACCGCCGACCTGCAGGCCCAGATCCGGCTGATCGAATCCGGAAACGCCGTCGCCTTCATGCCCGACCTCGTCTGGACCGGACGGGACACCAGCTGCCAGCTGCTCGAACCGGCGGGGAGCCCACACCGCACCGTGTTCACCTCCGTGCGACGCGCCAGCATCCACCGCCCCGCCATCCTTGCCTTCCGCAAGGTCCTGGAACAGACCGCGGCGTCCGTCACCGCCTCCCGGCCGGGAAAGTAACCCAGGGCGCCGCGGTCCCCTACCGTGGCGCGACGTTGATGACGCAGAGATTCGGCTGGACAAATGGGAGCAGTCGTATGTTCCGGGGCGCGTCGCCGTCGTCGAGCAACTGCTGCACGAGTCCAAGGTGGACCGAGCAGACGACCTGGGGGTGCTGCCGGGCGGCGCCCCGGAACGGGCACCCCCGCAACTCGACGACGTCGCCGTCGGGCGCCGGGTCGAACCCCAACTGGTCGAGGACGCTCAGGAGCGGGCTCTGCCGATCGACGGAGTCGGAGCGTTCGGCGACGAGGGTCCGCCCCCACGCCCGGCCGGCGCCAATGGCGCGGCCGCGTCCACGGTCATCATCGCTGTCCGCCAGGGCTCCGGCGAGCACCTCGATGAGCTGCTCCCGCGAACTTTCGTCCCGCTCGGCCTGGAGGACGGCTGTATAAAGCAGGCGGGGACGGCCGCGGCGCTTCTCGGCGCCGGCTTCGCGCCGGACCAGACGCGCCTCCTCAAGCTGGTCCAGGTGGAACCGGACCGTTGAAACATGCAGTTCCAGCGCTGAGGCAACAGCCAGCGCGTCCAGGGGCACGGGCGAATCCGCGAGCGCGTCGAGGACACGCCTCCGGGTGCGGGACGCTAGGGCCGCGTGGTACTGCCGCGTTTCAGAACCGTTGGGCATCGACCGATTGCTCCTCTTGGGCCCACCGGGGCTTCAGGGTCTCAAAGTCGCTGCCGGAGCGGCCTTGGACACGCCGGTGGATGGACCCAGCGATGCGTTCCGCCTGGACCTTGGCAAGGTCAGCCTTCGGACCGGCGAAGTGCTCGTCGACGTTCTCAACCCACAGGGCCAGCCACCGCTCGAAGTGCTCCTGCTGCAGCGGAAACAGCGCGCTAAGCACCAGATGTACCTGAAGGGCGTTGCGGCGGTAGAGGCCGGCACGGAAAAGCACCGTTTCCCAAAAGTCGCACATGATGGGCAGATGATGAGCGAGGTCCATCTTTGCGATATCGGTGAAGATGGGGCCGATCAATGGATCCGCAAACGCGCGCCGATAGAACTCTTCGACCAACTTGGCAATATCGGACCGGTTTTCCAGGTCTTGGCTCATGGGACCAGTGTAGCCGGATAAAAATGATGATGTTAGGTTTAAATCACATTCCAGACTACGAAGGATGAACGATGACTGCTGGACAGCACACCTCAGCCGCCGCCGACGCCAAAGCGGCGGCGCCGGAGCCGGCACAACGATCCAACCTGGTGCTCGCCTCCAGCGGACCCGACTCTGACGCCGTCGAACACGTCACCGCCCGGCATGCCCAACTCTCCGGCAGCGCGGCCGCCCGCACCACGCAGCTCCTCGAACGCCGCGGCAGGCGGAGACGACGAACGGATCGAACAAGCGCGTGCCGCGCTGCTTGACTGGTCCCGCGGGACACTGGGCGCTCTGCTTGAAGCGGAGGAAGCGGCGTTCGACCTGGCCATTCGCCTGATGGACGCCGGCTTGTCCGACCGGCTCCGCAACGAACGCGCACGCGTCACCAGTGCGGTTCAGCGCCTGGGCGACAATACGGGAGCCGTCGAGACCGCCAGCGCAGCCGTTGAGCTCCGGATGCGGCTAAGCCAGTACCTGCGTTCCTTCGATGACCACGCCCTCCCGGTCCTGGCCCGGACAAGCGCGCTGTCACTCAGTTCGCTCTGGTCGGAGATCGAGGGGCTGACGGCCGACGACGACGGCGGCTCGGCGTCCGGCTGCGGCCCGACACAGTGCGGATGCGGCATCGTCGACGAACCCGACTACGTGGAGCTGGACGTGCGGAACGTCCCGCACGCGATCCGCCATGCCACCGTTTTCGGCGCCCTCGACGCGATTGGGCCCGGCGAAGGCCTGATCCTGGTAGCACCGCACGACCCGCTCCCGTTGCTCGCCCAGATTGAGCAACGGACCCCCGGACGCTTTACCGTCAGCTATCTCGACCGCGGACCGGAAGCATGGAGACTCCAGCTCTCCGCCGCAACCGGGGCGTGAGCGAGGCAACGGATTGGGACACGCCCGCGCATGGTCACAATACTGTCGGTAGACGGTGGGATGATCGGCGCATGAGCACTCCAACGGTGGAAGCGGCAATCAACGACCTGATGGACCACGCCTGGAACCACGTCTACGAATTGCTGCTGCAGCGCGGCCTACTTGCGTCCGACTTGGACGTAGAGGAGTACACCGGGCTCCTGTCATGGCCGGAGAATGGCAGTAGATACACGGTGGTCCATTCCCCCGCTGTGGCCGTCCTGTTCCTGGACACAACCCCCATTGATGCCGTCCCCTTCCACCGCGACATGTTGGGCTCTGATGATCCGAAGAGCTTCTTCCACCGGGTTCAGGCAGCCTGATGCCCCCAATATCCGCCGAGGACATGATCGACCAGCCTCTCAAGGCCCAGTTCGAGGTGTTCCTCGACGAGCACCGCACCGCACTCCATGACTGCCTGAACGAGCTGACCGAGGAGCAGGCGCGTCGGTCCCTGGTGGCGTCGCGGACCACGCTGCTCGGTCTGGTGAAACACGCAACTTTCGTCGAGAAGGTCTGGTTCGACGAAGCCGTCACTTGCCGGTCCCGGGCCGGGATCGGCATCCCCGCCACGCCGGACGAGTCGTTTATCCTCGATGACACCGACACCATCGCCAGCGTCCAGCGAGGGCACCGGGAAGCCTGCGAGTCGTCGCGGCAAGCAACGTCTTCCCTGGGGCTGGACGATCTCGTCCATGGCAATCGGCGCGGCCCGCTTCCGCTGCGCTGGGTGTACTTGCACATGCTGCGCGAGTTGGCGCAGCACTGCGGTCACGCAGACATACTGCGCGAACAGATCACCGACGCCCCGATTCCCCGGGCTGACCCCTCCTGACGTCGGCAACGAAGGATGACAGGCCCTGCGGACGTTAAGTCACGTTATCGGGCTTGCTCGACCTGCAGGGATTTTCCACTCGTGTCCTGATGGAGGTCCCTGCTGAGGCCATGGGCGCCGGCTAATTTTGCCAACAGAATCCCGAGCTGCTCCGACTGTTCCAGGGTGAGCGGGGCCAGGAGCTCGGCCTCATGCTTCTCGGCAATCCCGCGCAGCGTTCCCAGCACCTTCGCGCCCTCGCCTGTCAGTCGCAGTTCATAGTTCCGCCGGTCCGTTTCACTGCGAACGCGCTCCACCAGGCCCCTCGCTTGCAGCGAGTCGATGAGCGGAACAACGCGGCTTGGCACTGCCCCCAGACCGTCAGCCAGAGACCGCTGACTCAGTCCCGGGGTTCGGCCCAGCAGGCGGAGCACTCCCGCGTCACTGGGGGTCAGGCCAATCTCGCGCGTTCTCGCGGCAAACCGCGACGAGGATAGTGTCCCCAGCTGGGAGAGCAGGAAGGCCGTCCGGTTCTGGTTGGAGGGGGGCGAAGAATCCATGACCCAATATTAGCCTCTTGACAGAACGATTCAATAGAAGAATCATTTTATTAGTGATGCAAATAGCAGAAGGACATGATCATGACTGGCTTATCTTCCCAGCACACGCCGCTTTCTACGCCGAGCGGGGGCCCGAATCCCGGTGTCCTGGCCGTCGTGAGTCTGGGACTCACCGTCGGCGGTCTGATCAGCAGCGCGATCCTCGCCGGCGGGCAGACCTTCGTCTCGCCGTTCTCGTCCGCAGAGCAGGTGGCTGCGTATTTTCATGGGAACCCGGATGCAATACGGCTGGTCAGCTTGTTCCAATTCGGTTCGGCTGTACCGCTGGGAATCTTCTCGGCAACCGTCTATGCACGTCAGCTCCGGCTTGGCGTTCGCGTGCCGGGGCCGGGGATAGGATTTTTCGGCGGCACCGTTGCCTCAATTTTCCTGATGCTCTCGGCGATGCTGGTGTGGGCCCTGAGTCGACCAGAAATCACGACCGATGTGACACTGACCCACGCACTGTCATTTCTGGCGTTCATCACCGGAGGGGCCGCTTTTGTCGTCGGTCTAGGGCTTCTGGTCGCCGGAATTGCTGTGCCGGCACTCATCCTGCGCTTCGTGCCCCGGTGGCTTGCCTGGGTCGGCCTGGTCATCGGTGCCGTCTCCGAGCTGAGCTTTTTCTCGATGGCCATCGAACCCCTCCAGTTCCTGCTTCCGATAGGCCGTTTCGGGGGCATCCTGTGGCTCGTTGTGGTTGGATTTCTCCTGCCGCATAGCCGTGCCGCCGCGAACCGGTAGCAATAACCGCGCACCGCTGGCCAATTCAGCTTGTGCGGCCAAGCCAGGCCAGCGAGGCGACGACGACGGCGGCCGTCCCGGTCTGCAGGGTGGGGCTGATGACGGGTGCGAAGTGCGGTGAATGGTTGGCCGGGATGTCGCGGGAGACTGTCCCGGCCGCTTCGGCCTTCGCGTACAGTGCCGGATCGATCCCGCCCAGACCCCAGTAGGTGTACGGAATGCCCAGCGAATCCGGGATCTCGCTGAAGTCCTCGCTGGCCGACTGCCGGTCAAGTGTGGAAGCTTTGTCGCCGAAGTGGCTTGTGAAGGCAGCGGCAACCTTGGCGGTCACATCCGGGTCGTTTTCGGTCAGCGGGTAGTGGTCGTAGAGCTCGAACTCAGGCTCCTTGGGAGAGCCGGCAACGCTGCATTCGCCGGTGACGATGCGCTTGATGGCAGCGAGGATAAGTTCGCGGATGTGGGTGTCGAAAGTGCGGATGTTCAGTTCCAGCACCGCCCGGTCGGAGATGATATTGCTCTTTGTCCCGGCCGTGAGCCGGCCGATGGTGAGGACCGCGAACTCACCGGGCGGGACCTCGCGGGAAACCACCGTCTGCAGGCGCAGGACAATCGAGGATGCCAAGACCACTGGATCCACGGACAGCTGGGGCATAGAGCCGTGGCTGCCCCGTCCGTAGACGGTGATCCGCATGCTATCCGCGCTGGAGAGGAACGCGCCCGGCCGGGTACCAAGCTGTCCGGAGGGAAATGCGAGGACATGTTGGCCCAGCGCAACGTCCGGCTTCGGGATCAGCCCGGACAGACCGCCGTCGACCATCTTGCGGGCACCATCAGCCAGTTCCTCCGCCGGTTGGAAGAGCGCGATGAACGTCCCGCTCCAGGCAGATTTGCCCTCTGCCAGCAATTTCGCCGCGCCCAACAGGCAGGCCACGTGCACATCGTGCCCGCAGGCGTGCGCCACGGGCACCTGATGTCCGTCGTCATCCGTCGCGGTGTCCGTGCTGGCGTAGGGCAGTCCGGTGTCCTCGGCCACCGGCAGGGCGTCCATATCCGCGCGCATCAGCACGGTAGGTCCTTCACCGTTCTTCAGGATGCCGACCACGCCCGTGGTCCCGATCTTCTGGTGCACCTCGTAGCCGAACTCCTGAAGCTGCCCGGCAGCTTTGCCAGCCGTCTTAACCTCGTGGTTCCCCAGCTCCGGGTGCCGGTGCACGTCCTTGTACAGCTCCTGCTGCCAGCCGGCCATGCCATCCTGGCCGGAGAGAACCTGCGATACCGCGTCCTGTGCACCCATAACTATTCCCCTTCAGACGGCTGCGGGTCCGTGCCCCTCTGCCAGTGTCCACCCATGGGACCGACGGCTGCAAGGACAGCAGGGGCTTGCAAGGGCTTGCTACGCCGCTACCGAATCAGCCAACACCGGAGCGCCATTCATGATTTTTCCTCGCCGTTGCCCTCCCCCGTCCCCGTCCCGTTCCCTCGGTGGTTAGGCCGGAAGCGTGCGGGTACGATGTTGGCGGGTGACCAAGCGTCCGCGCCAGGCAGAATCCAGCCGCGCCAGCGGGCCAGCAGGCAAAGCCCCGTGCCAATGACCAACGCCGACAGCGAACCCAAAGTCTGGTAGCCGAGGTCGTAAAGGATGACCAACACTCCGCTGGCCGTGGCCGCGCAGGTGGCATACAACGTATTGCCGCCAAGAACGGCCGGCACCCGCCGCAGCACTACATCCCTGGTGGCCCCGCCACCCACGGCGGTGATGGTGCCCAGCAGCACAGCGGCCAGCCACCCCAACCCGTAACCGAGGGTTTTTTCCGCGCCGGTGGCTGCCCAGCAGCCCAGCGCAAGGGCATCAATCAGTGGCCACACCTTATTCCATATGCGACCCTCGACCCGGACCAGAAAGGTCAACGCCGCGCCGCCCAGCGCGGTGAGGACATAGGTGTAGTCGGTCAGCGCCACCGGAACGCCGTGCTGCAGCAGGGTGTCGCGGATCATTCCGCCGCCAAGTCCGGACAGCACGGCCAGGACCGCAAAACCCACCGGATCCAACTTCTCCCGGCGGGCGATCACCCCGCCCAGCATGGCGTTGGCGAAGACTCCCGTGAGGTCCAGTGCGCGGAATAGGTCCGTCACCGGAAAACTGTTCACCGCCGCCGGAATATCGGTCACTGCCGCCCGCCTCTTTCGAAACCCTACGAGGCGGTTCGCCCCTGCCTGCTGCAGTGACCGCCAGATCGGACGCTACCACCGGGCGTCGACATCGTGCCACCGCCGGAGCAGTATGGATTCCATGGCTGCTGTATCTGTGTTGGTATGCGACGGCGTATTCGACGGCACCTCGGAGAATGTGGGCGGGAGGACCGAGATTGCCGTCAAAGACGGCATGATCCTCGAGATGGGGCGGACCGTGAGCCGGCCCCGGGATGCGGAGGGTAATCGACCTGACCGGGCATATCCTGAGTCCTGGGTTCATCGACACCCACGTGCACCTGACGATGGAGGCGGCCTCCCTGGCCAGGCAGACGCTGGCATCCACGGCGACCAAGGCACTGACCGGGCTCGGGCTTGCCACGGACTATCTGGACTACGGCTTCACTACGCTTCGTGACCTGGGCACCATGGACCCGGAATTCCCGACCATTGACCTGCGAAACGCCCTCGCCGCCGGCATCGTGCAGGGACCACGGCTGGTGGTGGCCGGGCACGTCCTCAGCTCCACGGCGGGCCACGGCGACCTCAGCGGCTTCTATCCGTCCCGCTGGGACCTGCCGGTCTCCGCCGTCGCCGACGGCATTGACCGGATCCGGATGCTGGTCCGCCGGGAGCATGCCCACGGTGCCGACTGGATCAAGACGGCTAACGCCGGCGGCTACTTCAGCGCCGGCGACGATCCCGCCCGCACCACCTGGTTCGACGACGAGATGGAGGCCGTCTGCTCCGCTGCGCTGCTGTTGGGCCTGCCCGTCGCTGTACACACCGGTGGTGCCGGGGCGTGCAAGCAGGCGATCCGTGCCGGTGCCCGCAGCCTCGAACACGCCTATCTGATCGACGAAGAGGGCATCGCGATGGCCACCCAGGCCAACGTGTACATCGTTCCAACCATGCAGATGACTCAGGAGGACCTCGCGCAACTGCGCGCCGGCACACTTCCTGACCAGGCCGTCTGGAAGTTCCGCCGCGACAACCAGCAGATCCTGGAATCCCAACGGCTGATCGCGGCCAGCGACGTCAAGATCGCCTTCGGCACCGACTGCGGCATGTTCCCGTTCGGGCACGGCATCCTCGAGTTCCAGGCCATGGCCGACGCCGGCATCAGCCCGCTCCGGGGGCTGCGGGCCGCGACCTCCGTGGCGGCCGAGCTGCTGGGCCGCACCGACATCGGCGTACTCAAGCCCGGTGCCTGCGCTGACGTAGTGGCCATGCCCGGCAACCCGCTGGAGGACATTATGGCCACTGCCCGGGTGGACTTCGTGATGCGCGCCGGCAACGTCCACCGCCAACCAGGTCAGGAGACCAGGAGATGACCGCTGCGGCACCGGCCGGCACCAAGGCCGAATGGAAGGCAAATGACAAATGGCTGCTGGGCATCGTCCTGGCCGTTATCAACTTCTGGCTCTTCGCCCAGACACTGCTCAACGTCATACCCGGCATCCAGGGACAGCTGGGCGTCCAGCGGACATTGGCCAATCTGGCCGTGTCCGTCACATCGCTGTTCTCCGGCATCTTCATTGTTGTCGCCGGCGGCCTGGCGGACAGAATCGGCCGGGTCAAGATCCTTTATGCCGGGATCTACCTCAGCATTCTGGGCTCCCTGCTGATCGCGCTGACGCCGGAGCACGGCGGCGGCCTGACAGCCATCATGCTGCTGGGTGGCCGCATCATCCAGGGCCTGTCCGCCGCGTGCATCATGCCCTCCTCGATGGCACTGGTCAAGACCTACTACCAGGGCAAGGACCGGCAGCGGGCGCTGTCCTTCTGGTCCATCGGTTCGTGGGGCGGTTCCGGTTTCTGCTCGCTGTTCGGCGGCCTGATGGCCACCTCGGCCCTGGGCTGGCGGTCCATCTTCTGGATCTCGATCGTGCTGTCCATCGTCGCCCTGCTCCTGGTCAAGGGCACCCCCGAGTCACGCGCAACGACGGACCCGGAAGCTGCCGCGCATGGTTTCGACTGGTCGGGTCTGGTCTGTTTCATCATCATGCTGGTTGCGATCAACGTCTACATCTCGCAGGGTCCGAACATCGGCTGGCTGAGCCTGACAGGGCTTATCCTGGTGGCCTTGTTCGTGGTGTTCAGCCTCACCTTCCTGCAGATCGAAACCAGCAAGAGGCGACCCTTCGTCAACCTGAAACTGTTCAGCAACGCGACCTTCACGGGCGCAACCTTGTCCAACTTCCTGCTCAATGGCGCGGCAGGCACCCTCATCGTCTCCCTCGGACTCGTCCAGGTGGCTGCAGGCATGAGTTCCCTGCAGTCGGGTCTGCTCACCTTGGGATATCTGGTGGCCATCCTCGCCACCATTCGGGTCGGTGAAAGGCTCCTGCAGCGCTTCGGCCCCAAAAAGCCGATGCTATGGGGCAGCATCATCACCGGCGTTGGCATCCTGATGTGCTCCATGACCTTCCTGCTCATCGGGGAGTACATCGTGCTGTCTGTCATTGGCTTCACCCTGTTCGGCATCGGCTTGGGCTTCTACGCCACCCCTTCCACCGATGCGGCCCTGTCCAATGTGCCCGACGCCCAAGTGGGCGCGGCCTCGGGCATCTACAAGATGGCATCGTCGCTGGGCAACGCGATCGGGGTGGCCATCTCCGCGGCCCTCTACGTGGGCGCCCAGGCCGTCGATCCAAAGCTCATCCAGTCCTGGGGCCTGTTCATCGGCCGTCAGGACAATGTGGCGCTGCGCTTCGGCGGCGCGATCGGGCTGCTGTTCAACGTGCTCATGGTCCTGATCGCCATTGCCGCGATTATTGTGACGGTGCCGTCCGAGCAGCCGAAGGAGGAAGCCGAGGCCCGTCCCGACGTCGTCGCTCCCCCCGCTTTCGGTAACTGAGCGGGAAGAAACAAATGCAAGCAAACGGTGGAGGATTCGTCCTGTCGGCTATCCACTGGATAGCCTGAACGGTACGGCTCCGCTCTGCATGAAAGACACCATGACCGCAGCAAACACCGAGGCCCCCATCCCCTCCCGGCTCCGCCTTTCCGGCGGCACGGACCGCCTTGTCCTGGTAGTGGCGCTGGGCATCCTCAGCGCGGTCAGCCCGATGGCCACCGACATGTACCTGGCATCGATGCCCCACATGGCGGACTATTTCCGGACCTCCACTTCCGCAGTGCAGCTGACCCTGACCACCTATATGGTCGGCATGGCCGTCGGGCAATTCCTGCTCGGCCCGGTTTCCGACGTGCTCGGCCGTCACCGCCTGATGGTGGCCGGCAACGTGTTGTTCCTGCTCGGCTCGTTCGCCGTTGTGCTGGCCCCCAATATCGAGGTGGTCCTGGCCCTGCGTGCCGTGCAGGGCGCCGCCGGTGCAGCCGGCGTGGTGATCGCCCGCGCCGTCGTGTCCGACATTGCCACCGGCCGCCAGGCCGCCAAGCTCTTCTCCATCCTCGCCACCATCACCTCCATTGCCCCCGTCGTGGCACCGCTGTTGGGCGGGGTGATCGCCACCGTCGCCCCCTGGCAGGCAGTGTTCTGGGCACTGACAGGGTTCGGGATGCTGATGCTGCTCTGCTCCGTCTTCGTCGTTCCGGAGACGCTGCCACCGGCACGGCGGCGCAGGGGCGGCCTCGGCGACGTCGTCGGCAGCTCCTGGGAAGTCCTGCGAACCCCCTCCTTCATGGCCTACGCCCTAGTCTTCGGCTTCACCTTCGGTTCGCTGTTCTCCTACATCTCGGCTTCATCGTTTGTGTTGCAGAACGTCCTGGGCCTCTCAGCCATCGGATACTCGGTGATTTTCGCCGTCAACGCGGCCGGCGCCATCGCCGGGGCCATCGTCAACACGCGGCTGGTCGACCGAATCGATCCAGGGAAGATCCTGCGCGTTGCCATCGGAACCGCGGGCGTGGTCAACCTGGCGGGCCTGGCCCTGGTCCTGGCAGGAGTCACCGGCTGGACCACGCTGGTGCACCTCTTCGCAAACCAGGCCTGCGTGGGCTTCGTGATGGGCAACTCGGTGGCCCTGGCCCAGGGCCGGGTGCCGGGACGCGCCGGTGCAGGATCCGCAGTGCTGGGCCTAGTCCAATTTCTCTTCGGCGGCCTGGTCAGCCCGCTCACCGGAATTGCCGGCGAGCACACCGCGCTACCGATGGCCGCATCCATGGCCATCTGCTCCTGCCTGGCCGTGGGCGCGGTCCTGGCCGGACGCCAACTCAGCCGGGGAGACTCCATCAGTCCTCCTGCCAAGGTGCAAGAAACGTTGCCGGACTAGGGGCGGCTTAGTTAGTTTCGCCCCTTCCCAGCTGGAACCAAATGCACCTTCTTCGCCCTCCGCCTGCCAGTCCTCCGGCGAACCACTCGGGGAGGCCGCACCGCCGCCCGGTTTAGCCGAAGGACCCGGCAGCGACCTCATGCTTAGGGCATGGACCATGGTGAACCGGCCTCAGCGGCGTCCGCTGATGCAGAGCTTCGGGCGCTCGCCGTTGCCGTCATCGATATTTCCTCGGACGTGCTCCGGAAAACCCATGAGGGAACCGGCGTCCCGGTGTTGCCCAACGGCGTGCTGGACATCCTGCGCGTTATCGAAGGCTCCGCCTCCGGATCGGCCTGCCGGGTGCCGTGCAGGCCAAAGAAGCTCGGCAGGGCTGCCACGAGGGCGGCGACGGCCACCACCAGGAACGCCTGCCCGAAGCCGCTGCCCAGCGCCGCCAGGGCGAACTGGCTTCCAGCCGCGCCAGGGACGCCCGGAGGCAGGCTATTGAGGGCAAGCGGACCGCCGGTCGCGCGATCCCCATGGCGGGGCCGGTGCTGCAGCGGGCCGAGGCACATGCTGGTGGAGAAGCAGGCACCCAGGAAGGCAAACATGCCGATCACGGCGACAATCGAGGAAATGGTGAACTGGCCGTTCAGGAACAGCCGCAGGTCCAGCAGCGGGGCTTCGACGCGCAGTTCGATCGCCACGAAGATGGCCAGTTGCACGGCTCCGGCCACGAGCGCACCGACCACGTAGGAGCTGCTCCAGCCGTCCTCCGGTCCCTGCCAGCACCGCTCCGCCAAGGACCAGCTTGCGGTGCCCCAGCTTATCGCCGAGGACACCGAACAGTGAGCTTGCACCCTGGATACCGTCTGCCTCCCCTTTCGCTCGATGACGGAGGGCCATCTGCAAGACCATGCAAGGAGGAATACGGGC
>DASYGM010000228.1:0-2585 GCA_035999715.1 Micrococcaceae bacterium | reverse complement strand
AATCGCTGGGCGCGGCCTCCCTGCTGTTCAGTGTCTGGGCGGTTGTTCCGATCTGGCTGCTGGCGCTGGTCTTCATGGTCGTCTTTACCGCCATCAACCTCGCCGGAGTGAACAACTTCGGCGAGTTCGAGTTCTGGTTCGCAATCCTGAAGGTGGTTGCGATAGTCCTGTTCCTGGCCTTTGGCGCGGCCCTGTTGTTGGGCTGGCTGCCGGGCGCGCACTCCCCCGGCCTGTCCCATCTGGTGGACCACGGCGGATTTGCACCCACCGGACTGGGGGGCATCGCCGCCGGGCTGTTCGTTGTGGTCTTCGCCTTCGGCGGGACGGAAATTGTCAGCGTCGCTGCGGCGGAAACGGAAAACCCCTCGCACAGCGTCGGCCTGGCCATCCGAACCGTGATCTGGCGCATCCTGGTCTTCTACATTGGCTCCATCTTCGTCATCGCGACGGTGCTGCCGTGGAACTCGGCCGCCCTGAAGTCCCCATTCGCCGGCGTTCTGGATGCAGCCAATATCCCTGGAGCCGCTACCGCCATCACACTGGTGGCGGTCGCGGCCCTGCTCTCCGCGCTGAACGCCAACCTGTACGGCGCATCCCGGATGGTCTTTTCGCTGGCCGAGCGCGGTGAGGCTCCGGCAATCCTCTCGCGCCTGAGCTCGGCCCGGGTGCCGCGGCTGGCTGTGGCGGTCTCGGTCGCCTTCGGTTTCATTGCAACGGTGCTGGAGCTGCTGTTCCCGGAGAAGGTGCTGCCGGCCTTACTTAATCTGGTCGGATCCACCTGTCTGGTGGTATGGGGGTCGGCTCTGGTCTCGCAGTTCATCCTGCGGCGCCGCGCGGACCGGGACGGGTCGGTGCTGCCGCTGCGGATGAAGGGCTTCCCCGTGCTGACACTGGTGGGCCTTACCCTGCTGGGCCTGATCTTCATCGTCGGTTTCCTGGGCGCAGACAGCCGAGTGCAGCTGATCGGAACCTTCTGCCTGGTCGCCGCTATCGCCGCTGCCTGCCGCCTGGCCCGGAAGGTACGCTCCGGCCGCTGACGGGTGTGAAGCCGGCGATTCAGGGCGTAATGGAAACGTCCAGCTCTGCGGCAACCGCAGCCAGGCGCTTGTCATAGGTCCAGAGCCATGCATCCGGCGTCAGCCTGGCGGAAACCAGCAGGTGGACATCCAGATATCCCACGCCCCGTCCCTGCAGCTGTCCCACCGAAATCAGCCTCATAACCTCCAGATGCGTGCCAGCCACAGCCCGCGGCAGTCGCTGCAGGGAATCAAGAAACGGTTCCCGGTGGGCCAGATTTCCGAGCGCGAGTTCGCCAATGATTGCGTCATGGGTAATGACCCTGGAATCTGTCAGAGCCTGAACCAACGCGTTCTTTCCAGTCCGGAGATGGTCTATCCAGACGCTGGTGTCGACCAGGATCTTCAAGGATTCAGGCAGAACGACGGCGGGGCGCGGCGGATGCTTCCGGATCCGAACCACCCAGGCGGGCCAACCGGAAAGCGCTCTCCTTGGCGATCAGCGTCGTCAGTGCTTCCCGAAGGAGGGCAGAGCGCTCCTTGATGCCGGTCAGCTCCTGGGCCTGCGCCAGCAGCTCATCGTCCAGGTTTACCGTCGTCCTCATGGAATCCGCCTTCGCACCTTTTCTGTCATCTAATGATGACAGAAAAGGTGCGCTGCAGGAAGGTCCGGCTGACCGCAGATTCCTTCCTTCCAGCCATGGAGTGGTGCCACTTCCGCCCCCCACACCTAGGCAATTTGTCAGCTCCAGGGCGTACACCGGGCATCAAATTGTGCAGAATGACCACCTCCCGGCAATGAGATTGCGCATCCACGGGTCGGTGACTAGGGTCACAACTGGACGGCGTGCTCAATGGCGCGCACGTCGCCACTTCATCACTGGTGTCTTCATGGGCCTGCGTCCTCCGCGGTTTCATGGGCTGCCACCCGACGACGACCCTCCGGAGATCTGCCATGACCCACTCCAGTCCCCCGGCCGCCACCCCGGCGCTCGTCGCGGGCCTCAACGAGCCGGCCGACGCCGGGCTGAGCGGCGAGGAGCTGCGCCTGTTGTACCGGCTGATGGCGGCGGTCCGCCATCTGGACACCTCAGCCATCGCCTGGCAGCGCCAGGGCCTCATCCCCGGCTACGCACCCGAACTGGGCCAGGAGGCCGCCCAGGTGGGCAGCGGTTTCGCGGTCGACGTCGAACGCGACTTTGTCTTTCCGACCTACCGCGAGATGGGGGTCGCCAGAGCGATGGGCGTGGACATGGTCGGCTACATGTCCACCCACAAGGCGAGCTGGCACGGCGGGCTGTACGACCCGGTGAAGTCCCGGCTGGCACCCATCCAGGCGGTCGTCGCAGGATCCGTGCTGCACGCCGTCGGCTGGGCGCACGGCCAGACGTTGCGCGGACTCCCGGAGGACCGGCGCGGAGTGGCCGTTACCTACTTTGGCGACGGCGCCAGCTCCCAGGGCGACGTGCACGAGGCGATGAATTTCGCAGCCGTGATGAAAGCGCCCGTCGTCTTCTTTACGCAGAACAACGGCTGGGCGATTTCCGTCCCCACCGATCAGCAGGTGGC
>DASYGM010000209.1:0-4684 GCA_035999715.1 Micrococcaceae bacterium | reverse complement strand
GGCCGTGCTGGAGCTTCCGCCGCGGCAGCAGAATCCGCTGCTGGCCAAGGCCCGCGACCTGGCCATTCTGCTGCTGCTGGGAGTGGCACTGCTGCTGACCTCGGCAGTGACGGTCGCCGCGGGTGCGGCGCTCGGATTCGTGGTCGACCTGCTGAAGCTGGACCCCGTGATCGCCAGGCCTATCGGCTTCGTGGTCGGCCTGGTCCTGGCCGTGCTGCTGAGCGCGCTGACGGCCCTGATCATGTTCCGCCTGGCGGCCGGTCTGCGCCTGCCGCGGCGGATCCTGATCGAATCGACGCTGATCGCCGGCGTCGGCACCACCGTGCTGCAGCTGCTGAGCACGTTCCTGCTGGCCAAGGCGGGGGCCAACCCCGTGCTGGCGTCTTTCGCCGTCATTATCGGCCTGCTCATCTGGTTCAACTTCGTCAGCCAGGTGTACCTGATCTCCGGAGCGTGGGCCGCTGTCCGGACCGCCGACGCCGACGCCGACGCCGACGCTGCAAGCCCTGCCACCGCCGGGCTCGGCGCCCGCCGGCCCCGGGTTACCCGGCCCTAGGCCCCGGCTGGCGCGGCCCTAGGTCCCGGGGAACGCGAAGGGCCCCGGCGGCATTCCTGCCTCCGGGACCCCGCAGTGTTCGGTTCAGATCCGGCGCGTCAGGATTGCCTGCTTGACCTCTGCTATGGCCTTGGTGACCTGGATGCCGCGCGGGCAGGCGTCCGTGCAGTTGAAGGTGGTCCGGCAGCGCCAGACCCCTTCCTTGTCATTGAGGATCTCCAGGCGCATGTCCCCCGCGTCATCGCGGGAATCGAAGATGAACCGGTGGGCGTTGACGATGGCTGCGGGCCCGAAGTACTGCCCGTCGGTCCAGAACACCGGGCAGGAGGACGTGCACGCGGCGCACAGGATGCATTTGGTGGTGTCGTCGAAGCGCTCTCGGTCGGCCGCGGACTGCAGGCGCTCCTTGGTGGGCTCGTGGCCCTTGTTGATCAGGAACGGCATGATCTCCCGGTAGGACTGGAAAAACGGCTCCATGTCCACAATGAGGTCCTTCTCCACCGGCAGCCCCTTGATGGGCTCCACGGTGATCGGCTTCTGCGTGTCCAGGTCCTTGACCAGGGTCTTACAGGCGAGCCGGTTACGGCCGTTGATCCGCATGGCATCGGAACCGCACACGCCGTGGGCGCAGGACCGGCGGAAGGACAGCGAACCGTCATGCTCCCACTTGATCTTGTGCAGGGCGTCCAGCACGCGGTCCGTGCCGTACATGGTCAGCTGGAAGTCCTCCCAGGTGGACTCCTCGGATACCTCCGGGTTGTAGCGCCGCACCCGCAAGGTGATGTCGAAGGTGGGGATTTCCCCGCCGCCGCCGACACCTTGGGGAAGCTCCACCTTCGAGGCGGGCTCCGGGGCCGTCTCAGCGGTTTCCACGTCACTCATTAGTACTTCCTCACCATCGGCTCGTAGCGCGTGAATATGACCGGTTTCGTGTCTAGCCGGATGCCCGCGACGTGCTCGGATTCGGCGCCGGTGTCCCGGTACGCCATCGAGTGTTTCATGAACTTCTCGTCATTGCGCTCCGGGAAGTCCTCGCGGAAGTGCCCGCCGCGGGATTCCTCGCGGTGCAGCGCGGCCACGGTCATGACCTTCGCCAAATCCAGCAGGAAGCCCAGTTCGATGGCCTCCAGCAGGTCCAGGTTGAAACGCTTTCCCTTGTCCTGGACGGTGATCCGCTGATACCGGTCGTCGAAGGAGGCGATGTCCCGCAGCACCTGGTTCAGCGTGTCGGCCGTCCGGAACACCTGCATGTTCGCATCCATGGTGTCCTGGAGCTCCTTGCGGATCGCGGCCACGCGCTCCCCGCCGGTGGAGGTGCGCACGTGGTCCAGCAGGGCCATGGTGGGCAGTTCCGGGTTCTCCGGCAGCTCAACGAATTCTGCCGTCCTGGCGTATTCGGCGGCCGCGATTCCGGCGCGCTTGCCGAAAACGTTGATGTCCAGCAGCGAGTTGGTTCCCAGCCGGTTGGAGCCGTGCACCGAAACGCACGCCACCTCCCCGGCCGCATACAGGCCCGGCACCACGGTGTCGTTGTCCTGCAGCACCTGGGCGGTGATGGTGGTCGGGATCCCGCCCATGGCGTAGTGCGCCGTCGGGAAGACGGGCACCGGCTCCGTGTACGGTTCCACGCCGAGGTAGGTGCGGGCGAACTCGGTGATATCCGGAAGCTTGGCGTCAATGTGCGCGGGTTCCAGGTGCGTCAGGTCCAGCAGCACGTAGTCCTTGTTCGGACCGCAGCCGCGTCCCTCGCGCACCTCGTTGGCCATCGAGCGGGCCACGATGTCGCGCGGAGCGAGGTCCTTGATGGTCGGGGCGTAGCGCTCCATGAAGCGCTCGCCCTCGGAGTTGCGCAGGATCGCGCCCTCACCGCGGGCCGCTTCGGAGAGCAGGATGCCCAGCCCGGCCAGCCCTGTGGGATGGAACTGGAAGAACTCCATGTCCTCCAGCGGGATTCCGCGCCGGAAGGCGATGCCCATGCCGTCACCGGTGAGCGTGTGGGCGTTGGAGGTGGTCTTGAATACCTTGCCGGCGCCGCCGGTGGCGAAGATCACCGATTTGGCCTGGAAGACGTGCAGTTCGCCCGAGGCCAGGTCGTAGGAGACGACGCCGGCCACCCGCTTTTGCAGGTAGGTGGTGCCGTCCGCGCGGGTGGCTTCCTCCTCGACGGTGAGCAGGTCCAGGACGTAGTACTCGTTGTAGAACTCCACCTGGTGCTTGACGCAGTTTTGGTACAGGGTCTGCAGGATCATGTGCCCGGTGCGGTCGGCGGCGTAACAGGCCCGGCGGACCGGGGCCTTGCCATGGTCGCGGGTGTGGCCGCCGAAGCGGCGCTGGTCGATCCGTCCCTCGGGGGTGCGGTTGAACGGCAGGCCCATCTTCTCCAGGTCCAGCACCGCGTCGATGGCCTCCTTGGCCATGATCTCCGCAGCGTCCTGGTCGACCAGGTAGTCGCCGCCCTTGACCGTGTCAAAGGTGTGCCACTCCCAGTTGTCTTCCTCGACATTGGCCAGAGCGGCGCACATGCCGCCCTGGGCGGCACCCGTGTGTGAGCGGGTGGGGTAGAGCTTGGTCAGTACCGCGGTGCGGGCCCGCTGGCCCGACTCGATGGCAGCGCGCATTCCCGCACCGCCTGCCCCGACGATCACGACGTCGTATTTGTGGACCTGCATACTGGACGCTCTTTCTCTCTGTACTGCGCTAAAACTTCGTTTTCACCGCACGGCAACACCGCGGTACCGGGCCATCAGGGCCCGTCCAGGCGTCAGTTGCCGCAGAAACCGCCCGGCAGGGGAACGCCGTTGACGTCCAGCGGGCAGGGGTTGAAGGTGAAAATAACCAGGGTGCCCAACACGACGATGACGATGCCCGCCACGTACAGCACGGATTTGAGCACCATACGGGTGCCGTTTCTTTCCGCATAGTCATTGATGATGGTGCGCACCCCGTTGGTGCCGTGCAGCATGGCGAGCCACAGCATCAGCAGATCCCAGACCTGCCAGAACGGGCTCGCCCATTTGCCGGCGACGAATCCGAAGTCGATGGCGTGGACGCCGCGGCCGACCATCAGGTTCACGAACAGGTGGCCGAAGATCAGCACCACCAGCAGCACCCCGGACAGGCGCATGAACAGCCACGCGAGCATTTCGAATTTGGTTCCCGAGCCCTTGTTGCGGCTGTAGGCCATCTTGCCCGTGCGCGGCTGGGAGATCATGTCGGTACCCATGGCTTAGTTACCCCCGAAAACGATGGACAAGTGGCGGATCAGGAAGGGGACCATGACGACGACCCAGAGGATCAGGACGCCCCAGAGCATCTGCACCTGGTACTTCGGCCCCTTCTTCCAGAAGTCGATGGCGATGATGCGCAGGCCGTTGAAGGCGTGGAAGACAATGGCGGCCACGAGGCCAGCCTCGCCAAGACCCATGATCGGAATCTTGTAGGTGCCGATCACGGAGGTGTAGGCCTCCGGAGACACCCGCACCAGCGAGGTGTCCAGCACATGGACCAGAAGGAAGAAGAAAATCACAACACCTGTAACGCGGTGTCCCACCCAGGACCACATGCCTTCACGGCCGCGGTACAGAGTGCCAGCTGGTTTTGTCGGCACTGAATAAACCTTCCTGCATCGCAGCGGCGCCTGCGTGGTCCACGCGGAGGAAACGCTCGTTGCGTGAGCACTCGAAGCTCAAGCTAAATGTAGGCTTCGCTCTGAGCTTATTCAAATTGAGTCATCCGCGCTGTGTGCCGCGCCACAGAAGCGTGTTTTAGCGGAATTTGGCGGTCCGCCACTTCCCCGGCCGCGGCTGGGGCGTCGGTTACAGTTGCAGTGATGAAAGATGAAAACCCGCCGGTACGCTCGGCCCTCGAACGCTTCTGTGCCGTCATCCCCGCCGGCGGAACCGGCACCCGCCTCTGGCCGCTCTCCCGCGCGGCGGCACCGAAATTCCTGCACGATCTCACCGGTTCCGGCAGCACTCTGCTGCGGGCCACCTACGACCGGCTGGAACCGCTGTCCGGGGAACGCATCCTGGTGGTGACGGGCAAGGCCCACCGCGATGCCGTCTGCCGCCAGCTCCCCGAACTGCGCGATGCCGACCTGGTGCTGGAGAGCGAGCCGAAGGATTCCGC
>DASYGM010000206.1:0-7032 GCA_035999715.1 Micrococcaceae bacterium | reverse complement strand
CCGCCGGGCGTCCAGCCCACCGGCCAGCAGCGGGCCGGCCAGGACACGGGCCGCACAGACCGCGTCCTGCACGGCAAGATTGATGCCGACACCACCCACTGGGGACATCGCATGCGCAGCGTCGCCAATGAACAGCAGCCCGGGTTTGGACCAGTGCCGCAGCCGGTCCAGCCGGACCGTGAGGGTCTTCACGTCGTCCCAGCCATGGATCTCCGATACGGCATCCGCCAAGGCCGGCGCAACGCCCGCCACCGAACGCCGGAAGGCCTCGATCCCGGCCGCCCGCACCTGCCCGTCCCCGCCCTTGGGGATCACGTAGGCCACCTGCCAGTAGTCCCCGCGGTCGATCGCCAGCAGCAGACGGGCGGGGCCGAAGTGCATATCCAGGCCCTCGGGGGCATCCTTGGCCCGGTTGACCCGGAACCAGAGCACATCCATCGGCGTGCCGAACTGCCTCGGCTGCAGGCCCGCGCCCTCGCGCAGGACCGAGTCCCTGCCGTCCGCGGCCACCGTCAGCTTGGCAGCCACCTCCACCTCCACCTCGGCGCTCTTGGCCCGCACGCCCCGCACCACGCCGCGGGCCTCCAGCAGGCCCACCGCCTCGTGGCCCCGCAGCAGCCGGAAGTTCGGCAGCTCGCCGGCGGCCTGTGCCAATACGTTCAGGAAATCCCACTGCGGCATGAACCGGATGTAGGGATGGGCGGTGCGCAGCCGGCTGAAGTCCGCCACCTGGAAGGCGCCGTCGGAGAAGTTGGTGCGCAGCCCGGTGACATCATGGTGTGGTACCTCCGCCAGCGCGTCGGACAGGCCCAGCTGGTCCAGCACATCAAGGGTGGAGGGATGGACGGTGTCGCCACGGAAATCGCGGAAGAAGTCCAGGTGTTTCTCCAGCACCGTCACGTCGACCCCCCGCCGGGCCAGCAGCAGGCCCAGCATCATCCCCGCCGGTCCCCCGCCCACAACGCACACATCCGTTTCAGTGTTCATGGCGCCATTATGGCAGTTGCGGTTTCAATCGGGTGAGGCGGGCGGAACCGCAAAAGGGCCGCCACCGGAAACGGTGACGGCCCCTTCGGGGATTGGCTTTACCAGCCGCGGGTGGCCAGGCGGTGCGGCTCCGGGATCTCGTCCACGTTGATGCCGACCATGGCCTCGCCCAGTCCGCGGGAGACCTTGGCGATGACGCTGGGGTCGTCGTAGAAGGTGGTGGCCTTCACGACGGCGGCGGCACGCTCGGCCGGGTTGCCGGACTTGAAAATGCCGGAGCCCACGAAGACGCCGTCGGCGCCCAGCTGCATCATCATCGCGGCGTCGGCCGGGGTGGCGATGCCACCGGCAGTGAACAGTACGACGGGCAGCTTGCCGGTGGCCGCGATTTCCTTGACCAGCTCGTACGGTGCCTGCAGTTCCTTGGCGGCAACGTACAGCTCGTCCTCGGGCAGGGTGGAAAGGCGCTTGATTTCGGCGCGGATCTGGCGCATGTGTGTGGTGGCGTTGGAAACGTCACCGGTGCCTGCCTCGCCCTTGGAGCGGATCATGGCAGCACCTTCGTTGATGCGCCGCAGGGCCTCGCCCAGATTGGTGGCACCGCAGACGAACGGAACGGTGAAGTTCCACTTGTCAATGTGGTGCGTGTAGTCGGCCGGGGTCAGGACCTCCGACTCATCGATGTAGTCCACGCCCAGCGATTCCAGGACCTGGGCCTCCACAAAGTGGCCGATCCGGGCCTTAGCCATCACCGGGATGGAGACGGCGTCGATGATCGCATCGATCATGTCCGGGTCGCTCATCCGGGACACGCCGCCCTGCGCGCGGATATCGGCGGGGACGCGCTCCAGGGCCATGACGGCGACGGCGCCGGCATCCTCGGCAATGCGGGCCTGCTCGACGTTGACCACGTCCATAATGACGCCGCCCTTGAGCATTTCCGCCATGCCGCGCTTGACCCGGCTGCTGCCGGTGACGTTGCCGGCCGCTCCGGCAGCTGCCCCGCCGGAGACGGGCGTTACATCTGGTGTAGACACAAAAAACCCCTATGGAAAAGTAGGTGGAGAGCCTTGCATAAGGCCTGGCTAGGTACTTTCAATACTAGTCCCCGGCCCCTGTGCCGCCGAACATGGTTACGGACCACAGCGGAACCTGTGGCCCTTAACGGTCACGGGAGCACTGGCTGTGCCATCGGCATGGAGTAGCCGGGCGGATCAGCGGGACTTGTTGGGCTTCTGCGCCGTCCGGACGTCGTAGCGGGGCGCGGCGCCGTCTGCCGCCAGCGCCTGGCGGCGAACGGTCAGCACGCGCTGGAAGACCGTGACCAGGCTGGCGATGGACAGCAGGATCAGCACCCCCAGCAGGAACGCGTTCGGCAGGCCCAGTCCCACCAGCCCGGTGGCCACCAGCACGACGACGAGGCGGTCGGAGCGCTCGGCGATGCCCACGTTTGCGGTCATCCCCAGCCCCTCGGCACGGGCCTTGGCGTAGGAGACGACGCTGCCCAGGACCAGGCAGACCAGTGCCATGATGGCGATGAGGTGGTTGTTCCCTCCGGTGAAATACCAGACGATGATGCCGGCAAACACGGCGCCGTCGCCCACCCGGTCAAGGGTTGAGTCCAGGAAGGCACCCCACCGTCCGGAATGCCCCAGCGCACGGGCCATCAGGCCGTCGACGATGTCGGAGAAGACGAAGACAGTGATCACAATGGTGCCCCAGAACAGCTGTCCCATCGGGTAGCCGATCAGGGCGCCGGCAACCACGCCGAGGGTGCCGACGATAGTCACAGCATCGGGTGAGACTTTGAGCCGGACCAGCAGGTTGGCCACCGGGGCGAAGATCGCCGCGAAAAGGGCACGGGCATATTTGTTAAGCATCAGTCCTCTTCCCGTCCGGGCTGACCGGCGGCAGGCTGCCAGGTATCGGCAATGAGCTGTCGGGCGTCGGACAGCGTCTGCGTGATGGCCTTGGTCTGCGCGATGATGGGCAGGAAATTGCTGTCCCCGCCCCAGCGCGGCACCACGTGCTGGTGCAGGTGGGCGGAAATGCCGGCGCCGCCGGTCACGCCCTGATTCATCCCCAGGTTGAAGCCGGAGGGGTTGGACACCTTCCGCAGCACCTGCATCGAGGTCTGGGTTACCGTGGAGAACTCCTGAGTTTCCTCCGCCGTGAGGTCCGTGTAGTCCGGGACATGCCGGTACGGGCAGACCAGCAAATGGCCCGGATTGTAGGGAAACAGGTTCAGGATGACGTAGACCAGCGTCCCGCGGTAGACAATCAGCGAGTCGTCATCGGAACGTGACGGCGCGACGCAGAACGGGCACTCGTCCTTCTGGTACTGGTCCTGGCCGCCCTGGATGTAGGCGAGCCGGTGCGGTGTCCAGAGCCGCTGGAAGGCATCCGGAACACCCGGCAACTGAAAATCGTCCTGCACGCTCACATCCGGACCGCTCACACCCAGCTCACCCAACCCCATCAACCCGTCCGCCCCGAATCAACCCATCCACTGCCCGCGCCGCCCCGGCTTCCGCCTAGCTACGGTTCCGGACGGTCTCCACAATCCGCGCCACCGCCTCGTCGACCGGCACCCCGTTGTCCTGGCTGCCGTCGCGGAACCGGAAGGAAACGGCGCCGGCCTCGACGTCGTCGCCCCCGGCAATGAGCACAAATGGAACCTTTTCCTTGCTGGCCGTGCGGATCTTCTTCGGGAACCGGTCCGAGGAGGTGTCCACCTCGGCGCGGATGCCCTGCGCCTTGAGCTTGTCCACGACGTCGAACATGTACTCGTTGAAGGTCTCCGCGACCGGGATGCCGACCACCTGCACCGGGGAAAGCCAGGCCGGGAACGCCCCGGCGTAGTGCTCCGTCAGCACCGCCATGAACCGCTCCACCGAGCCGAACAGGGCGCGGTGGATCATCACCGGGCGTTGCCGGCTGCCGTCCGCCGCCTGGTACTCCAGCTCGAAGCGTTCCGGCAAATTAAAGTCCAGCTGGATGGTGGACATCTGCCAGGTGCGGCCGATCGCGTCCTTGGCCTGGACGGAAATCTTCGGCCCGTAGAACGCGGCTCCGCCTGGATCCGGCACCAGCTCCAGCCCGGAGGCCTCGGCCACCTCGGCCAGCGTGCGGGTGGCCTCCTCCCAGGCATCATCGTCCCCGACGAACTTGTCCTCGTTCTTGGTGGACAGTTCCAGGTAAAAGTCGGTTAGCCCGTAGTCCTTGAGCAGCCCCAGCACAAAGTTCAGCGTGCCGGTCAGCTCGTCCTTCATCTGTTCACGGGTGCAGTAGATGTGCGCGTCGTCCTGGGTCATCCCCCGGACCCGGGTTAGGCCGTGGATCACGCCGGACTTCTCATACCGGTAGACCGAGCCGAATTCGAACAGGCGCAGCGGCAGTTCCCGGTAGGACCGCCCGCGGGAGCTGAACACCAGGTTGTGCATCGGGCAGTTCATCGGCTTGAGGTAGTAGTCCACCCCGGGCTTGCGCACCGTGCCGTCCTCGTCCAGTTCCGCGTCCACGTGCATGGGCGGGAACATGCCGTCCTTGTACCAGTCCAGGTGCCCGGAGATCTCGTACAGGTGGCCCTTGGTGATGTGCGGGGTGTAGACAAAGTCGTAGCCGGCGTCCACGTGGCGCTGGCGCGAGTAATCTTCCATCTCCTTGCGGATGATGCCGCCCTTGGGGTGGAAGACCGGCAGGCCGGAGCCCAGCTCGTCCGGGAAGGAGAACAGGTCCAGCTCGCTGCCCAGTTTGCGGTGGTCCCGGCGCTCGGCCTCCGCCATCCGCTCCTGGTAGGCCTTCAGCGCCTCCTTGGTGGGCCACGCGGTGCCGTAGATGCGCTGCAGCTGCTTGTTGTTCTGGTTTCCGCGCCAGTAGGCGGCTGCGGTGCGGGTCAGCGCAAAGGCATTGGAGATCAGCTTGGTGTTGGGCAGGTGCGGGCCGCGGCACAGGTCGCACCAGACCACCTTGTCTTCGCGGCGGTCCACGTTGTCATAGATAGTCAGTTCCGCGCCGCCCACCTCAACGTTGGCGCCGTCGTCGGACGTCACCGCGTCCGCGCCCGAGCTGCCCTTGAGCCCGATCAGCTCCAGCTTGTACGGCTCATCCTTCATCGCCTCGCGGGCCTCATCCTCGGTGACCACGCGCCGGACAAACCGCTGGTTGGCGTTGACGATCTTGAGCATCATCTTTTCGAGCTGCTTGAGGTCCTCCGGCGTGAACGGCTCGGCCACGTCGAAATCGAAGTAGAAGCCGTCGGTGATGTAGGGACCGATCCCCAGCTTGGCGTCCGGGCGCAACTGCTGCACGGCCTGGGCCATCACGTGCGCGGTGGAGTGGCGCAGCACGTTCAGCCCATCCGGCGAATCAAGGGTGACAGCTTCGACGGTGGCAGCGCCGGGCAGTGGCTGGTCGAGGTCCTTCAGCTCACCATTGACACGGACGACGACGACGTCCCGGCGGTCGCGGAACAGCTCCCCTCCGGTGGTCCCCGCCGTCACCGTGGTCGCCTCGCCGTCGACGTCCAGGCTCATTTGCGTATCCACGGGGGCTGTTGGTTCCGGCACTGCTGCTCCTAAATTCGGTTGAATGGCTCCATGTAAGCAACATACGGGGGTTACTGTGAGCCACTACCGATGCTATCGGGTCGCCCGCGGGCCAACCAACACGGCAGGCCGGTCGTCAGATCGGCGGGCGGGTTACAAACACGGCAGGCCGGTCTTCAGATCGGCGGACGGCCTACAACACGGCAGGCCGGTCTTGGCATGCGGGCCCGAATCTAGGCTGCCCACCCCAGTTGCTCCGGGCCGCCGTCGAAGAACGCCGCTTCCGCCTCGGCCAGCACCGTCCAGAAACCGATCCGGCCGCCTGCCGCTTCCGTCGTCATGGTGGGTGTCAACGAATGCGTCAGGCTCCCGCTGCGCAGTTCAGGCAGTGTGATTGGCCGGAAGGGATAGTATTCGCCGCTCATTTTCGCACTCTCCGAGTCTGACCAGATCCGACAGGGGAAGACCAGGCGGCCTGCCTCCCGTTTGGGGTGGGCCCGCCGGGCCGGCGCGCTTTCCCTTTGACATCCTCCAGTTCGTGACAGGTGGGCGTCCGGATGGGTCCGGTTCACGAAGGTACGGAGGTGATCCTTGCCGGCTGCGCCGTCGTCTTGTCCCGCATGGACGCTGCCGCCCCGCATGAGCGTGCCTAACCCGCATAAACGCTGTTGGCCAACAGCGTTTATGCGGGGCAACAGCGTTTAAGCAGGGGGAACAGCGTTCAAGCGGGGGCAACAGCGTTTATGCGTTGCAGAAACGTCTCCGCGTGGGCGGGACCCGTCGACAATCCGCAGATGGTGCCGGGTTTCAGCCCGCTAGCCGCCCAGCCCGGTGACAGCCAGCGTCCGGCGGGTGCCGGTAAGCGGATCTGCCGGCTGCGAGGACAGCGCCTTGCCGGGTATGGCTCCCGGGGGCAGCGGCAGCGTATCCGTCTGTGAAAGGTCCCAGGCCTCCAGCGCCTGCAGGCTGATGCCTCGCGGACCGGTGCGGCGGGTCAGGCCCCGGATCAGCAGCATCCGGGTACCAAAAAGCAGCGGACCCGATCTTTCCTGCGCTTCGTGGAAGAATGTCGCATCTACGCAGCCGGTGCCGTCGTCAATGCTGATGAAGACCACCCTGCGGCCTCCGCGCATCGGCGGGGTCTGGGTGGCCACCCGGATCCCGGCCACCAGGACCTCGGAGTTGTTCCGCATTGCCAGCAGCTTGTCAGCGGTGGTGACCCCCAGCGTTTCCAGCAGCGGCCGGTAGCTGGACATCAGGTGGTCGCTCACATCCAGGGCCAGCAGGTCCAGTTCGGTACGGACCTTTTCCACCGGTGTGGGCTCGGGCAGCCGGTCCTTCAGGTTCTCCAGTTCCAGGTCCCCCAGCGGCAGGTGCAGTTGGCCCTCAATCGGATCCCAGCGTTTATTGGACGAGCGGGCGGGAATGCTCTGCAGATGGGCGATCAGGTCTGCCCGGCTGGCTCCGGACCCCGTCCCGTCTTTGGAAGCCAGATGCA
>DASYGM010000136.1:0-5003 GCA_035999715.1 Micrococcaceae bacterium | reverse complement strand
GCGGGGACGGGACAGCGGGGACGGGACGCCCGGGGTAACAGGGGCGGGAAACTACCAGATGCTGACCCGCTCGGCCTGTTCCAGCCACAGTCCGTCCGTCTCGGTGACCCCGAAGGCGTCGTAGAAAGCGTCCAGGTTCCGGACCACGGCGTTGCAGCGCAGTTCTGCGGGGGAGTGCGGATCGATGGCCAGCCGGCGGATGGCCTCTTCCTGGCGGATCTTGGTCCTCCAGCACTCGGCCCAGGAGTAAAAGAACCGCTGCACTCCGCTCAGTCCGTCAATGACGGGGCCGCTCTCCCCGTCCAGGCTCAGCTGGTAGGCCTTGTACGAGATCGCCAGGCCGCCAAGATCCCCGATGTTTTCGCCCAGGGTCAGCTCGCCGTTGACGAAGTGTCCGGGTGCGGCGTCCGGACTGAGCGCACTGTACTGCGCCACCAGCCGGGAGGTCAGCGCCTCGAAGGCCTTCCGGTCCGCGTCATTCCACCAGTTGCGCAGGGCTCCGTCGCCGTCGAACTGGGAGCCCTGGTCATCGAAGCCGTGGCCGATCTCGTGCCCGATCACCGCGCCGATTCCGCCGTAGTTGGCGGCATCATCGGCCTCCGCGTCGAAGAACGGTGGCTGCAGGATCGCCGCCGGGAAGACCACCTCGTTCATCGTGGGGTTGTAGTAGGCATTGACCGTCTGCGGCGTCATCAGCCACTCATCCCGGTCGATCGGGACGCCGATTTTGGCCAGCTGCCGGTGCAGTTCGAAGAGGTGGCTGCGTTCCACGTTGCCCAGCAGGTCGGTGGGATCAATGGCCAGGGAAGAGTAGTCCCGCCACTTCTTCGGGTACCCGATTTTCGGGGTGAACCGCTCCAGCTTTTCCAGCGCCCGGGCAATGGTGTCCGGGCCCATCCAGGTCAGCGAGGAAATGCTCTGCCGGTAGGCCTCAATCAGGTTGGCCACCAGCGCCTCCATCCGGGCCTTGTGCTCTTCGGGGAAATGCCGGGAGACGTAGACCTGGCCCACCGCCTCGCCCAGGGATCCCTCCACCAGGGCCACCCCTCGCTTCCAGCGTTCCTTGTTAACAGGGGTGCCGCTGATGGTGGTGCCGTAGAAGGCGAAGTTCGCGTCGACGAACTCTTTGGACAGCCGCGCCGCAGACCCGGAGATGACGCGCATGGCCAGCCATTCCTGCCAGGCGCGCAGCCGGTCCTCGGTAAGCAGGGTGGCAACGCCGGTAAAGAAGTCCGGAGTGACGATAACGAGTTCGGCCGTCGTGTCCGCAGGCAGTTCCATCCCGTCGAACCAGAGCCGGAGGGCGGGGAGCAGTTCAATGGCCTGATCGTGGGTTTTCAGGTTGTAGGTTTTCTGCGGATCCCGCAGAGTGACGTTGTCCCAGTGGTGGGAGGCGATGGCCGTCTCGAGTTCCAGCACCCGCTGGGCAGCCGGGGTGCCGTCGGGCAGGCCGGCCAGGGCAAACATCTTTTCCACATGCGCCAGGTACGCGGTGCGGATGGCCTCAAACTTTTCCTCACGGTAATAGGACTCGTCCGGCAGCCCGAGACCACTCTGGTACAGGTGCAGCAGGCAGCGCTCGGGATCGCCGGCGTCGTTGTTCACGTAGCCGCCGAACAGCCCGTCGTTTCCGGCCCGGTCCAGGGTGCCCAGCAGGGCGACGACGGCGGCAATGTTGTCCGTGGCGAAGATGGCTTCCAATCGGGGCACCAGGGGCGTTGCCCCGGCCGCCTCGATGGCTTCCTCATCCATGAAGCTCGCGTACAGATCACCGATCTTGCGCTCCACCGGATCCGTGGATCCGCCACCGGAGGCCGCGCTTCCGGCATTTTCTATGATGGCCCGCACAGCCGCCTCGGCGTTGTCGCGCAGCGTGATGAAGGAGCCGATCAGTGCCCTGTCATCCGGTATGGTCTCGGCGCTGAGCCAGCCGCCGTTCACGTGCTGGTACAGATCATCCTGCGGACGGACGGCGGGGTTGAAGTTGCTGGAATCGATGCCGGAAATTGCCATTGGCGGGCCTGCCTTCTGCGTGGAAATGGTCCGCATGGCGGACCACCAGTGGGCTGTTTCAAACTCATCTTACGCGTCGTGCTAGGGTGAATCTGTGCGCGCTGGACTGCTCCTTCTTAGCTGCCGCGGCGAGGCCACGAACCCGTTGTCATAGACGGACCGACCTGGACTTGAGGGTCCGGAAACGTCCCATGACAGCCGGCAGGCCGATCCCTCGCTGCGGTGTTTGTCCTGCCCGGCCGACCTTCCATTCCAGTACGACAAGAAAAAGGTCAGACCCATGCGAAACGCACAAAAGCCCTCCGGAATGCCCGTCCACCGCTACGTCCCGTTCCAGGACCAAATCACCGTCACATTGCCGGACCGCAGCTGGCCGGACAAGGTCATCACGGCAGCGCCGCGCTGGTGCGCAGTGGACCTGCGTGACGGGAACCAGGCACTGATCGATCCGATGAGTCCGGCCCGGAAGCTGAAGATGTTCTCGCTGCTGGTGTCGATGGGGTACAAGGAAATCGAGGTGGGCTTTCCGTCCGCATCGCAGACCGATTTCGATTTTGTCCGCCAGCTGATCGAGGGCGGGCATATCCCCGACGATGTCACCATCCAGGTGCTTACCCAGGCGCGCGAACACCTGATCGAGCGGACCTACGAGTCGCTGGTCGGGGCCAAGCAGGCCATTGTCCACCTGTACAACTCGACCTCGGTGCTGCAGCGCCGGGTGGTGTTCAACCAGGACGAGGACGGCATCCTGGACATAGCCCTGCAGGGAGCCCGGTTGTGCAAAAAGTACCAGGAGTCGCTGGCAGACACAGTGATCACCTACGAGTACTCCCCGGAGTCCTTCACCGGCACCGAACCCGAGTATGCGCTGCGCGTCTGCAACGCCGTGGCGGATATTTTCGAGGCCTCCGCAGACAGCCAGGTCATCATCAACCTGCCTGCCACCGTGGAAATGGCCACCCCCAACGTCTACGCGGACTCCATCGAATGGATGAGCCGGCAGCTGCATCCGCGCGAGGGCATCATCCTGTCCCTGCACCCGCACAATGACCGCGGCACCGGAGTAGCCGCCGCGGAACTTGGCTACCTGGCCGGGGCGGACCGGATTGAGGGCTGCCTCTTCGGCAACGGCGAGCGCACCGGCAACGTTGACCTGGTCACCCTGGGCCTGAATCTGTTCAGCCAGGGCATCGACCCGATGATCGACTTTTCGAACATCGACGAGATCCGCCGGACGGTGGAGTACTGCAACCAGCTGCCGGTCCCGGAGCGGATGCCCTACGGCGGCGACCTGGTCTTCACCGCGTTCTCCGGCTCCCACCAGGACGCGATCAAGAAGGGCTTCGAGGCCCTGGAACGCGATGCCGAGACCGCCGGCAAGGACGTTGCGGACGTGACCTGGGCGGTGCCGTACCTGCCGGTGGACCCGAAGGACCTGGGCAGGAGCTACGAGGCCGTGATCCGCGTCAACTCCCAGTCCGGCAAGGGCGGGGTTGCCTACCTTCTCAAGAATGAGCACGATCTGGACCTGCCCAGGCGGGCGCAGATCGAATTCTCCGGCGTCATCCAGCGCCGCACCGACACCGTGGGCGGGGAGGTCAGCGCCGCCGCGCTCTGGGAGATGTTCGTCGACGAATACCTGCCGGCCCCTTCCGGTGCCACCGAGCGGCAGTGGGGACGCTATGCGCTTGGCTCGCTGAACACCGAAACGGACGACGACGGCGCCATGACGCTGACGGCGACGATGATGATCGACGGCGTCCAGCACCGGCGCACCGGCACCGGGAACGGCCCGATCGCTGCGCTGCTGGACATCCTGCACAACGACGGCGTCGACGTCCGGGTGCTGGACTACTCTGAACACGCGCTGTCCGAGGGCGGCAACGCCCGGGCCGCAGCCTACGTGGAATGCGCCGTGGGGGAGCGCGTTCTCTGGGGTGTGGGTATCGACTCCAACACGGCCATGTCCTCGCTGAAGGCCGTCATCTCCGCCGTCAACCGCGCCGTCAGGGACCACCAGATCTAGCGGCGGCCGGCCCGGTTCACACGCTTCTTCCGTGGGCCGGGCCAGGGTGGCGGGGCCGGCAGCCGCCGGTGTCCGAGCCGAACCATTGCGTTAGTGCAACTGATCTGCTAATACGGAGACATGGGCTTGCTTGCAGCCCTCGGCCGCCGTCGTCCGTCCCATCGTTGGATTGTCTGGTTGGCCCCGGCGCCCTTGCCGGCCCCTGAGCGGCGTCCGCTTCCGGGACGCCACAGGTGCAAGGACGGGTGGCCATGACGAAAAGCAAGCTCCCAGCGGACGCTCCCAGCGATCCCGAACTGGAGATCAGCAAACCCAAAACCTGGGCCGCCGGCCTGCCAAGCCTGACCGAGTCCATTCCGCGCGCGCTGCGCGAGATGGGGCCGGATAGGTCTGTCAGGACCCTGACCGCGATGAACCAGAAGGACGGCTTCGACTGCATGAGCTGCGCCTGGCCGGACCCGCCGCACCGCAAGATAGCCGAGTTCTGCGAGAACGGCGCCAAGGCGGTCAGCTGGGAGGCCAATCCGCTCAAGGTGCCGGACACGTTCTGGGCCGAAAATTCGGTGACGGACCTGCAGGGCCGCACCGAGTACTGGCTGGGACAGCAGGGGCGCCTGGTCCGGCCGGTGTACAAGCCGGCAGGGAAGGACCACTACCAGCAGATCAGCTGGGACAACGCCTTTGGCATCATCGCCCGGGAGCTCAACGCGCTGGACAGCCCGGACCAGGCCACCTTCTACACCAGCGGACGTACCAGCAACGAGGCAGCGTTCGAGTACCAGCTCTTCGCCAGGGCGTACGGAACCAACAACCTTCCGGATTGTTCCAATATGTGCCACGAGTCCACCGGCAAGGCCATGGGCGAGACCATTGGCGTGGGTAAATGCGCCATTTCGTATGAGGACTTTGCCAAGGCGGACCTGATCATGATCATGGGCCAGAACCCGGGCACCTGCCACCCCCG
>DASYGM010000080.1:0-5307 GCA_035999715.1 Micrococcaceae bacterium | reverse complement strand
CCCGGAACGAAGCCATCGCCTCCGGCACTGCACGGGTCGATGTGGACAAGGACAACAAGGCCCCGATGACCCAGAGCCTGGCTGACCTGCTGCCGCAAGGCCTGGGCGACCTGTCCGGCAAGGCTTCATCCGAGCCGGCTGCCCAGGAAGCAACCGCTCCGGCAGTTGCGCCGCCGGCAGCGCAGAAGCCCGCGGCGGATCAGCCGGCGGCCCCACCGGCCCAGCAGCCGGCTACTGCTCCGGCCAGGCCGGCGGCGGCAGCCCAGCCAGCTCCGGCCAGGCCGGCTCAGGCGAGGCCCGCCACCACCAGCCGGCCTGCTGCACACTCCGGCACGCCGTCGTCGTCGGCCCGTCCGGCAGCAGCACGGCCATCGGCAGCAGCTCCCCGGACAACAGCAGCCCCGGCCCGCCAGGCGGCAGCTCCGGCCGCGCCAGCCGCGCAACCTGCGGCCCCCAAGCCCACGGTGGCAGCCAAGCCGACGCCCATGCCCAAGCCGGTGCCGAAGCCGTCGGCCGCCAAGCCCACGGCCAAACCGGTAGCGAAGCCTGCTGCCGGTGCCAAACCTGCTGGCCGGACAGGCGCCCCCAAGGGCCAGTCCAGCCAGAACGCGTCAGACTCAGCCGAGTAGCGCATCAGCCCCAAGGGGCAATGAAGTACACCCGCCAGTGACCCAACCGGTCGCTGCATAGAGAACCACGGGCAGCGCCGGTGGATACGTAAGGAGATCGGTTCCCATGCCGAAGATGAAGACCCACAGTGGCGCCAAGAAGCGTTTTAAGCTGACCGGAAGCGGCAAGCTCAAGCGCCAGCAGGCCAACCGCCGCCACTACCTGGAGCACAAGCCGTCGACGCTGACCCGCCGCCTGGCCGCGGACAAGATCGTCGCCCCGGCGGACGCCCGCAACATCAAGAAAATGCTGGGCATCTAACCCACAAGTCAATCCGCCGCCGGCAAGAACCAGCCGTCGGCACCACAGAAGCCTTCTCAGGCATGTTTGGCTTGGGATGAAGAATTTTAAGGAGTACGCACGTGGCACGTGTGAAGCGGGCGGTCAACGCCCATAAGAAGCGTCGGGTTATTCTGGAGCGCGCCAAGGGCTACCGTGGACAGCGTTCGCGCCTGTACCGCAAGGCCAAGGAGCAGTTGCTGCACTCGTTCGTGTACAGCTACGGCGACCGCCGCAAGCGCAAAGGCGACTTCCGCCGGCTGTGGATCCAGCGCATCAACGCCGCCTCCCGCGCCAACGGCCTGACCTACAACCGCCTGATCCAGGGTCTGAAGGCCGCCGAGATCGAGGTTGACCGCCGCATGCTGGCCGACCTGGCCGTCAACGACGCCGCCGCGTTCACCGGACTGGTCAAGCTGGCCAAGGCTGCCCTGCCCGCTGACACCTCCGCGCCGGTGGCCAAGTAGCCGGAGGCCAGGTGGCCAATGGCCAGGTAGCCGTTGGCCGAGTGGCCGGTGGCCAAATGGCCGATTCCGGGTGAGCAGTTTGCGACTGCTACAGTCCTAGCATGAACGACGCCGGGCGCCCGCCAGTAGACGCAATGACCAACCCCCGAGCAGATCGGGTGAGGGACGTTGCGAAGCTGGCCGGGCGCCCCGCGCGTTTAAAGCGCCGTCAGTTCCTGGCCGAGGGCCCGCAGGCAGTCCGCGAAGCGCTGCTGGCGCACCGGGATTGCCTGGCCGCCGGCGGCACCGCGGTGGTGGCGGAGGTCTACGCGAACCTGGACTGCCTCAAGCGTTACCCGGAGCTGCTGGAGCTGGCCGAGGATCCGGTGTGCCGGCTGCACATCCGCGTAGCCAGCGAGCTGGTGCTGGAAGCGATGGCCGATACCGTGACGCCGCAGGGGATCGTGGCGGTCTGCAACTATGTGGATGTTCCGCTGGCGGAGGTATTGGCGTCCCGGCCGTCACTGATCGCGGTGATGTGCCAGGTCAGGGACCCGGGCAACGCCGGAACCGTGCTGCGCGCCGCTGACGCAGCGGGCGCCGATGCCGTGGTTTTCACCTCCTCCAGCGTGGATGTCTACAACCCCAAGACCGTGCGGTCCACGGTCGGGTCGCTGTTCCACCTGCCCGTGGTGGTGGGCGCGGACGCGGCGGAGCTGGCCGCCCAATGCAGGGCCGCCGGAATGGGTGTGCTGGCAGCGGACGGCTACGGCCACCTGAACCTGGATGCGCTGCAGGATGAGAGCGCGGCGCGCAGTTTTGAGCAGGAGGTGCCGGAGGCGCAGTACGAACTGGAGCAGCCGACGGTCTGGCTGTTCGGCAACGAGGCGCAGGGCCTGTCCGAGGAGGAACTGGTGCTGGCCGACCACCGGGTGGCGGTTCCGGTCTACGGATCGGCGGAGAGTCTGAACCTGGGCACGGCGGCCACGGTGTGCCTGTATGCCAGTGCCCGGGCGCAGCGGCGCGGGCAGGGCTGAACGGCCAGACAGTGCGGGGCAGTCGATGGCGCGGGGCAGCGAAAAGGGCCGGCACCTGCTGGTGCCGGCCCTTCCCGTTGTCGCTTCCTTTAGGCGCGGCTTCGATTCCGGCCCGTAATGGCACCGTAGACGCCGGCCACCACGAGCCCACCGATGATGGCGAAGACCCAAGTCCAGACGTTGGTCCAGCTGTCGTTCACGCCGGTTTTTCCAACGGCGCTTGCGATCCAGCCGCCAATAATCGCCCCCACGACACCCAGGATCAGGCTGGTGATCCAACCGCCGCCGACCCTTCCTGGCATGATCGCCTTGACGATTGCTCCAACGATGAGCCCTACGATGATCCATGCAATGAAACCCATGATTCCTCCTTCAGGTCGCTTACAATTAACGACATTAGCACCAGAGCGTCCGTATAGACAGCAGGCTTAGTACCGTGTGGCTGCAGACAGGATTCCGTGTTGGCTGGTGCGCCAATCCGACTGAAAGCGAGTGGTGCCACCGTGTCTTCCGGGGGAGGAAGCAAGGCTATTATCGCGGCGCTGTCCGCGAACCTGTCCATTGCCGTGCTGAAGTTTGTCGCGTTCCTGCTGACGGCCTCGTCGTCGATGCTGGCCGAATCGATCCACTCGGTGGCCGATTCGGGCAACCAGCTCCTGCTCCTGATCGGGGGCAAACGCGCTTCCCGGCAGGCCAGCGCCGAGCATCCTTTCGGCTACGGTCGCGAGCGGTACATCTACGCGTTCATTGTCTCGATTGTGCTCTTCAGCGTGGGCGGTTTGTTTGCGCTCTACGAGGCCTATCAGAAATGGCATGATCCGCACGGTATTGATCCGCAGTGGGCCTGGGTGCCCCTGGCCGTGCTGGTGGGTTCGATCCTGCTTGAAGGCTATTCATTCCGGACGGCCATCAAGGAATCCAACCATACCCGCGGCCGGCAGAACTGGATGCAGTTCATCCGAACGGCGAAGGCCCCGGAGCTGCCGGTGGTGCTGCTGGAGGACACGGCGGCGCTGGCCGGGCTGGTTTTTGCCCTGGTTGGCGTGTCGATGACCCTGGTGAGCGGTAACGGGCTGTGGGATGCGGCGGCGACCGGGCTGATCGGGCTGCTGCTGGTGTGCGTTGCCGTGGTCCTGGCCCTGGAGACGAAGTCCCTGCTGCTGGGCGAATCAGCCTCGGTGTCCGATGTGCGCGCCATCGAAGCGGCCCTGGTGGGCCCCGGGGTGAGCGGCATCATCCACCTGAAGACCATGCACCTGGGCCCGGAGGAATTGCTGGTCGCCGCGAAGATCGCCATCGAAAGCGCAGATACCGGTGCCCAGATTGCGCAGGCCATCGACGCAGCGGAGCGGCGCGTGCGCGCAGCGGTGCCGACGGCGAAGGTGATCTACCTGGAACCGGACATCTACTCGGCGTCCAAGACCAGCGGCAGCCTCTCCAACACGTAGTCCCAGCGCAGCAGTTCCTGCTCCAGCCGGAGCAGCGGCTGGTGCGTTCCGGCCTGAAGGTCCGTATAGACGGCATTTTCCGCCGCAGTCAGATGGGTCAGGGACGCACGGCTGGGTGCTTCCTCGCGGCCCCAGAAGTCGCGGTGCGCAAGCAGCGTTTCCTCGTCCATCAGGAGGCTGCGCACATCCGGGTGGTAGGACCGCAGCTGGTCGAGGATGTGGAAGCCATGGGTGTCGATGTCGCCCCAGTACAGCACCTCCATTTCCCGCAGCCAGTGCGCCTCGCGGAGTGCTTCGAAGCCGTAGCCGCCCCCGAACAGGGCCAGGGTCCGCGGCGCCGGCGGCAGGGCCAGGAAATTGACCAGGTTCTCCGTGGTGATGATCCGGTCCACGTCCAAGGCCAGGCCGGAAAACGCCGCGGCCGTTAGCTCCAGGTCCGTCATTCCCGGCACGGGGGCCTGCGAAGCGTCCAGGAAGCGCAGGCGGATCCGGTCCGGCACGGCCAGAAAACCGTGCCGGCGGGCGTAATTCTTGCCGATCAGAGGGCGGTCGGGTGCCAGCGTCGCCAACATGTCGTCGATCAGCCGCCGGTGGGTTTCCACAAACTTCGTGTGCACACCGGGCAGCGAGAGCTGGCGCAGATAGATTCCCGGCGCCGGGTTCGCAGACAGCCAGAGGGCCACCCGTGCGGCGGTCATGGCATCTTCGCCATGCCGCAGCAGCTCCATTGGCCGCCGCTGCGCCCATGCGCCGAGTCCCGGATCCAGGGTGGCCAGGCGCTGGGCCAGTTCCGTGAACCTGGCGGCCTCACGGCCCAGGCCGAGAAACGAAATCTCGTCGGCAGGCGAGGCGAACAGCACGGCGCCGGGCAGCGCGTTGGCACCGATCGTGTTCGCGCCCACCGTCACGTACTCCAGCTGGCAACCGCGCGGCGCCGGGTTCCACGTCGCGGCCCAGGCGACGGCCCTGGCATAATCGGTCCGCAGTTGGCTGGCGGTGGGGTGCCGCAGCGGACGGCGGCGGGGGAGGGATGCCGAGGTCCCTGGCATCCCGCGCAGCAGGTCGCCGCTGTTCCAGGCCCGCATGGACCAGGCGCGCAGATCAGCAGGGGAGGTCCATTCCGAAACCGGCGGTTTAGCGGCCACGCCTGTCCCGTTCGGCCCGGTATTCGTGGATGGTCATGTTGCGCAGCTGGGAATCGTCGCCTGCTTCGTTGGCCACAAAGCCCACGTTGGCCACGAACGGTTCAATGACGTGGATCTTTTGCAGCGGTGTGACGATGAGCAGCTGGAGCTTGAGGCGCTTGAACAGTTCCAGGCCGTACCGGGCGGACTCATCCGAACCTCGGCCAAAGGCCTCGTCAATTACCACGAAGCGGAAGCTGCGGTGGGTACCCGTGCCGGCCGCGATGCCGAACTGGAAGGCCAG
>DASYGM010000055.1:0-3526 GCA_035999715.1 Micrococcaceae bacterium | reverse complement strand
GGTCAATGCCGGGAAAGTACCGGCGGTTCAGGTCCTGGAAGTCGACCGAGAGATCGCGCAGGAAGTTGATTTTCTGGAACGCCGCACCCAACCGGCGGGCGCCGTCCTCAAGCCTGGCGTACTGGGACTGGGCGTCCGGCTGATCCCGCAGGAACGCCCGCAGGCACATCAGGCCAACCACCTCCGCCGAGCCGTAGATGTACTCAGCAAAACTGTCATTAGTGAGGGCCACGGGCTCGATGTCCGAGCGCATGGACGCGAAAAACGGCTCGATCAGCTCCATGCCGAACCCGGAGTCCCGCGCCGTTCCGGCGAACGCATGCACCACCAGGTTAGTGCTGTAACCGCAGTAGACGGCGTGGCCGCATTCTGCCTCAAGTTTCGCCAGCTGGAGGGCCACCCCCTGGGTGTCCACCCGCGCGGACGCGGCGGCCCCATCCACAACCTCGTCCGCTATTCGGACCATGGCGTAGATGTTTTCCACATGCTGGCGCACCTCCGGCGCCAGCAGCCTCGAGGCCAGGCCGAACGACGTCGAATACCGCCTGATCACCACGCTGGCGGCAGCGGAGGCCACCTCGTCATACAGCTCCCGCGACGACGGCATTCCCCCTCACCTCCGCCTGTCCAGGACGGCGGAGAGCATGCGTTCCAGTCCATGGGACAGGGTCCGCGGAATATCCGCACCCAGCAGCCGTTCCTGCGCACATTCCGCGTAGCTGAGCGCCAGTTGCTCTGCGTAGGCCCGGGATCCGGCCTCGGTCAGGAGCGCCCGCACCTGATCGGCCTGTTCCTCGGACAGGTCCGGGTCCCCCAGATGGGTGGCGATCGCGGGCCACTGTGGCCGGGTGGAGGCATGGCTCATCAACACCGTCAGTTTGCCTTCACGGACATCCCCGAGCGTGCTCTTGCCGGTTCCGGCTTCGTCGCCGAAGACGCCCAACAGGTCATCGACGATCTGGTACGCGATGCCCATGTTGCGCCCGACGTCGCCGAGGCCTGCAATGATGTCCGCGTCCGCTCCCGCGAGCACCGCACCGGCCTTCAGCGGCGCTTCAAAGGAGTAAACCGAGGTCTTAAGCCGTTCCATCGAAATGATGTCCTGGGCCTGGAGTCCGGCGGCGGAGATGGAGTATTCGATGTCCAGGAGTTCGCCGGCGGCGGAGGCATGCACCGCCTCATCCAGCAGGTCCAGCAGGGTGGAGCGGACGGACGCGGCGACGTCGGTCCGGTCAAGGAGCCGGTAGGCGTTGAGCAGGGCCACATCCCCGGCCACCACTCCCACGCTCATGGCCCGATGTTCGGCCTCGGGGCGCGGCAGGCCGGCCGCGAGGGCCTGGCCCAGGTACAGGCCCGAGACGTTCGGCTTACCGCGCCGGGTGAAGTCCCGGTCCACGACGTCGTCGTGGACTATCAGGGCGGTGTGCAGCACCTCGAAGGCGGCGCCAACCCTGGCTGCGGCTGTCGAATCGGCGCCTCCCAGCCCGTGCCAGGCGGTGAAAACCAGGCGCGGGCGCAGGCGCTTGCCGCCCGCCGTCGTCGTCCGCAGCGCATCCCACAGCCCGGCGAAACGCGGCGTCAGATCCCGTCCGCGAGTGCTGGATGCCACGAAGAAATCCTCCAGTACTTCCTCGACCTGGCCGAGGTAGCCTTCCATCGCAGCGTCGGGCGCATCGCCGGCCCCGGGCCTGGCACGTCCGTTGCGCAGCAGCAGGTCGGAAAGGGACACCAATCTCACCCTCTTTTCGCGGCGTCATCGGGGTTTGCCGAGACCTTGCGTTCCAGAACGTCAACAGTCCGCGCCAGGTAATCCGTGATCGCAGCCTGCTGGTCCGGCGTGTAGTCGGAAATGAGGGAATCGATTTCCATGATCATCGGCAGCAGGCTGTCCATCGCACGCCTGGTGGATTTCGGGCTCGGCACCACCAGCAGGCTGCGCCGGTCCGAGGGGTGCGGCGCGCGCGTCACATGCCCGACCTTGACCAAGCGGTCCACGGCAACGGTCACTGCGGCGGTACTTAGCCCCAACAACTGGGCCAGGGCGCTGGGACTCATGGGACCGCGTTGCATCAGGTGCTGCATCGCATCCAAATCGGTCGCGTTGACCTCGAGCTCCCGGCCAAGCTGCTTTTCCACAGTGTGATTCAGGACCAGGACGCGGCGCATCAACCGGGATGCCTCGTTGCGGGTCCGGCGCTCCTCCAGCCGCGGCGCTTCCTCATCCATACGCCCAAGGTAGCACATTTTGCCTCTATTGTTGATAATCAATTTTTTTAGTAAAATCTCTCCTAGCGCTACCGTCGATAGATCGCGGAGCACCGCGCCCTGCTCCCGGAACCGGATGTTCGCTCCTTCGACGCAGGGCAGGAAACGCGGGGCAGAAAAGGAATAGAAGCCTCGGAAACGAGACCGGATATTCGGGGTCTGCCGCGGCCGGTTTCCCGGACATCGGATTGCTGGCTACGCTGGCTTTGGGCGGCGGGTGCGCCGGGTTCGGCTCTTCGGGACGCGGGACGGGACCGGTGACAACGGGATCCGGCGTTGCCGGCGACCGACACGACGACGGGGCACGGCGACACGACGACAGCGGGGACTAATCATGACCGACGCAGCCGGGGCGGGCGAACTGGTCCGCCTGGTCGATGACCATGGCGCAGACGTCGGTGTCGCCGCCAAGAGCAGTGTCCACACCACCTCAACGCCTTTGCACCTGGCTTTTTCGTGCCACGTTTTCGACGCCGAGGGCCGGACGTTGGTCACCAGGCGTGCTCTGTCCAAGCTGACCTGGCCGGGAGTGTGGACGAACTCCTTCTGCGGTCATCCTGGACTTGGCGAATCCTTCGAAGACGCCCTCATCCGCCGCGCCCGCTATGAATTGGGTATCGAGCTTGCCGCCCTCACCCTGGTGCTGCCCGACTTCCGCTATCGCGCGGTGGACGCGTCCGGCGTCGTCGAGAATGAAATCTGCCCCGTCTATCGGGCCGGAATTGCCGGAAGTCCCACCACACTGGCGCCGAACCCCCACGAGGTGTGCGACTGGGCGTGGGTGGACCCAGCGGCCTTGGCCGCCGCAGTCTCCTGCGCCCCGTTTGCCTTCAGCCCGTGGCTGGTGCTGCAGCTGCCCGGTCTCGACTGGTAATCCGGCGAGGTCGGCTGCCCACCAGAAAGTGCCACCCAACCCACCAGACGAACAACAGGAGGGTAACCCTCGCCCCCCGCGACTCCATCACCTGCGCCAGCACCTCCCCCAGGCCCGCGATCCTGGCCGGCCACCGCCAGGCAGCCAGCACCAGGGCCGCTCCGGCCAGCGGCACCAGCAGATATCCGCAGACCACGACAAACCGGATCATGGCTCCCTCCGCACGCGAAGTAACGCCACCCAGGCCGTCAGCCACAGGCTGACCATCAGCCATCTGCTGTCGGCGGAGGCGAACAACGGGTCCAAGAGGTCCGAAAGCGGCGGGTATCTCGCCTCGCTGGCAGGTGACGCGCGATCGATGAAGTACGTGCCCAATTCCCAAAGACA
>DASYGM010000203.1:0-2444 GCA_035999715.1 Micrococcaceae bacterium | reverse complement strand
AGAAGGATAGAAAAAATGGCAACAGGTACCGTCAAGTGGTTCAACTCCGAAAAGGGCTTCGGCTTCATCTCCCCGGATGACTCCAGCCAGGATGTGTTCGCCCACTACTCCGCGATCAACTCCGGTGGCTACCGCTCCCTCGAAGAGAACCAGAAGGTTTCCTTCGAAGTTGAGCAGGGCCCCAAGGGACCGCAGGCAGTGAACATCCAGGCTCTCTAGTCCGGGCGTAATGCAGAGGCAGGGCGGGTTTTTACCCGCCCTGCCTTCGTTTAACCCTCCCCGCTCAACGGGAGGGTCAGGCCATAGTACTGAGCTGACGGTCCGTCGCGTCCTGGCCGCCCGCTCGTGGCATGCCCGGTCCGCCCATCCCACCGGGTCCGACAGGTCCGGCACCGGCCCGGCGCCGGGACATCCGCCGGTCGATCGCGCTGGCCGCGTTGGAGATTGCCACGTTCATTCCGATGTAGATCACGGTAATAATCAGGTACGTCTGCACCAGATGCCCCGTCGAGGCCACCAGCACCCTGCCGGACTGTTGCAGCTCCCCGTAGGAGACCACGTAGCCCAGGGTCGTGTCCTTGAGCAGGATGACCACCTGCGCAATCAGTGCCGGCAGGACGATGCGCACGGCCTGCGGGAACACGACCAGACGGAACGCCTGGGCGGGGGTCAGTCCGACGGCGATCGCGGCCTCCGTCTGGCCGGCCGGCAGCGCCAGGATTCCGGCCCGGAAGACTTCGGCGATGGTGGCCCCGGAACAGACCCCGATGGGGATGACCAGCTTCCAGAACACATCCGGGTTGATGCCGTACGGCGGCAGGCCGGAGACGAAAATGTAGATGATCAGCAGCAGCGGCACCGAACGGAGGACTTCAATCACCGCGGTGCTGGGCCAGCGCAGGAAACGAACGCCAGACAGTCGGCCCAGAGCCAGGAAAAGCCCCAGCGGCAGGGCGATGGCGCCAGCTCCCAGCGCGGCCAGGGCCGTGTTTCCGAACGCCGTGAGCAGGTAGCTCCAGGTGGTCCCCTGGTAGAACTCCGCCCACTTGGAGGGGGCCAGCTGCCCGCTCTTGTAGAACTGGGCGTAGGCCAGGGCAATCAGTGCCAGCGTCGCCAGGATGCTGGCGATGGTCAGGACGACGACCCGCCGCCTGGCCCTGGGCCCGACGGCGTCGAAGAGGATCACGGTGCCGCTCATCGCAGCACCCGGAACCGGGTCTCCAGCCGGGCGCCCACGGCTCCGGCTCCCAGCGCCACGACAGCGTAAATGGCCGCAGCCACCAGGAATGTCACCAGCCCCAGCGCCTCCTTGTTGTTGATGAAACTCACCTCGGCCGTGAGGTCCAGGACTCCGACCACGCCGGCCAGGGAGGAGGACAGCAGGATACCGATGAACAGCGTGACGATCGGCTGCACCATGGACCGGGTGGCCTGCGGGAAAACGATCTCCCGAAGCACACCGAAGAAGCCCAGTCCGATCGCCCGGCCGGCCTCGACCTGGCCCGGAGGAATGGCGTTGATCCCGGTGCGGAACACCTCGCAGGCGAACGCGGCCCCCACCAGGATCATCGCCATCATCACCGAGGGAAGGTAGTCGATGGTGATTCCGATTTCGGGCAAACCGTAGACCACCAGGATCAGCAGCGACACCAGCGGCACGTTGCGGAAGACTTCCACGTAGATCAGCCCGACGGCGCGCAGGTACGCCACCGGGCCGATCCTGAAGGTCGCCAGGACGGCTCCCAGGATCATCGCCCCGACAAAGCCGACGACGGTGAACTGGGCCGTAACCCAGAGTCCTGCGGCGAAGGTGCCCAGATATTTAGTGAACAGCACATCCATGGGAAGGCTAGCCGACGGTGGGTACGGTGGGCGTGTTCGCCGTGCCGGTCTTGGCTCCGATGGTGGCCTTCCAAAGTTTGAGCCAGGTGCCGTCCGCGATGATCTTCTTCAGCCATTCATTGACGAAGGCCTTCGCGTCCGTGCCCTTGGTCAGACCAATTCCGTAGTTGTCCTTCGGGCCAAAGGGATCGCCGACAATCTTGACGTCCTTGTTGGACACCAGCGCATTGAGCAGCAGCGATTGGTCGATGACGTAGGCATCCGCGCGCCCCTGCTGCACGGCAGCGAGCGCCTGCGCGTTGTCCGGCAGCGCGAGGACCTTAGCCTGCGGCGCCACGCTGGCCAGCAGCGTCACGCCGGTGGAGGCCGCCTGGGTGGCCACGGTCTTGCCGGCCAGGTCCGCGACGCTCTTGATATCCGTGTTGGCGGACTTCACCAGGATGCCCGCCTGCGATGAATAGTAAGGACCCGCAAAATCCACCCGCGCCTCCCGCTTGGGAGTGATCGAGTAGGTGGCGAAGATGGCATCAACGGACTTGTTCACCAGCAGATCCTCCCGGGTATCCACGGTGACCTGGTCCAGCTTGGTCTTGGGATCGCCG
>DASYGM010000172.1:0-10733 GCA_035999715.1 Micrococcaceae bacterium | reverse complement strand
GGGGTACTTGCCGTAGAAGTCCTGATGGTAGTGCTCCGCCTGGTAAAACTCGGGCAACGGGGAAACCTCTGTGACAATCGGCCGGTCCCAGTTCGCCTGGTTGCGTTCGATCGCCGCACGGAACGCCTCCTCCTGCTCCGCATCCGCATAGAACATGGAGGAGCGGTACTGGGTGCCGACGTCGTAGCCCTGCCGGTTGAGCGTCGTCGGGTCGTGGGAGACAAAAAAGAGGTCCAGAATGACGTCCTCCGGAATTACGGTCTCATCGAAGCTCACCGCCACCACCTCCGCATGCCCCGTTGTCCCGGAGCAGATCTCGTCGTAGCTGGGGTCGCGCACCTGCCCCCCGGTATAGCCGGAGACCACCTCCTTCACGCCCTTGGTCATCTGGTAAACAGCATCCAGGCACCAGAAACAGCCACCGCCAAGTACAAAAGTCTTCATGCCCTATATCAATGTCCGGAGCGGGCAGAAGATTCCCCGGCCGCCTCTTTGACCGCTTTTCGGGACGTCCGGGGAGTGCATGGGGTAAGAATATGACTATGGAACCGGTTGAAAGAGCGGACGACGACGGAGCGGGCCTGCGCGGGACGGACGCGGGAGCGGGGCCGGAGGCGGGGTCCGAGGCGGGGTCGGAGGCCCTGCCCAAGCCCGTGCCAGCGGCTGGCGGCGGCGATACCCCCGACCAGGCGGGCGCAGACGACGACGAGCAAGCCGATGAGGTTGGCCAGGTTGTCCCCGACGCAGGGATGACGGGCGGCTTCACCGTGGAGGAGACCGGACCGGCTGGGAACCCCGCCCTCGCCGACGTCCTGCTGGCCGTGGAGGAACTGTGGCCGGAGTCGCTCGCGGAGGGGTGGGACGCCGTCGGACTCGTCGTCGGCCGCCCCACCGCACCCGTCGCGCGGATCATGTTCGCCGTCGACCCTACCCTCGAAGTGATCGACGAAGCCCTCGATTGGGGCGCGCAACTGCTCATCACCCACCATCCATTGCTGCTCAAGGGCGTCCACTCGGTGGCAGCCACCAGCGGCAAAGGCCAGGCCGTGCACCGCCTGATTGAGGGCGGTTGCGCCCTGCTGACCGTGCACACCAACGGGGACAGCGCCGTCGGAGGCGTCTCCGACGTACTGGCGGACGCACTGGGACTGACCGACGTTGAGCCGCTGGCGCCGGCGGCGCTGGGCCTTCCCGAAGAGGGGATCGGACGCGTTGGCCAGCTGGCCGGGGTGGTCAGCCTGGCGGACTTTGCCGAGCACGTCTTCAGCATCCTGCCGTCCGTGGCCGGGGGAGTCCGGGTTGCCGGGGACAGGGATGGACTGGTCCGCCGCGTCGCCGTATGCGGTGGGGCCGGCGACAGCCTGTTCGACGCCGTCCGGGCCAGTGAGGCGGATGTCTACGTCACCGCTGATTTGCGGCACCACCCCGCCTCGGAAGCGCGGGAGGCAGCCGTCAACGGCCGGCCCTATCTGATCGATTTGTCGCACTTTGCCAGTGAATGGCTGTGGCTTCCGGCCGCAGCACAAGCGCTGGGGAATGTGCTGGCGGACCAGCAGTTCGATGTCGAGTTGCGGGTCAGCCAGACCAACAGTGATCCCTGGGATTTCATCCTCACGCCGTAACCCGGTTGGCCCTGGCGGGATTGCCGGATTGCCCGCCGGATTGCCGGCCCGCCGGATGGACGTAGTCTAAGACGTACACGCGCGCGGCGAAGCGGCGCGTCCATAAGTTCCAGCGGGAGGATTTAGATGGCGAAGGCAGCACCGGCCGAGCAGTTGAGGTTGCTTGAACTGCAGGCATTGGATGCCAAGCTCAAGCAGCTGGATCACCGGGCCAAGACGCTGCGCGAAGACCCTCGGCTGGGCGACCTGCACGCCGGACTCGCTGTCGCCCAAAGCGATCTGGTCCTGCGCACCACCGAGGTCGCGGACACCCGGCGGGAGCTCACCCGCGCGGAAACAGACGTGGAGCAGGTTGCGACGCGCATCGCCCGGGATGAATCGAAACTGAACAGCGGAACGGGGCTCTCCAAGGATCTGATGGCGCTGCAGAACGATCTGGCGTCCCTGGCCAGGCGCCGCTCGGACCTGGAGGACATTGAGCTGGAGGTCATGGAACGGCTGGATGAAGCCACCGCGCGGCAGGCCAAACAGCAGGGCGTGGTGGATGATATCCACGGCTCACTGGCCGGGATCCGGGACGAACTGGACGCCCAGCTGGCGGAGGTAACGGCCGAACGGGACATAGTGGTCAAGGAGCGGCAGGCACTGGCGGAATCCTTCGACCAAGGGCTGCTGGGGCTGTACGAGCGCACCCTGGCCAAGCGTGGGATCGGCGCCGCACGGCTCTTCCACGGCACCTCGGAGGGGTCCGGAATGCAGCTGAGCGCCGGGGATCTGGCGGATATCAGCAAGGCGGGCGCCGACGAGATCGTTTTCTGCCCGGACTCCGGTTGCATCCTGGTCCGCAACGGCGAGTGGAGCTAAGCCGGCAGGGACTTGAGGCCGAGATGATGGCCGGCGACGGATGGCTCCTCGCATTGCGCAACAGTTGCCGATCTCTGCCGGCTGTCCGGACAAATCAGGGATATCCACCTGCCACTTCAGTCACAGCATCTGTTGTGGAGTGTAAATAGCCAGCAGTAGCCAGCCCGCAGTTCAGCGCAGGATGAGGTTCAGCGAGTGCGGCTTCCGGGCGGTTCCGGGAACCAGCTCGGCGCTCCACGCCCGGGCAACGGACTGCTCCTGTGCGGCCTGGAGCAGCTGGGCCGGCGACTGCGGCGCCTTGCCCCGCCGGGTGAGCAGATGCCGGGTCAGCTCGCCGCGGGTGTGTTTGGCAAAGTGCGAGACAACCGTGCGCTTGCCGCCGGTCTCCTGGAACACGTTCACGGCCACGGTCTGCCCGGCCGGCGGCGCAAAGGCCGCGGTGTAGGTGCTGGAGCGGCAGTCGACCACCAGCTCATCCTGCACGGCCGCTGCCAGGGCCTGTTCCAGCAGCGGTTTCCAGAAGCTGGCCAGCCGTCCCAGCCCGGGCAGCGCCACGGACATGGACAGGCGATAGGCGGGGATCCGGTCCGCGAACCCTATGGCCCCCCAAAGCCCCGAAACAACGACGACGGCGTCATCGGCCTTGCGCCGTTGGGTGGCGGTCATGCTCCGGTACCCCAATGCGTCGTACAGCACCCCGGAATAGACGGTGTGCGCCGGTGCGGCCGGCTCACTGTGCAGCCGCGTGTTCCGGGCAACCTCATCCGCCAGCGAGGCGCCGACGCCCAGCCGCCCCAGGGCGTCCGCGGTGCCGGAGATCTGGGCCAGGGATTCCAGCACCTGCCGGCGTGCCCCGGTCAGCGCCGGGAAATGCAGCTCCTCAAGCCGGACCGGGGCACCTTTCGGCGCAGGTGTTTTGCCTTCGGACGGAGGGAGCAGAATACGCACCAGACGAGCCTAACCGGTCGGGCAGTGGCGTGAGGACGCGAGTGCGACGGTGGATGGCCGGCCCCCGGCGCGGGCCTGCGGCGCCGGAAAGGACGTGATTCTCTTCACTTGATGCATAAGCGTGCGCGTGTGCACTTTAGACTGGATGAAGGGTCGAGCGGCCCGCACCAAACCGCTCCTGCCGCCTCCGCCCGGGGCGGCCGATTTCCGGTACCGAGGCAATCCGTGCCACGCTGCCGGGCGCCGCTTTCCGCCGATACGGGAGGCGGCCTTCTTCCGGGACCAAGGGCGTTTCCGGTTGCTGAGGAAAGGGAAATCTGTGTTGCACTCTGCTGATGAAGCCTTGGACGTTTGGATCAGGCGCGAAGCCCTGGCCGAGGAAATGATAGGCCTGATCGGCCGGTTGTACCGCGAAAACAACGTGGTGATTTCGGTCCACGGACGCAGCCTGATCAACCAGTCCGCCATCAGCGTGCTGAAGGCCCACCGGTTTGCCCGCCACGTGGATGACGTGGAACTGCGCCCGGAGGAGACGCTGCCCCTGCTGCAGGCCCTGAGCAATCTCAGCCTGGGGCCGGCGTCGATCAATCTTGCCAAGCTGAACCTGCTCTACGCCCAGGAAGGCGCCGGCCGGACGCGGGAGGAATTCCTGCGCACCGAACTGGCGGACATCGTGGGCCGAAAGGGCAAAGACGAGCGTGCCAACACCGACGTGGTGCTCTATGGCTTCGGCCGGATCGGGCGGCTGCTGGCCCGGATCCTCATCGAACACGCCGGCGGCGGGGACGGCCTGCGGCTGCGCGCGATCGTGGTGCGCCGAGGCTCCGACCAGGATCTGATGAAGCGCGCCAGCCTGCTGCGCCGGGATTCCGTGCACGGACCCTTCGAGGGGACCATCACGATTGATCCGGAGCGGAACACCATTCTGGCCAACGGCACCCTGATCCAGGTGATCTACTCGGACAATCCCGCGACCATCGACTACACCTCCTATGGCATCCATGACGCACTGGTGGTGGACAATACCGGCCGCTGGCGCGATGCCGAGGGCCTGTCCCAGCACTTGCTCAGCCGCGGCGTGGCCCGCGTCCTGCTCACCGCACCCGGCAAGGGTGAACTGAAGAACATTGTGCACGGCATCAACCATGCCGACATCGACGCCACGGACAAGATCATCACGGCGGCCTCCTGCACCACCAACGCCATCACCCCGGTGCTCAAGGCGGTCAATGAGAAGTTCGGCATTGTGCACGGGCATGTGGAAACGGTGCATTCCTTCACCAATGACCAGAACCTCACGGACAACTTCCACAAGGGCGACCGCCGCGGACGCTCAGCCGCGCTGAACATGGTCCTCACCGAAACGGGCGCCGCCAAAGCCGTAGCCAAGGCGCTTCCGGAACTGGCAGGGAAACTGACCGGAAACTCCATCCGGGTGCCAACCCCGGACGTGTCGATGGCGATCCTGAACCTGACGCTGGAACGTGGGACCAGCAAGGACGAGATCAACACCTACCTGCGCAACATGTCCCTGCACTCGGACCTGCACAAGCAGATCGACTACATCGATTCGCCGGAGGTTGTTTCCACGGACTTTGTCGGCTCACGCCGGGCAGGGATCGTGGACGGACTGGCGACCATCAGCACCGACAAGCACCTGGTCCTCTATGTCTGGTACGACAACGAATTCGGCTACAGCTGCCAGGTGGTGCGGGTCATGGAAGAAATGGGCTGCGCCCATCCCCCCGCTTTCCCGAAGGCTACCTCGGCGGCCGAAGCAGCCGCCGTACTGGCTGATGCCGCCGCAGAAGACGGCCTGGTAGCGGCCGGAGGCAGCGCCGTCGCCCTGTAGACTGGACAGCTGGATGGGGTGGCCAGGCGGCCGCGCGCCACGCAAGTGACTCGAGGAACGTCCGGGCTCCGCAGAGCAGGGTGGTGGGTAACACCCACTCGGGGTAACCCGCAGGAAAGTGCCACAGAAAACAGACCGCCCGGTTTGGTCCCGCGGAAACACGGGGCCGGACCGGGTAAGGGTGAAACGGCGGTGTAAGAGACCACCAGTTCCCAGGGTGACCAGGGAAGCTAGGTAAACCCCACCCGGAGCAAGGCCAGACAGGGCATGATCGAGGGCTGCTCGCCCGAGTGTCCGGGTAGGCCGCTGGAGGGCGCCGGCAACGGCGTTCGTAGATGGATGGCCGCCTCTCCCGCTCCGGCAACGGAACGGGAAGACAGAACCCGGCGTATCGGCCACCCCATCCACCAAAGCCCTCGAAATCTCTTGAAACGGCGCTGTCCGCCCGCCAGTCAGTCGCCCTTGACGTTCACGATCTGCCGCAGCACATGCCGCACCTCCAGCAGATCTCCTGCGTCGGCCATCACCACGTCAATGTCCTTATACGCAGCGGGAATCTCATCCAGAAACGCGGCCGTGTCACGGAACTCGATGCCCGCCATCGCACGGCGTAGCTGGTCAACCGTGAAGGTTTTTCGCGCCCGCGTGCGGGAGTACTCCCTGCCGGCGCCGTGCGGGGCTGAGTTCAGCGACGGCGGATAGCCTTTGCCGGTGACGACGTAGGACGCCGTACCCATCGAACCCGGAATCAGTCCGGGCCTGCCCTCCGAGGCATCGATAGCGCCCTTCCGGGACAGCCAGACATCCCTGCCGTAGTGGTGCTCCCGGACGGTGTAGTTGTGGTGGGTATTGATGCGTTCCTGTTCAATCACCGGCTGGCCGATCCAGCGCGAAAACTCCTCGGCCACCCGATCCATCATCTCCTCGCGGTTGAGCAGCGCGAACCGTTGCGCCCACATCAGCTCGCCGATGTACCTCTCAAACGGCGCCGTCCCCTCTGCCAGGTAGGCCAGATCCCGGTCCGGCAGCACGACGGAGTGCTGCCGGCAGTAGTCCTGGGCCGCCTCGATGTGATGCTGCGCGATCCTGTTGCCCACCCCGCGCGAACCGGAATGCAGGAACAGCCACAGCGCGTCCGTCTCATCGAGGGAGACCTCGATGAAGTGGTTTCCCGATCCCAGACTGCCCAGCTGCAGTGCCCAGTTCCTCACGTAGTCCGCCGGATCGAAGCCCGCCTCGAAGGCCAGTTCCTCCAAACTCTCCACCCTGGCCGCGGCGGTGGCGGTGAGGGTCCTGTTATTGTGACCGGCGGAGAGTGGAACGGATCGTTCGATGGCGCGGCGCAGAACACTGCGGTCCAGCCTGCTTATGTCGCCGGCGGTGAACTGGGTGCGCACGGCGATCATTCCGCAGCCGATGTCCACGCCCACGGCGGCAGGGATGATGGCCTCCAGGGTCGGAATGACGGAGCCGACGGCGGCGCCCTTGCCCAGGTGCGCGTCAGGCATCGACGCCAGATGCGGGTAAATGAACGGCATGGCGGAAGTTTTGATGTTCTGCTCCAGCGTCGCGGCGTCGATGATGCTCGCAAAGTTCAGGTACTTCCCGCTCACCCATTCCACGGCTCTAGGCTCCCGCATCGGTCACAGCCTGGGCAAGTGGGCCTGTGGACAACGTCCCGGGGATCGCTGGCGTGGCCTAGATTCGGAATCATGAAGACAGGCCGCCCGACCCCCGCGGGACTGGCCATCGCCCTCCTGGCGGCCGCAGTGCTGGCCGGGTTGTTGGTGTCCCTGTACATCGGCACCCGTTTCTATCCCAGTCCGCCGGCCGGAAGTCAGTCCGCCGTCGTCGTCGGCCCCGGGCCCACGGGAGCCGCCGGACCGGTGCAGCGTGTGCGGCCCGCCGCCGCGCTCGCCGTGCTGGAGATCCTCGAGGTCAAGGGCCGGGCCCCGCGGAACAACTACGACAGGCTGGCGTTCGGGGAGGCCTGGCTGGATGTGGACGGCAACGGCTGCGACACCCGCAACGATGTGCTGCGCCGGGACCTGAGGCAGGCGGTGATGGTCAGGGATTCACTGTGCCAGGTGGCCGCCGGGAAGCTGGACGACCCCTACACCGGGCGGCTGCTGGATTTCAGCCGGGGCGCGGACACCAGCAAGGCCATCCAGATTGACCACGTGGTGGCCCTGGGCGACGCCTGGCAGAAGGGCGCGCAGGAGCTGCCCGCGGTGAAGCGCCAGAGCCTGGCCAATGATCCGCTTAACCTGATCGCCGTCGACGGTCCCGCCAACGTGCAGAAGAGCGATGCGGACGCAGCCAGCTGGCTGCCACCGAATAAAGCCTTCCGCTGCCAGTATGTCGCCCGCCAGATTTCGGTCAAGGCGGCCTACCGGCTCTGGGTCACGCAGGCAGAAAAGGATGCCATGCGCCGGGTTCTCGCCGGTTGCCCCGGCCAGCAGACGCTGGATTCGGGCTACCCGCCAGCTCCGTCAGCCGCACCGCCTGCAGCGCCCGGCGAGTCCGCTGGCGGGCCTGCGGAAAGGGTGCCATGATGCGGTATGAGCGAAATTCGGTACGTGAACACGGTGAAAAGCGCGCAGGACAACCTGGAGGAAGCCAACCGCCAGCTGGCCCATGCCAAACTGGATTACAACAAGGGCGCCATTGGGCCTGAGCGGCTGCACCAGTTGGAGGAACTGCGCGACACGGCCGCGACGGATCTGCAGCGGGTGCTCAAGGAGAACTAGTTCGGGCTCTGCGTCCCGATCGGCACCAAAGACAGGTCCGGATGGTTCTTCTGCACCCGGCGCAGCGCCCACACATCGTTGAAGAGTGCCAGATATTCACCGTCGGTACGGACCAGTACCTCCGCACCGTGCACCAGGCCCAGTGTCGCCATCGCATCCGGGACCGTGAGCCGGGCCAGCGAATACGGCAACCGCTCCAGCCGCATCGGGGCGTTGAAGTCGTGCGTCATCCGGTCCTCCACCACCTCGAACTGCATGGGTCCGACGGCGGCCAGCACCGGCGCCTGGTCGCCGCGCAGGTCTGAGCGCAGCACCTGGATGACGCCCTCATGTTCCAGTTGGTCGATCCCGCGGCGGAACTGCTTGTACCGGCTGGGGTCCTTGGAGCGGGCCACCTGGAAATGCTCGGGGGCGAAGAGCGGAATCGCCGGGAACTCCACGGCGCGCTCCAGATAGAGGCTGTCGCCCACCCGTAGTGCCGAGGCGTTGACCAGCCCGACGACGTCCCCGGGGAAGGCCTGGTCGATCACCTCGCGCTCCCGGCCGAAGACCTGCTGCGCGTACTTGGTGGCAAAGGACTTTCCGGTGCGGGTCTGCGTGACGACCATGCCACGTTCAAACATTCCCGAGCAGACCCGGATGAAGGCCACATGGTCGCGGTGGGCCTGGTTCATTCCCGCCTGGACCTTGAACACGAATCCGGAGAACGGTGCCTCCACCGGCCGTGCGTCGCCGTCGACATCGGGGCGGGGGGCGGCGGGCGGGGCAAAGTCCACCAGTGCGTCCAGGAGTTCTTTCACGCCGAAGTTCAGCGCTGCGGAGGAGAACAGGATTGGTGTGGCCTTCCCGGCGTAGAAGTTTTCGGGGTCGAAGGCCAGATTGGATTCGACCACCAGGCCGGCCTCATCCACCGCCTCCGTCCAGGCGTCGCCCTGTGCGGCGGCGGCCTCCTCCGGGGTGAAATACTCGGTCAGCGCAATGTTGGCCCCGGCGTTGTTGCGGGTGAACCGGACAAAGCGGTCCTGCTGCAGGTCCCAGACCCCGCGGAAATCGCCGGCGATCCCGACGGCCCAGGTCAGCGGCATCGGCAGCAGCCCGGTGCGCTCGGTGATTTCGTCCATCAGCGCCAGCGCATCAAGCCCCGGGCGGTCCCATTTGTTGATCACCGTGATGATCGGCAGGCCGCGCTGGCGGCAGACTTCGAACAGCTTCATGGTCTGCGTTTCCAAGCCCTTGGCCGCGTCGATCAGCATCACGGCGCAGTCAACGGCGGCCAGCACCCGGTAGGTGTCCTCGGAGAAGTCGGCGTGACCGGGGGTGTCCAGCAGGTTGATTACAGTGTCCCGGTAGGAGAACTGCAGCGCGGCGGAGCTGATCGAGATGCCCCGGTCCTTCTCCATCTGCATCCAGTCGGAGACGGTTTCCCGGCGGTTGGATTTGCCGTTGGTGGCCCCGGCGGTGCCGATCACTCTGGCGTGCAGGGCCAGCGCCTCGGTCAGGGTGGACTTCCCGGCGTCGGGGTGGGAGATCACGGCAAAGGTACGACGGCGGGCGGCCTGGGCCGTAATCTCGTTGGCCCGTGCGGCGGACGTGGGGGAGAGGACGTCTTGGGACACTGTGCTTCTTTCATTGATTGGCCGTGGTCCCACTCCATTGAGGTGACAGAACATGCCGGTGTTTCCTGGAAACATGGGCGTGTTCTGCCACCTCAACGGTGGGGGCCAGCAGCGCGGCTGCGCCGGGGCGTGGGTGGTAGCCAAAGCCCCTAGTTTACCGCAGCATCAGGGAAGCGGCAGATAGCCGTGACCCAGCTGCCAGGTGCCGCCGTCGTCGATCCTCTCCAGCACCGTCCGCTGCAACGAAGTTTTCCGCGGCAATTCCTTAAGGCCATCCATCCTGCGGGTGCGGAACGTGAAATAAACGGCATCTGTCGGAGCGTCCGTGGGCAGCCCGTAGGAGGTGAAAAGCCGCGCGAACCGGACAATGTTGGACGCCGGTTCCATATGTCCACGCAGATAGGGGTCCAGCAGCCAGGACGCGCAGTTCGCCAGTCGGACCGGGCGGTCCGGGAAGCAGCGGGCGAAGAACGGGCGCGCCATAGCCAGACTCTCCTCCAGCGCTCCCTGAGCCAGGGATCCGGATTCCGGAATGTGGATGCCCAGGATCCATTCCCCCGCCCGCAGCCCCGGCACGGGCTCGTCGGTGCGGTGGATCAGGTACTGCAGGCGTCCAAGCTGGAAGAGCCGGCCGGCAAAGTGGTGGGCCAGCCAGGGCCAGGTGTCCATCCCGAAGCGGCCATGCACCCGGCGGTTGATGGCCAGGTTGCGGCCAAAGTCTGCCAGGGTGTCCCGGCTGATCTCCTCCGGCACACCCCGCGCGGCGTGCCAGCGCAGAACCTCCGGGGCGAACCGCAGGTAGGCCTCAATCCAGGCGAGCTCATCCCTGACGGAACCGCCGCTCGGCTCGACGTCGATGTCGGCATCGAGCCGTCGTTCAAGCTCCTCAAGGATGCCGACGACGGACGGATGGGTCTCACCTGCCAGCAGATGTTCGCAGTCGGCACGGTCGGCAGGCTCTGCGCCCAGCCAGTCAAGAACGTCGGCAGGGCTGGGGTGCGGGCCCTGGCTTCTCCGGGGTGCGCGCAACAAGGGCCACGGAGGGCTGTCAGCGGCCAAGGAAGGCCAACACCCGCTTGGT
>DASYGM010000134.1:0-13896 GCA_035999715.1 Micrococcaceae bacterium | reverse complement strand
GGGATCGCATCATGAACGGCTGGATGGATCCGGTTACCCCCGCGGCCTGAGGGCCGATGACCTTGGTGCCGCAGCGCGCATCCTGGCCACGGCCGATGCCTTCCGGACCTACCTTGAACCCCGGCCCTACAGGGCTGCGCTGGGGGTCCATGAAGCGGCGGACCGCTTGCGGGACGAGGTGGCCGCGGGCCGGCTGGACGGGGATGCTGCGGAGGCGGTGCTCACGGCGTCCGGGGACCGGCGACGGCGCAGGCCCTCCCCTCTGCCGGCAGGGTTGACGCCCCGCGAGGTGGAGGTACTGGCATTGATGTGCCACGGGAAGAATCCGGCCCAGATTGCCTCGGTCCTGTTTATCTCACGTAAAACGGTCCGGAACCATGTGGAGCACATTTACCTGAAAATCGGGGCAAGCAACCGGGTCAGCGCCACGCTGTTCGCCCTGGAACATGGGCTGGGGGATCACGTCCACAGGCAATAGGGTTCCGCTCCGATCAGCCTACTGATTGTTACGATCCGGAACCTTTTCGCCGGAAATTCTCCGGTCCGGGCCGCAATCGGGCATAGCTTGGACTTGGGGACGGGCACCGGTTGGGTGCCGCCGATCACGAGAGGACCAGCAATGTCAGATCTTGAACGGTATTCATCGCGCTTCCTGAGCCGCCGGGGAGCACTTGCCCTGGGCCTGGGCGCACTCGGCGCCGGGGCGCTCGCGGGCTGCGGGGGAACGCCCTCGCTGCCGCCGGCATCCGGCTCGGCCGGGGCCAGCGGATCCGCCGGGGGCTCCATCATCGACGAGGCAGCCTACGACGCCGTGCTGGCGAAGGGCGCGGTGGCTAGTGATTCGATTGTGCAGGCCAGCGCATGGGCCAAGGCGATCAAGGCCAAGGGCCAACTGGTGCGCGGCGGAACGGACACCTCGACGCTGTTCTCGCTCCGCGACCCTGCCACCGGGAAGGTGTCCGGCTTCGACGCCGGCATGTCCCAACTGCTGGCCAAGTACATCATCGGCCAGCCCAAGGAAAACCTGACCCAGGTTACCGTGGACACCCGTGAGACGCTGCTGCAGAACAACTCGGTGGACGTCATCTTCGCCACCTACTCCATCACCGCGAAGCGCCAGGAAAAGGTGGACTTCGGGGGCCCTTACTACGAGTCCAAGTCCGCCATCCTGGTCAAGTCGGACAACACATCGATCAAGTCCGTGGCGGACCTGGCCGGCAAGACCGTGGCCACGCAGACGGCCTCCACCGGGGTGACACTGCTGCAGAAGGAGGCGCCGGATGCCAAGGTCCAGACCTTCGACGACAACCCGAAGTGCCTGGCAGCCGTCCAGCAGGGCCGCGTGGAGGCCTACGTGATCGACCAGTCGATCCTGCTCTCCGACGCCGCCAAGAACAAGGACGTGAAGATTGTCGGGGACACCTTCGGCAGCAGCGACAAGTACGGCATCGGCCTGCACAAGGGCACCGACGCGCTGGCGTTCGTGAACGCCTGGCTGAAGATCGCGGAAGCGGACGGCTCCTGGGACGCGCTGTGGAAGGCCACGGTGGGCCAGGTGCTGAGCACCCAGCCGCCCACCCCGCCGGCCATCGGCGTCTGAGGCCTGCTGCGTGGACCAGCTCTTCACCACCTACCTTGGCGACCTGCTGGCCGGATTGTGGATGACGGTGCGGCTGACCGCCGTCGCCTTCGCCGGTTCGCTGGTGGTCGGCACCATCGTGGCCGGATTCCGGGTCAGCCCGGTCCTGCCGTTGCGGGCCGTGGGCCGGCTGTATGTGGAGATGTTCGTCAACATTCCGCTGATCAGCCTGCTGGTATTGGTCACCTTCGGGCTGCCGGACATCGGGCTCACCTTCGACCTGTTCAGCTGCGCTGCCATCTCGATGATCCTGCTGGGCGGGGCGTTCACCTGCGAGGCCGTGCGCACCGGGGTTAACGCCGTCGACGTCGGCCAGGTCGAGGCGGCGCGTTCCATTGGCCTGGGGTTCTTCGGGGTGCTGCGCCACGTGCTGTTTCCGCAGGCCTTCCGCAGCGTGGTCCAGCCGATTGTGAACGTCTTCATCGGAATCCTGCTCAGCTCCTCACTGGCCGGGGTGATCGGTGTAAAGGACCTGACCCTGCAGGTCAGCGAGATCAACAACCAGGCTGCCCTGGGCCTGACGACATACATACTCGCGGCCTTCGCCTACGTGGTGATCTCGCTGCTGGCCGGCGGCTTCGGTTCCCGACTGGAACGCCGGCTGCGGGTGCAGCGATGAGCACTCAGGACGCACTCTTCGACACCGCCGGGCCCCGCGCCCGGCGGTGGATCCGGCTGGCCACCGTGCTGAGCCTGCTCGCGATAGCCGGCGCCGCCGCCGTCGTCGTCCTGCGCTTCGGCCAGGCAGGCCAACTGGCCGCAACCCGCTGGGCCGAATTCACCCAGGCCCCCTATCTGCTGTTCCTGCTGGCCGGCCTGGGCAACACCGCCCTGGCCGCAGGGGTCTCCGCCGTCATCGCCTTGCCGCTGGCGTTGCTGCTGGCGCTGGGCAGGCTGTCCGTGCGCAAGCCGCTGCACTGGCTCTGCACCGGCTGGATCGAATTCTTCCGCTCCGTGCCGCTGCTGCTGGTGGTCTACATTTTTGTCAGTGGCCTGCCGCAGTATGGGATCAACCCGGACATCTTCTGGAAGCTGGTCATCCCGATCAGCCTGTGCAGCTCTGCGGTTATGGCGGAGATCTTCCGCGCCGGCATCCTGGCGCTGCCGCGCGGGCAAAGCGAGGCCGGGCTGAGCCTGGGGCTGCGGCACGGCCAGGTCACCCGCAGCATCGTGCTGCCGCAGGCCATCCGGATCATCGTGCCCTCCATGGTGGCGCAGCTGGTGGTGCTGCTCAAGGACACCACGCTGGGCTACGCGGTCAGTTACCCGGAGCTGATGAAGACCTCCAACAACCTGACCGCGTACACCAACCACCTGATCCAGACCTACCTGATCATCGCGGTGGTCTATGTGGTCACCAACGTGCTGATCTCGCACGCGGCCCGGTACCTGGAGCGCCGGCTCTCCGGCCGGTCCCTGCGCCTGGGCAGGCGGGTGCCGGCCACCATCGGGTGACCCGCCCCCTCCCCGCCCTCCCGCCCCCTCCGCGCCCTCCGCCCCTCCGTGCCCTCCGCTTCGTTCAGTGTGGAGATCTGCCCCGAAAAGCGGCCGCGGTTGGGGCAGATCTCCACACTGAACGGAGGCCGTCGCCGTCGTCGTTCTCATTTGCTGGGCAGGTAATCCTGTAGTGCAGCGAGGCAATGGATCACCACGGCATGCCAAGCCTGCGTCTATTAGGCGTTCCGCACCCGGGCGCTGGGACGTACGCTGGGAGTGGAGGTGGTTAGCTATGAAGGCAGCTCAAGGCGACCGCATTATTATCCGCGGCAAGACGGTTGAGGCTTCCGACCGGCACGGCGAGATCCTCGAGGTGCGGGGCACGGACGGCGCACCGCCGTATTTTGTCCGGTTCGACGACGGCCACGAGACGGTTGTCTACCCCGGCGCGGATTTTGTTGTGCAGGGGAGCCACGAATCCAGCTGAGCGTGAAGATCCTCGGCAGTTAGCGCCGCCGCTTCCGGAACGTCGGCCCCGGGGGAGCCGGGACGTCCTGGCGGGCCGCGTCGCCGGCCGCCCGCCGCCGTCGCAATTCCAGCTTCAGGCTTTCCTCGCCCTGGGCCATCGCCCAGCGGTGGTTGGCGGCGAAGGCCGGTTTCAGCAGCCAGCTGAGCCGGCGGAGCAGTTTCTTGGCGGCGCTGACGTGCCAATCGTAGGTGATGACGGTTTCCGGACCGTCCTCGCGGAAGGCCCAGCGTCCGGTGCCGTTGAGATCGCCCCGGGCGGTCAGGGCGAAACCCTTCTCCGTGATGGGTTCGGTGACCGTCAGGGTCCACCGCAGGGTATAGGGCAGCCAGCCCTTGGTATAGAGGTCAACCACCCGGCCCAGACCCGAGTCTGCGCCCTCCTCCACCAGCTGAAGACCCAGATAGACCGCAGGCCACCAACGGTCCAGGGTGAGCGGATCTCCCAACACCTCGGCGACTTCCAGGGGCGTGCCGGGCACGCGCCATACCGTACGGAACTCGTAGTCGGTTGCGGTGTTCAAGGTCCGCTCCACTTTCGTGCGGTGTGCCGATTGGTACATCCTGGGGCCGATTGCAGGATGTACCGAATCCTAGCCGAACCAGCGCGAGGCCGCCTCTGCTGACTGGAGCTGGGGTGCCACCGCCGCCTTCGGCCGCGGAGCCCAGGCGGTATGGTCCGTGATCAGGGCCATGGACGCGCTCTCCCGGACGGAATCTATGCCTTTGACGGCGCCGTCCTTGTCGAAGTACGGCCCGGATTCCGCCAGCACATCTCCGCTGCCGGAAAGGATCCGGAACCGGAAATCCCCCTGGTTGTTGACGATCAGCTCGAATGTTCCTGTCATGTTGCACACTCCTTAGGATTCCGCGCCGGTGGGGCGGGGTGGACCTGCGGTAGAACAGTGACCGTGTCCGGCAGGGCCGCAGTCGCCTGCCCGGTCTGGAAACGGATTCAGTCCCTGCGGTGCAGGGCGGGAATGCGGCTGAGCATCCAGTACGTGCTGCCTCCCATGAGCAGGAAACCGGCGACGCCGACCGCCGTAAGCTGCGAGGCCACTCCAAGGATCAGCACGACGCCCCCGCACACCATGGCGAGAAGACCCAGATAGGTCGCGGGAGAGGTTGGAGGCAGCCAGCGCAACAGAAACTGCCGGACGGGTAGAGGAACCCTGATGTTCAGCTCCTGCTCCAGCTGCTCAAGCAGTTTCTGTTCTTCATGAGAGAGCGGCATTGTCGCCTCCGGTGGACTGGATCTGGAAGGATTTGTACTTCCAGTTTACTACGGAAAAAACCGAATAAAAAGACCCAAAACTTCTGGTGGGGCGGCTTTCCAGTTACTACAATAAAGATCGTGCTAAATAACCAGTCGCGGCAACGGATGGGCCCCCGTCCGGCCGAAGCGGATGGAGTACGGCCCATCTCAGGCGCCCGCGCAGCGGTCCTGGACCGGCTGCGCGCTCAGGCAGGTCCCTGCACCGTGGAACGGCTGGCGGAAGAGAGCGGCCAGCACCGAAACACCATTCGTGAGCATCTGGAAGCGCTGGTGGACTCCGGTTTGGCGAGGCGTTCGACGGCGGCGTCCGGCGGACGGGGCAGGCCGGCCTGGCTTTACCAGGCTGCCGAAACGGCCGCCGGCGGCCAGGCCTACGCGGCCCTTGCCGCCGCCTTGGCGGCCCATATTGCGCATACCCGTGCAGACCCGCGCGCGGAAGGCATCCGCGCCGGTGAGTTGTGGGGGGAGCAACTGGACGCCGGGTCCAGCGTCCGTTCCGCCGGGCCGGCCGCGGGATCCGCCCGGGACGCGGCCACTGATGTGGACGCGGATACCGGCAACGCGGGTCCCCCCAGCGGGGACGCAGACTCTGAGCTGGACGTCCGCCGCAGATCGGTGGAGTTGCTGGAATCGGTAGGATTCGGCGTTGAACCTAATGAGAGCTGGACCAGCATCGTGCTGGATGTCTGTCCGCTGCTGAAAGCGGCCCGCCAGACCCCCGAGGTGGTTTGCGCTGTGCACCTGGGCCTGGTGCGTGGATCCCTGAAGTCCATGGGTGCCAATCCCGACCAGGCCGAGCTCATCCCTTTCGCCAAACCGGGCGCGTGCCAGCTCTATCTGCGCAAGCCGGTGTGAGACTCTGGAGGCATGACCAGAGGAGTTCTGCCCGAATCCGGAGGACCGCGGCGCCCGACGGGACCACGGGATCCGGGGGATGCCTGGGTCGAGGGTGAGCGGGGAAGGTTTTGGGGACGCTTCGGTGCTGCCGGCGTCCTGGTGCACGATCCGCAGCGGGGGATTCTGTTGCAGCACCGGGCCACCTGGAGCGATCAGGGCGGAACCTGGGGTTTGCCCGGTGGAGCGCTGCACCAGGGGGAGGACGCGGTCAGCGGGGCCTTGAGGGAAGCCTGGGAAGAAGCCGCGGTTCCCGCGGAGCATATCCACGTGCTTTTCACCTCTGTATTTGATGTGGGTTATTGGTCCTACACCACGGTGGCGGCGCGCGTCCTCAGACCATTCGAGGCGGAAATCACGGATCCGGAAAGCATTGAGCTGCGCTGGGTTCCGGCGGGCGAGGTGGAGGCTAGGCCTCTGCATTCGGGGTTCGCTGCGGCGTGGCCGGCATTGCGGTCCCGTCTCGACGGCGGTGGAGAGCCTTAGGATCGAAAGTCATTCCGTCGGTACCTGGCCCATGCCCTGCAGCGGCGTCCACCAGGTGGATGGCGGGGTGATGGTGAAGCGGCGGCCAGTGAGTTCCTCGGGGACGATCCGGAGGAAGTGGTCCTTCCTCCCCGCCTCCCAGGGAAAGAGCAGCAGCCCCACCGTCTCCAGGACTTCCCGGGCCGGAAGCACCTCCTGAGCCCGCCCCTTGGCCACCACGCTCCAGGCCACACCGCTGACGGCGTCCACCCCGTCTGCCTCCAGGGCAACAAGGTCTGATCCGACGCTGCCGGCAAGCTTGGTTCCGGCTCCGGTGCGGAAGACCAAGCTGCCGTGGTCCACCGCATAATTCAGCGGGAAGATGTGCGGCTGGCCGTCATGCCACAGGGCCAGTCGTCCAACCGAGACGCTGCGCAGCAGGTTCCAGCATTCGTGGATGCCAAGCTCCTCTGTCCGGGGAGCGGCCAGGTTCTCTGTCATGGCACCGAGCCTAACGCCGCCGTCGGCCTGCAGGTAGGGCCTTAGGACCCCTAGCCACGAACACCGGCCCGTGACCTGCCCAAGCCGGGCGGGATAGTCTGGCCGTAAAGGGGTGCAAGAACGCAGTGGGCCGGTGCCGACCGGGGCCCAGGTGCAGCTACCTGAGAGATTCGCAGAAAGGGCCAGCGATGGACGCGGAGATTCTGGGCAGCCACGATGAGCGGGGCCAGCTTCCGGCCCTACCGTTCACCGCCGGAACCAGGATTGAGGATCTGCTCAGGGAGTTCGTCTCCCGGGCGGACGAATTGCTGCACACCCAGGAGCGCATGCAGGGACTTTTGGAAGCGGTGATGTCCATTGCCGAGGACCTCAGCCTGGAGGCCGTGCTGGACCGCGTGGTCAGGAGTGCGTGTCGGCTGGTGGGGGCGCAGTACGGCGCCCTCGGGGTGATCGGCGACGGCGGCACGCTGAGCCATTTCATCACGGTGGGCATTGACGAGGACGTGGCCGCGAAGATCGGAGACCTCCCGACGGGGCATGGAGTGCTTGGCCTGCTGATCCGTGAACCTAGGCCCATCCGGATGCATGACCTCAGCCAGCACCCGGCCGCGTACGGGTTTCCGGCCAACCATCCATCGATGGTGTCCTTCCTGGGGGTCCCGGTCCGCGTCCGGGACGCCGTGTTCGGCAACCTCTACCTGACCGAAAAGGACGGCGGCGGTGACTTCACGGCAGAGGATGAGGAGCTGGCTATCGCGCTGGCCGCGGCTGCCGGCGTTGCAATCGAAAATGCCAGGTTGTTCGAGGATGCCCGCCGCCGGCAGCTGTGGCGGGAGGCGTCCATGGACATCAGCGGACGGATGATGGGAACCGGCCAGGACGGTCCTGCCTCCGGCCTGGACCTGATCGCAGAACGCGCGCTGCAGGTCACCGACGCAGCGGTGGCCGTGATTGCCTTTCCCGATGATCTGGGTAGGGGCATGTACTGTGCGGCGGCGGTGGGTCTGGAGGTGGCCGAGGTGAAGGGGCAGCCCCTGCAGGTGGACTCGCCAGCGGTAGCGGAGGTATTGCACAGCGGCGAATCGACCACCATCTGGGACATCACTGAGGTTCTGGGGCAGGCAGCGGATCCCGTTCCGGGGCCAGCACTGGTCGCCGCGCTGGGGCCGAGTGGGCCCAATCAGGGGCTGCTGATCTTGCTCCGGCAGCAGGCGGCCGGAGGGTTCTCACCGACCGACGTCGAAATGAGCGCTGTCTTTGGGTCGCACGTGGCCCTGGCCCTGGAACTGGCCCGGGCCCGGCGGATGCGCGAAGAGCTGGCCGTGTTCAGGGACCGTGACCGGATAGCGCGCGACCTCCACGACGTGGTGATCCAGCGGCTCTTTGCGGCCGGACTGAGCATGCAGAGCCTGCGCCGGTTCACTGCGGAGCCCACGGCCCTGGATCGGATCAGTGCCGTGACCAGTGAGCTCGACGAAACGATCCGCGAACTGCGGGCCACCATCTACTCGCTGCGGAGCGCAGCGGGGGAACGTGAGCTACTCAGCAGCCGGATCCTGCGGACCATCCAGGACGGGGCAAAGTCCATTCCCTATAGCCCGCGGCTGAGGCTCTCCGGGGCGGTTGACTCCGCGGTTCCACCAGCAGTGGGGGAGCATCTCCTGGCGGTGCTTTCCGAGGGTCTCAGCAACGCCGTCCATCACGCGGCGGCCAGCTCCATCGAAATTTCCGTCAGCACGGTGGCGGGTCAGCTGGAGCTAAGGGTCGACGACGACGGCCGCGGCTTCAGCAACCCGACGCAGCGCAGCGGGCTGGAGAACATGGCCCACCGTGCGCAACTCTTGGGCGGCACCCTGGAGATAGACAGCGCACCGCAGGCCGGGACCCGGCTTAGGTGGTCCGTGCCTGTCGGGTAGCCCGGCCGGACTCCTCCGGTAAGCTGCCGGCCGGGGGTTTCATCGCGGGCAGCAACCGCCCGAGTACGACGAGCGTGGCGGCTGCAATGACGCCCATCGGAAGCATGATGGACCACTGCGGCGCATCGCCGCGGAGCGACGCGACGACCGGTGTGAGCAGAATCGGCAGGCAGGTGAGGCTGAGGAAAACCAGGGAACCTGCGGCCGTGGCGCCGCCCACGGGATGACGGCGAAGCAGCAGCGATCCGCTGATGAACACTGCAGGGAGGAAGAACGCAAGATCAAGGACGTGGACAGGGTCCGTGGGTACCTTCCAGTTCGCCGCGCTGGTCGATGGCCGGCCGGCCAACAGGTCAGGCACAATCTCACTTAGCCAGAGAACGGCGAACACCACGGCTGCGGCGATCAGGAACCAGCCGGACAGGTGCACGCCAGGGCCGGCGACGCGTTCCCGGCGGATTGCTGTGCTGAGCGTTGCCGCAGTCCCGGCGAGGGAGAACCCGGATAAGCCCAGGACGGCGACCCAGAGCAGGAACAGCGGACCGAAGTGGATGGAGAACGCGTAGATGGCGTAGTTATAGACCGTGAATGCCAAGACCCCGATCAGGCATAGCCAGGACCTCAGGGATCCCCGGAATGCGTAACCGGCAAAGACCAGCGTCAGAGGGGTAACGAGGAAGAGGTTGACAAGGTCCTGTGCGATGCCGGCGTCAGCCAGGACGGGGGTTTCCAGCCCGTAGATTCGTTCAGGGATCAGCAGAGCGATGATGCTGCCGGCTGCTGCGAGCAACGCTGCCCCAGCGCCAAACCCCGTCCACAGCGGTGGAAGCCGGTTGGGACCCCTGGTCCCGGTCCCACTGACGAGAGCGCGCTGGTCCCCGGGTGGGGATGCCGAAAGCCTCGGATGCACCGTAGCAGGCGCTATGCCCAGGCGGGCAAGAACCAGAATGAGCTCCAGCAGGCCGAGGCCAAAGTAGAGACTCTGCAACCAGGAATATCCGAAGAGGGCCACTTCGGTGAAAATCCAGATCAGCATTCCAAAGCCGGCGACCGCAGCGATCATGGGCGCCCATTGACGCCGCATCAGCAACGCTACGGCGGCCACCGACTGGGTTCCGCCGACCACGACGCCCAGGATGAGGCCCAGGACCACAAAGGAGGAGAACCAACTGCCTGCCAGCTCATCCAGCGCAATGCCAGCTCCGTGCGAGGTGAAGGCCAGCACTGCCCCGCCGAAGGCTGATAATGCGCCGAACATGAGCAGCGTGATGAGCACAACGGACAGGGTCCTGGAAAGCCGAAGAATCATGATGGGTGCCCTTCCACTGAGCCGCCGCGGCCTCTGCCGCGGGTCATTAACGCCTGTCGGAAAGACCGCTCTGTGCTCCATTCGCAAGGAACACCGCGGCCTGCGTGCGCCGCTCAAATCCGAGTTTTCCGAGCAGCGACGAAACGTAGTTCTTGATGGTCTTTTCCGCCAGGAACATTTCATCGCCGATCTGCCGGTTGGTCATCCCCCGGCCGATCAGCGCCAGCACCCGCCGCTCCTGCGGACTTAGCGCCGCGGTTCGGGGATCCGCGGTTTCGGGCTCGGCCAGGCCTCCAATAACCCGCGCTTCAACATCCGCGTCGAAGAGCGACTCGCCATTGGCGGCCCGCCGCAGCGCGGTGATCAGGTCTGTTCCGTGGATCTCCTTGAGCACGTACCCCGCGGCGCCTGCCAGCACCGCGCCGCGGAGGGCCTGGTCGTCGTCGTAACTGGTGAGGATCAGGCAGCGCAGGGAAGGATCTACCGAGCGAACGTCGCGGCAGACCTCGATTCCGGTGCCGTCCGGCAGTCGGGCGTCGAGGACGGCGATGTCCGGGTGCAGCGCCGGAATGTGGCGTGTGGCCTCCACCGCGGACCCGGTCTCGCCGACGACAACAAAGCCCTCGCCCTCCAGAAGGTCTTGCAGGCCGCGGCGGACCAGTTCGTGGTCATCCAAAATGAAGACACGCAGGGGTTCATTACTCTGTCCTGCCTGGCCTTCGCCGGCGGATGGCTGCCCCATGGTAGCTCCTGTCCTGCGGGTCCCGGGGACCCGCGCGCTGCGGAACGCGGCCCTATTGCGACCGCACCCTTGCCCATTGCCCGGATGGTCCGGGTATGACTATTCTTGCCTCTCGCCGCGGCTGCCACTAGGGCCGAAAGTCCATCCCGGGACGGCGCTGTACGTCTCCGGGGCCGTGTTGCAGCAAGGGCGCAGGGGCCTCCCGCTGGCCGGTGACTTTCGGCCCTAGGCGCTGGAGGCCATTTTCGGCGATGATAGCCATGGACCGGAGACTCCGGGGCGTGCGGCGGACGATGCAGCATCACTAGTACAAGGAGAACCCGATGCCGGATCTGGCCGTAAGAGCCACGATTGCAGGTTCGGCACAGCGGAGCGCAGACCAATTGCTGGGCGAGCTGGGCTCGGCGCCCACCGGTCTGACGCATGACGAGGCGCGGCGGCGGCTGCAGGAGGTCGGGCCCAATGCTGTGCGCACCCATCGGGCCAATGGCTGGGCCGTGCTGCTTCGGCAGTTGCGCAGCCCCATCCTGATCCTCCTCATCCTTACCGCCGGGGTGTCCCTCTTCTTGGGGGACGCCACGAACTCCATCGTGATCGGGGTGATCCTGATCGTCAGCGTGGGGCTGGGCTTCACCAACGAATTCCGCGCCGAGCGGGCGGCGGAGGCGCTGCATTCGGGCGTTGCACACCAGGTGGTCGTGCTCCGGGATGCGGCGCCTGCGCAGATCAACGTCGTCGATCTGGTTCCCGGCGACGTGGTGCAGTTGGCCATCGGTGCCGTCATCCCGGCCGATATCCGGCTGTTGAGCAGCAACAACCTGCTCTGCGACGAGGGCATCCTGACCGGGGAATCGCTCCCGGTGGCGAAGGATCCCACCCCGGTACAAGGTGACGCGGCGCTCGGAGACCTGACTTCGTGCATCTTCATGGGCACCGTGATCCAGTCGGGCAGCTGCACAGGGGTCGTGGTGTCCACGGGGGCCCAGGCGGAGTTCGGCCGAATCGCACTGGGTCTGGGTGGGGCACAGCCGCAAACCGAATTCCAGCGCGGGCTGGGCCGCTTTTCTGTGCTGCTGCTGCAGGTCGCGGTGGCGCTGACCACGCTGATCTTCGTTGCCAATCTGCTGCTGCACCGGCCGCTGATCGAATCGCTGCTCTTCTCGCTGGCCATCGCCGTCGGCATCACGCCACAGCTGCTGCCCGCAGTGGTCAGCAGCAGTCTGGCCACCGGAACCCGCCAGCTGGCCCGGCAGAAGGTGCTGGTCAAGCGGCTGGTCTGCATCGAGGACCTGGGGGACATGGATGTGCTGGTCACGGACAAAACCGGAACCCTGACCGAAGGCCGCATCAGTTTTACCGGCGCCCTGCCCGCCGGTCCGTCCAGGACCGCAGCCGGGCTCTTCACGCTGGGGCTGCTGTCCACCGAGGTGGACTACTCCGGCGGCCCGGTGTCCATCCTCGGCCAGAACGCGTTGGACGCGGCGTTGTGGGAGGCGCCGGAGGCGGCCACGTTCGATCCGGCGGGCGTCCGGCGCCTGGACATCATCCCGTTCGACCATCAGCGCCGGATGACCAGTGTACTGGTGCGCAACAGTGCCGGAACCCGGCTGATCACCAAGGGCTCGCCGGAGGACGTGCTGAAGCTATGCTCCGGAACACCGGCGCAGGCCCAGACGCTGCTGGATGAACAATACGCCTCCGGGGCCCGCGTGGTGGCCGTGGCCAGCCGGGATGCAACGGGGCAGGAATCAATCCAACCCGCGGATGAGCGGGATCTGGTCCTGGACGGATTCCTGGTGTTCCTGGACAGGCCCAAGGCCAACGCCAGCGCCTCGCTCCAGCAGTTGGCGGAGCTGGGCATCACGGTCAAGATTGCCACCGGGGACAACGCCAAGGTGGCGGAAAAGGTATGCGCAGAACTGGGCCTGGCGTCAGCCCGCACCCTGACCGGAGTGGACATCGACGCCCTCAAGGATTCCGAGCTGGCCGCCGCGGCCCAAGAGGCGGGTATCTTTGCCCGCGTTTCCCCGGAACAGAAGGCGCGGGTCATCCGGCTGTTGCGCCAGAACGGACGTGCCGTCGGCTTTCTGGGCGACGGAGTCAACGACGCGCTTGCCCTGCATCACGCGGACATCGGCATTTCGGTGGACAGCGCGACCGACGTGGCCAAGGACGCGGCGGATGTGGTGCTGCTGGACAAGGACCTGGGTGTCCTGGCCCAGGGCGTCATGGAGGGCAGGCGGATCTTTGCCAACACCATCAAATACGTGCTGATGGGCACCTCCAGCAACTTCGGCAATATGTTCAGCGCCTCGGTGGCCTCGGTGGTGCTCAGTTTCCTGCCCATGCTGCCGGGCCAGATTCTGCTGAACAACCTGCTGTACGACACCGGCCAGCTGGCCATCCCGGGGGACAGGGTGGATCGGGAGCAGTTGCGTGCGCCCTCGCATTGGGACATCGGGTTCATCCGCCGCTTCATGCTGCTCTTCGGACCCATCAGCTCGCTCTTCGACTTCGCGACTTTCGCCCTGATGCTCCTGGTGTTCCGGGCTGTCCCGGGGGAGTTCCGCGCAGGCTGGTTCATCGAGTCCATTGCCACCCAGACGCTGATCATTTTCGCCATCCGCACCCGCCGCGTACCCTTCCTGCGCAGCCGGCCCTCCGCGGGGTTGCTTGCCGCGTCCCTGGGCGTCGTTGCCGTTGGCATCTATCTGCCGCTGTCCCCGCTGGCCGGCTTGCTGGGCTTCGACCCGCTGCCGCTGGCCTTCTTCCTGGCCTTGCTGGGAATGGTGGTGCTCTACCTGGTCCTGGTGGAGTGGGCGAAAGCCTGGTTCTTCTCCCGGGATGCTCAGGCCATGCCGCGGGCCACGCAGCTGGCGGGAGCGCCGCTGGCGGGAACGCCGGCCGCGCCGCGGGTGCGCGCCGTCGGGCACCACATTGCCCGACGGGCTGCCCGGTTCAGTACCCCGGAACGGATTCCGAACGCCCGCCGCCGCCGGCGGCCGGCTACTCGATCTGCAGTGCGTCGTTAATGTTGCGCCAACTGCGGGCCCGCGGCTGGACGTTGAAGCGGCGCCCGCTGACCTCATCCGGCACAATCCGGACGAACCGGTTCTTTTCCCCGGCCTGCCAGGGGAATAGCGGCAGCATCGCCGCCTCGGCGGCATCATCAATGTCCTGCGGCCGCTCCGC
>DASYGM010000085.1:0-19389 GCA_035999715.1 Micrococcaceae bacterium | reverse complement strand
GATCCGGAGGTCAGTGCCGCCCACAACCCGAAATACCGGACCCAGCCCAGTTTGTCCCCGCCGGCGACCGCAGTGGCAATGCGTTGGCCCATCTTGACCAGCGTTCCGGTCATGTAGGTCAATCCGATGCTGACCTCGCCGTCGCGCTCAAAAACGACGTTCTCCGCCCCCATGGCGAAAGCCATCAGTGGCGGCACCAGCGGCAGCCACAGGCTGCCGTCGAACATCAGCGCAGCTGCGCATAGCAGGGCAGCAATGTAAAACAGCACGGCCAGCCGTTTGCGGCGCGGAACCATCCGACGAAGCAGGGAGGCGGTGATGACGCCAGCCAGGAAGGCCGCCACCAGGCCCATCGCCAAGCCGAAGCCGAGCCAGGAACCGGCGGCCAGGACAGCGCCGGCGCGGGTTGAATTGCCGCTCATGAAGGACACAAAGTAGCCGCCCAGGTGGATGAAGCCGACTGCGTCCACAAAGCCCGCGACCGCAGACAGCCCGGCGGCCATGACGATTTCAGAACTGTGGTGGGTATGCACGAGAGCGCGCCGGGTCGCTCAGGCGCCGAAGCGCCGCTGCCGGCCAGCGTAGTCGCGCAGTGCCCGCAGGAAGTCGATCTTGCGGAAGGCCGGCCAGAGCGCCTCGCAGAAGTAGAACTCGCTGTAGGCGCTCTGCCACATCAGGAACCCGGAGAGCCGTTGTTCGCCGGAGGTGCGGATCACCAGGTCCGGATCCGGCTGGCCGCGGGTGTAGAGATATTTGGAGATGTCATCCACGTCCAGTTCCTGGGCCAGGTGGCCGATGTCGCGACCCTGGGCCACCGCGTCCCGGAGCAGCTCGCGCACGGCGTCCACTATTTCCCGCCGGCCGCCATAACCGACCGCCACGTTCACATGCAGCCGCTCCCGTTCGGGTTTGCGCGCGGCCAGCCCGGAGAGCCGCTCCGCCAGATAGTCCGGCAGGAGTTCCGGTGCACCCATGGCATGGACGCTGATGTTGGCGTCCTCATCCAGCCGGTCCAACGTGTTGGCGATGATGCCCATCAGGACGTCAAGCTCCTGCGGAGACCGGCCCATGTTGTCGGTGGAGAGCATGTACAGCGTGACCACCTTGACGCCGACCTCCTGGCACCAGCCCAGGAATTCCAGGATCTTGTCAGCACCGGCCTGGTGGCCCTGCCTGGTCGGGGCGTTGAACTGCTTGGCCCAGCGCCGGTTTCCGTCCACCATCACGCCGATGTGGTTGGGGATCTTGTCCAGCTCCAGGGAGCGGGTGAGGTTGCGCTCATAGAAGTCGTAGAGGAAGCCGGGCAGTCTCTGCGGCAACGAGTCTCACCTGGCTTCCTGTCACGGCGGTCTTCCGCCCACGCTGTTTTCCTCCTCCTACGTTACCCGCCAGCGGGGCGCTGCGCGGACCCGGGCACCGACCCGGGCAGGAGCCCAGGTCCCCACACAGACCGCCATCCGGTCTCCGGCGACAATAGCACGGCCGATAGAATCGGCACATGACCACCCCGGATCCTGACGATTCCCATCCCGTCAGCGCCGCCGCGGAAACGGTTGCCGATGCCCTGAGCATCAAGCCCAGCTGGCGCGGCTGGATCCACCTGGGCGCGACGCCCCTGGCCATCGCCGCAGGGATCATTCTGGTCCTGGTGGCGCCAACGGCTTTGGGCAAGTTGACCTCTGCCATCTATGCCGTCTCCGGCATGCTGCTGTTTGGCGTCAGCGCCCTCTATCACCGGGGCAACTGGACGCCGCGGGTGAAAGTGGTCCTCAAGCGGCTGGACCACACCAACATCATGCTGGTGATCGCGGGCACCTACACACCCGTATCCGCCCTGCTGCTGTCCCGCCCCACCGCGACCCTGGTGCTCTGGGTGATCTGGATCGGTGCCATTGCAGGCGTGCTGTTCCGGGTGCTCTGGGTCAACGCCCCGCGCTGGCTCTATGTCCCCATTTATGTTGCCCTGGGCATGGCGGCGCTGGTGTTCATGCCCGAGCTCTATGCCGCCAGCCCCTCAGCCACCGTCCTCATCTGCGTTGGCGGTGCCTTCTACATCGCCGGCGCCGTGGTTTACGGCATCAAAAAGCCCAATCTCAGCCCTAAGCATTTCGGCTTCCACGAGTTGTTCCACGCATTCACGGTGGTGGCCTTCGCCCTGCACTTCAACGCGGTCCTGATCGCGGTCTTCCGCTGATCTGCCAGCCAGCGGAAGACCTGCTATTCCTCCGGCCGAGCCGCCAGCTCGGTGAGCAATTCCGGCACCGTGGAGACCGGGCGGCGGCAGACCATGGCCCGGCAGACGTAGGCAAGCGGTCTTTCCGCATCAGTCCTGCCCGTGAGCAGCGGAACAGCGCTCAGCTGACCAGCCGGCCGGCCCTGCCAGCTGGCCAGCACGAGTCCCGGGGAAGCGGCCAGCGCGGCCGCGCGCAGCAGGGCCCCCGTGCTGGACAGGTCCGGGGTGCCCGGCATCTCCGGGGCGGCCGCGGGCCCGTCCGGTGCCGCTGGCCCGACGACGGCGACCTCCAGCGGGCCGGACAGCAGAGCTTCCGCTGTGGCCAGCGCCCAGCCCGCTGCGCGGGGCGCACGTGCCGCGACGTCGGAGACGGAGGCTAGGATGCGGGCCGCCAGCGCGCGGTGCCGGCCGGACCCGCTGTAGGCCGCGTAGCTGACCAGGACTCCCGCCAAGGCTGCGGAGGCACTGGGGGTTGGGCCGTCAAAGGGCTCCGCGCCAAGCTTCCCGCCCTGGGCATTGACGACCTGCGCGGATTCCGCGGCCGCATCCACCAGCACCCCTTCCACGATGAAGCGGCGCTCCGCAGCCACAATGAGCTCCTCGGCCAGCAGATACCAGCGCTCGGTGCCGGTGGCGCCGTAGAGCGCCAGCAGTCCGTCGGCGGCAAACGCATAGTCCTCCAGCATGCCGCCGATGCCCACCGCTTGGCCGTCGTGCGAAATCCGCGCCAGAACGCCGTCGTTCCAGTGCACCCTGGCAAGATAGTCCGCAGCCTTGGCCGCTGCCGCCAGCAACGCAGTGTCGGCCAGGATCAGTCCGGCATCGGCCAGGGCAGCGATGGCCAGGCCGTTCCAGCCCGCAACCACCTTGTCGTCCCGGGCCGGTTGCGGGCGCAGGGCACGCAGCCGGGAGAGTTCCGGAGCCACCGTCTCCCACAGCTGCCGCTCCCCCGGTCCCAACGGCCCTGCAGGGTGCAGCGGGGATCCGTCCGCGGTGACGGACCCGGGCCGCCGCACGTTCATCAGCCGGTCCAGCCGGGGTCCCAGCTCCGGCCAGCCGGCGGCCGCGGCAGCCCCCGCCAGTTCCTCCGGATTCCAGAGGTAGGTGGCTCCCTCGGCATGCACCCCGTCCACCACCGTGTCCGCATCCAGCGACGAGGCGAACGAGCCGTCGGCCAGCCCCAGTGCCGTCAGCAGCCATTCCGCCGTGTGCCGCACGACGCGCTCGGCCTCGGCTCGGGCATAATCCGGTCCCTCCGGCAGCCGCAGCCAGTGTGCGTAGACCCGCAGCAGCGAGGCGTTGTCGTACAGCATCTTCTCGAAGTGCGGCACGGACCAATCCGCGGTGACCGAGTAGCGGGCAAATCCGCCGTCCAGCTGGTCAAAGAGGGCGGAGGTGGCCATTGCCGAGAGGGTGCGTGCGGCCATTGCCCGCGCCTGGACCGCTGTCTTGGCATCCGTTGCGGCGTGGCGGATCAGGAATTCCAGGACCGGCGACGGCGGGAACTTCGGTGCCCGGCCAAAGCCTCCGAACTCGCTGTCCTCGGCCGCGGACAGCGCCCCGACGGCGGCGGCCGTGACCTCGCGCGGGATTGCTTCCGCAGCGGCGGGCACGACGACGGCGGGTCCGGTCGCGTCCGCAGGAGGCCCCGCCGCAGGCTCGGCCACCTGTAAGTCCACCGCAGGCTCGGCCACCGGTACGTCCCCCGCAGGCTCGGCCACCGGCAGGCCCCGTGCCAGCGGATTCTCCGCCATCGTCCGGGCCAGTCCCGCCGCACTGCGCTCCACCTGGTCACGCCGTTCGGCCCAGGCCTCATGGACCGCTTCCAGGACCTGCCGGAAGGACGGCCTGCCCACCGCGGGCCGGGGCGGAAAATACGTTCCGGCGTGGAACGCCAACCCGTCGGGGGTAACGAAGACGCTCATCGGCCAGCCGCCCTCGCCGCTGATCGCCTGGGTGGCCGCCATATAGGTGGCGTCAACGTCGGGACGTTCCTCGCGGTCCACTTTTACCGGCACGAAGTGTGCGTTCAGGTATTGCGCGGTGTCCTCGTCCTCAAAGGACTCATGTGCCATGACGTGGCACCAATGGCAGGCGGCATAGCCGATGGAGAGGAAAACGGGCACGTCGCGGTCGCGTGCCGCGTCGAACGCCGCATCCCCGAATGGTTGCCAGTCCACCGGGTTGTCCGCGTGCTGGCGGAGGTAGGCGGAGGGCTGTCCGGCCAGTGCGTTGGACCCGCCAACGGCCGGCCGCCCGTCCGGTTCGTTGCCTGGCTCAGGACGGTCCGGGCCGGCCATCGTCCCGGCTCCCGGAATCCAGGTAGTCCGCATCGGGGCCGTGGCTGCCGCCTACCCGGGGCTGCTCGCGCTTCGCATGCTCCCCCGGCCCCTCGCCGTCGTCCTCCTGCTGCCGCACCGCCTCACGTTCGGCGGCCGCCGCTTCCTCAACCTGGCCCCGGTAGCGGACCCGGCGGATGCGTTTGACCATGTCCCTGATGACGAAGAACATCACCGCGACGACGCCAAAGGTGACCAGGAAGCCCGCAAAACCAGGCCCCACCTGGCTGGGATCCAGCCCCGGCTGCACGGTCGGCGAATCACTGGGCGGCGCGGTCGCCAGCGCCAAAATCAAAGTATGCAATTTCCGTCTTTCTCTGTTCCCCGCGCGGTGCTCCCCGGGGTTGCGCCCCTGTATCTATCGTAGGCCAGCGAAGAGGTCGTGTTCGGGCACCGTGGTTTCCACCCGTGACTCGATCAGCGAGTAATCCTCCCACGGCCAGATTTTCCGCTGCATCTGGGCGGAGACGGCGAAGAAGAAGCCTTCCGGGTCCACCTGGGTCGCATGCGCCCGCAGCGCCTCCTCGCGGACCTCGAAGTAGTCGCCGCAGTCGACCTGGGTGGTGGTGGGGTGCCGGCCGACCGGTGGCTTATGGCCCTCGGCATCGGACTCGAGCCAAGAAGCGATGCGCTCCGCGTACGGGGACTGGATACCGGCGGCCTCAAGGGCAAAATGCAGGGCACGGAAGCGCTGCGGGTTGAAGGCAAGGTCGTAGTACAGCTTGGACGGCTCCCAGGGCTGGCCGGTTCCGGGGTAGCGCTGCGGATCGCCGGCGGCGTGGAAAGCCTCCACAGCCACCCGGTGCGCCATGATGTGGTCCGGATGCGGATAGCCGCCGTTTTCGTCGTAGCTGATGATGACCTGCGGCCGGAACCGGCGCACCAACCGGACCAGCGGCGCCGCGGCGCGCTCCAGCGGCTGCAGGGCGAAGCACCCGGCCGGCAGTTCCGGCAGCGGCTCCCCTTCCGGCAACCCGGAATCGAAGAACCCCAGCCAGGTGTGCTGGATCCCCAGCGCGGCCGCCGCCTTGGCCATCTCGGTCCGTCGGGCCCCTGCCATGTCACGGGCGGCGTGCGCGTCCCCCTCCATCGCCGGGTTCTGGATTCCGCCACGTTCGCCTCCGGTGCAGGTGGCCACCATGACCTCCACACCCTGGTCCAGGTAGTAGGCCATCATGGCAGCGCCCTTGCTCGCCTCATCATCCGGATGTGCGTGGATTGCGAGCAGCCGCAGACCCTTACCGGTGCCAGCCTCCGCGGCATCAACCTCTGCAGTGGCCATTGGGTACCTCCCGATCGGACGGACAACGGTGCGCTCAGGCACCCTTGATTTGGCGATAAACTGGAACAGCCCGACCCGCCGTGTGCGGAGTTTCAACCGTCCCGCGGACCCGTCCAGGGACACAAAACGTGTGGACCCCGTGAGCATCCCAGCTTCATCAGCCGATACCAGCCTAGTCAATCGCTATGGCGCACCCAAGCGCGCCCTCACCCGGCGGAACAAACTACTGATCACCGTGGTGATTTCCGTGCTGGCGCTGGCCTTCGTGGCCTGGTTGGGGCTGGGCCGGGGACCGGCGGCGGTGGGTAACAAGGTGGTCGGGTACAACGTCACCGACGCCACCCAGACGGTGGTCGACTTCCAAGTGACCAAGGACCCGGCCAGCACCGCGCAATGCGCCGTCAAGGCGCTGGGGGAAAGCTTCGCCATCGTCGGCTGGGACGTGGTCACCATTGGTCCCAACGGGGCCGACGTGGGCGCCGACAAGGGGCAGACGACGGCGCAGCGCGCCTCGGTGCGCACGGAATCGCTGGCCGTCTCCGCCGACGTCGACAGCTGCTGGATCGTGCCGGGCAAGTAACGCCGGTGGCCGGGTGTCAGCCAAATGGGGCGGCCGGAACCGGACCGCACCCGGCAAAAACGTTGTCCACACGCGCGTTCTCATCTTGGGTTTACCGGCGATCTTGCCTACACTGGATCAATACCCTCGCCCCGCTTGGTTGGCTCCTGTGGTGTGCTGGCAGCGTTTCTGCCGGCATGACGATGACAGCCGTGAGCGGGGTCTTTGCTTGTTAGTACCCTCAAGGAGAAGTCTGTGTCTACCTCTAACAGCGCACCTGCAGCCTGGCTCACCCAGGAAGCTTTCGACCGTCTGAAGGCTGAACTGGAGCACCTGTCCGGGCCGGGCCGTGCCGAGATCGTCAAGCGAATCGAACAGGCCCGCTCCGAAGGTGACCTCAAGGAAAACGGGGGCTACCACGCCGCCAAGGACGAGCAGGGCAAGATTGAAGCACGCATCCGCCAGCTGACCGAGCTGCTGCGCGACGCCCATGTGGGCGAGGCCCCCGCCGACGACGGAATCGTGGAGCCTGGCATGCTGGTGGTGGCAAGGATTGCCGGCGACGAGACCACGTTCCTGCTGGGCAGCCGCGAGGTTGCCGGCGATACCGAACTGGACGTGTTCAGCGAGAAGTCCCCGCTGGGCGCGGCCATCCACGGCCACAAGGCCGGCGATGAGCTCAGCTACACCGCGCCCAATGGTAAGGAAATCAAGGTGGAGGTCATCTCCGCCAAGCCCTACGTGGGTTAAACCCTTCCGTTGAGTGTGGACATCTGCCCCTCGAAACTCCGTTTCGAGGGGCAGATGTCCACACTCAACCTGTTAGTGGACGACGATGGGCTGGAAGCCTTCGGCCCGCAGGGCGGTGAGGACCTGCTCGCCATGTTCATGGCCCTTGGTCTCCAGGTTGACCGTGATGGAAACATCGCCCATGCTGATCGACCCGCCCACCCGTGTGTGGTCAACGCCGGTGACGTTGGCGTCATTTTCGGCGATGATCCGCGAGATCGTCGCCAGCGAACCGGGCCGGTCGTCGAGCATCATCCGGACCGTCATGAACCGGCCCGCCGCTGCCAGGCCGCGCTGGATCACCTTGAGCATCAGCATCGGGTCGATGTTGCCGCCGGAGAGGACCACCGCCGTCGTGCCGGGGTTCTCGATCTTCCCGTCCATCAGCGCCGCGACCCCCACCGCGCCCGCCGGCTCCACCACCATCTTGGTCCGTTCCAGCAAAAAGATCAGCGCCCGGGCCAGCGAATCCTCGCTGACGGTCACGACGTCGTCCACCAGCTCCCGGATGATCGAAAAGGGCAGCTGACCGGGCCGGCCCACGGCAATGCCGTCCGCCATCGTGGAGACCCGCTTCAGAGGGACCAGGGCATCGGCGGCCAGCGACGGCGGATAGGCGGCGGCGTTTTCCGCCTGCACGCCGATGATCCGGATCTCCCGGCCCAGCTCCTGTGCCCTGGCCTTGATGGCCACAGCCACCCCGGCCAGCAGGCCGCCGCCGCCGACGCCCATCAGGACGGTATCGACGTCGGGAATCTGCTCGATGATCTCCAGCCCGATTGTCCCCTGTCCTGCCACCACGTCGACGTTGTCGAAGGGATGGACAAAGACGGCGCCCGTCTCGTCCGCATAGCGCTGGGCCTCCGCCAGGGCCTCGTCCACGTTGTGGCCATGCAGCACCACCTCGGCGCCATGGCCGCGGGTGGCGGCGAGCTTGGGCAACGCAACGCCCAGCGGCATGAAGATCCGGGCGCTGATCCCCAGGCTCTTGGCTGCCACGGCAACACCCTGCGCGTGGTTGCCAGCGGAGGCCGCCACCACTCCCCGGGCCCGTTCCGCCGGGCTGAGTTTCGCCATCCGCACGTAGGCCCCGCGGACCTTGAAGGATCCGGCCCGCTGCAGGTTTTCACATTTCAGGTACACGTCGGAGCCGACCTGTCGCCCCAGCGCCCGTGAACTCTCCACCGGCGTAATGGCAATAATGCCCTCCAGCAAACGCTGCGCCTGACGGATGTCGGCCAGGGTGACGGGAAGTTCGCTGAGCGGGTTCACTGATTGTTCTCATTCCTCGTGGGTTCGATTGATTCGGTTGACTCGGTCTGCTGCGCGACCCCGGCAGGCTCGCGTGGCCCGGTGGGTTCGGTTGGCCCGGTGGGTTCGGCTGGCCCGGTGGGTTCGGGTAGCCCAGTGGGTTCGGTTGGCCCGGTGGGTTCGGGTAGCCGGCGGATGCCGCTGCGCCCGCGGAAATGGACGTTCCGGATCGACGGATCATCCCCGGGACCCCACGGCACGCCCGGCTGATCGTTCACCCACCGCCGCCCGGCGATGTACCGGACGGCCGAATTGGCAACGGCCAACAGCGGCACCGCGAAGAGGGCGCCGGGAATTCCCGCCAGGTAGGATCCGGCGGCGACGGCCAGGATCACCGCCACCGGGTGCAGGGACACCGCCTTGCCCATCACCAGCGGCTGCAGGACATGGCTCTCCACCAGTTGAACCACCAGGACGATTCCCAGCATGATCAAGGCGTTAACCCAGCCGCTGGCAACCAGGGCCAGCAGGACGGCTACGGAACCGGTGACGAGCGCACCTACCACCGGGACAAAAGAGCCCAGTAACACCAGCACGCCCAGCGGCAGCGCCAGCGGAACACCGATGATGGCGGCGCCCCCTCCGATGCCAACCGCATCGACGAAGGCCACGAACAGCTGGACCCGCACGTAGCTGACCAAGGACTGCCACCCGCTCCGGCCGGCGCCGTCGGTGCCCGGCTGCGCCTTCGTCGGGAACAGCCGCACCAGGAACTCCCAGATCCGCTCGCCCTCAAGCAGGAAGAAAATCAGGACGAACAATGCCAGCAACGTGCCGACGGCGATGTGCCCTGCGGTGCTGCCGACGGTCACGGCACCATTGAGGATGCTGCGGCTGTTGTTCTGTACGGTGGTGGCAGCGTCACTGACATAACCCTGGATCTGACCTGGAGTCAGGTGCAGTGGGCCGTCGGAGAGCCATTGCTGAACCTGGCCCAGGCCTTGGAAAGCCTGGTCATAAAGGGCGGAGAAGCCGGTGACCAGCTGGCGTCCCACCAGGGCCAGAGCCGCACAGACGACGGCGATCATGCCCAGTTCGGTGATGGCGACGGCTATCCCGCGCCGCAGGCCGCGGCCGGCGAGCCAGCGCACCACCGGCGACAGCAGACCGGCCAGCAGCGCTGCCACCATGACCGGAATGATCAGGAAACTGATCCGGCTGAGCAGCCAGATCAGGGCTCCTCCCACCACGAGGATCACGCCAAGACGCCACGCCCAGGAAGCCGCTGTCCGCATGCCATAGGGCATGTCGGTGGCATCGACGCTGTGGTCCGCGCCGTTGTCGCTGTGGGGGGCGGGGCTGCTGGGTCCTGCCGGTGCCGTCATGGGTTAATAATTCCCCAGTAGGGATAAATACTGAAACCGGGTCCTGCGGGCGGGCTCAACCAAGCGGCGGCGGTCAGCCAAGGTCGGCGGTAATGCCCCAGTGCATCGTGAATGATTCCCCCGGACCCAGCCAGCGCAGCCCCTTGCCGGAGTTGAAGGCGTCGGCCGGCCCGGTCATCGGCTCGAGCGCCACCGCCTTGTCCCGCCCCGGAAACCGTGTTGTGACAAAAACATGCACGTAGGGGCATGTTTGGTCCTGCCAGAGTGCGACGCTGCGGCCGTCCGGGGCGCTGAGGATGTGCCGCGCCAGCCCGCCGTCGTCGAACGCCAGATCCGTATAGGCAAGATCCAGGTCCAAGCCGGCCACCGCGCGCCCCCGGCGCAGATCAAAGTCGCCGTCCACCGGCGCCTGGCCGGTGGGGATGAGGCGCTCGCTGGCCAGCAGCCTGGTTCCGGCATCCACCCGCAGGCTCAACTGCTCGGTGGGAACTTGGCCAAGCCGCAGGTACGGATGGGCACCGAGCACCAACGGGGCCCGGCCGTCCAGCCCGTTCTCCAGCGTCTGGCTGACGGCCAGATCCAGTGCCTCGGTGATCTCATAGCGGACCCGGTGCCGGACCAGGAACGGGTATCCGTGCTGCGGGAACACGGTAGCCTCCAGCACCACCGCGTGCGCGGTCTGTTCCAGCAGGGTGTAGCCGGTGTTGCGCAGCAGCCCATGTGAGGCGTTATTGCGGGACACCTCGGTGATGTCCAACTGCTGGGCTTTCCCGTCCAGGACCCAGCGTCCGTCCTGGATACGGTTGGCCCACGGCGCCAATGTGATGCCGGCAGCTCCCGGCGGAATGGCACCGTCAGCATAGGTTTCGGTCAGGGCCACGCCGTTGCGGGCAAACAGCCGCAGTCCTGCGGCCAGCTCGGTCACCACCGCGACGGCGTCCCCGCGGGTCAGGGTGTGTTGGTGACCGGTGGCGAAGACCGGGGGCGCGGAGGCGCTCTGCTGCGTCATGGCACCACCGTACCCTAGCCGGCCAGCGCGGGAGGTGGCAGCATAGTCCGGTCGATGTTATATTTTGTGAGAAACTATTCGATTTTGAATGGCCAATCCCGATTGGTCAGTTGACATGAGCAGAGGGCATGGCCCGGAACCGGGCCCAAGAAATGGCCCGGAGGGAAGGAGGCAGCGGTGCTCGCACCGGAACGGCAATCCCGGATCCTGAAGGAACTGCAACAGTTTGAGGCCATCCGAGTGACGGACCTGGCCGGACTGCTCAGGGTCAGCGAGATGACGGTGCGCCGCGACATCGAGGCGCTGGATGCCAAGGGTCTGCTGCGTAAGATCCATGGCGGAGCCACCCGGCTGGCCCGATTCAGCGCCGTAGAGCCCGGCTTCGCCAGCAACGCGGACCGCCACCTGGACGCCAAGGCGGCCATTGCGCAGCAGGCGCTGGCACTGCTGGAACCGGGCATGACCGTGGCCCTGACCGGTGGAACCACCACGTACCAGCTGGCCATGCTGCTCAACGCCGTCGACGGCCTGACCGTGGTGACCAACTCCCTCAAGGCGGCCGAGGCCCTCTACCGGCTGCAACAAGCCAACGGGACCAAGGTGATTGTCACCGGAGGCGAGCGGACGCCGTCGGAGGCACTGGTGGGTGCGGTGGCCAACGCCACCATAGCCCGGCTGAACACAGACATCTGCTTCATGGGGGTGCACGGTATCGATGTACGGCGCGGGCTGACCAGCCCCAACCTGGTGGAGGCCGCCACCAACACCGCCTTTGTCCAGGCGGCCGCCCGGCTGGTGGTGCTGGCTGACCACAGCAAGTTCAACGTGCGCAGCCTGGCCTCCATCGCGGAACTGGGCGAAGTGGACACCCTCATTACCGACGACGGCGCCAGTGCGGAAACGCTGGCGGCGTTCCGGCCGCTGCTGGCGGACCTGCGCCTGGCCGGGGTCGGCGGCGTCACGACCGGCGGAAGCGACACGTGCCGGAGGGAATCATGACGGCTGCCACCAGCACGCGGCTTGCCGATGGCCGGGAACTGATCTATTTCGACGACGGCAACGCCGCCAAACCGCACCCGGAATGGGACCGCCGTCCGCTGCTGCCGCGTTCGACGGCGGACACCGGACAGATCCGCTACGACGCGCTGACCGGGGACTGGGTCGCCGTCGCCGAGCACCGCCAGACACGGACCTACCTGCCGCCGGCCGAGCAGTGCCCGTTGTGTCCCAGCACGGACGGCCATCTCTCGGAAATCCCGGCCGCGGATTACGACGTCGTCGTCTTTGAAAACCGCTTCCCCTCCCTGGGGCCGGCCCTCGGGACGGCGCCGGAGCATCCCGGGTGGGGTACCTCCGGAACGGGATTCGGCCGCTGCGAAGTGGTCGCCTTCACGTCCGCGCACACCGGCTCCTTCGGCAGCCTGTCTGCACAGCGGGCCCGCACCGTCATCGACGCCTGGGCCCAGCGCACCGAGGCCCTGGGCGCGCTGCCGGGTATCCGCCAGGTGTTTCCGTTCGAAAACCGGGGTCAGGAAATCGGCGTGACCCTGCACCATCCGCACGGCCAGATCTACGCCTACCCGTACCTCACCCCGCGGGCGGAGGTTATGGCGCACACCGCGCGGGCCTTTTACGACGCGGCCGCCGGACGGGACACGCTGACCGGCTCCATCCTGCGCTCCGAACGGAACTCCGGCGAACGGATGATCCTGGAGGGCCAGCATTTCAGCGCCTACGTGCCGTTCGCCGCGCACTGGCCGCTGGAGGTGCATCTGACCCCACACCGCCAGGTCGCGGATCTGGCCGACCTCTCGGGCCCCGAGCGCGATGAACTGGCCGAGCTGTACCTGGACCTGCTGCGCCGGCTCGACAACCTGTACGAAACGCCCACCCCGTACATCGCCGCCTGGCACCAGGCCCCGCTGGATCCGGTGCTGCGGCCGGCCAGCTACCTGCACCTGCAGCTGACCTCCCCGCGCCGGGCCGCCGATAAGCTGAAGTTCCTGGCCGGGTCCGAGGCGGCCATGGGTGCGTTCATCAACGACACGACGCCGGAGCAGGTTGCTGCGTCACTGCGAGCGGTGGCGGCTGGCGGCCGGGCCGACGACGGCGGGACGGCGGCTGCCGGCGCAGCCACAGCGGCCGCCCGGGCGGAAGGAACACGAGGATGAGTACCCCACTCTCAGCGCAGGCGCTGGCCCGGCTGTTCGACAGCCATTTCGGCCAGGCACCGGACGGCGTGTGGGAGGCTCCCGGCCGGGTCAACCTGATTGGCGAACATACCGACTACAACCAGGGCTTTGTCCTGCCGTTCGCCATAGACCGCACCGCCCGCGTTGCCGTCCGGGCACGACAGGACCACACCGCCCGGATCATCTCCACCTATGGGGCCCAGGGACAGATCACCGCTGACCTGGACAGGCTCTCCCCCGACAGCCTGGAGGGCTGGTCCGCCTACCCGCTGGGCGTGGTCTGGGCCCTGCAGCAGGCGGGCGTGGCCGTCCCCGGCTTCGACCTGTACCTGGATTCCAACGTTCCCACTGGCGCCGGACTCTCCTCCTCGGCAGCCATCGAATGCGCCGTGGCGCTGGCCCTCGACGAACTGGCCGGGGCGGGGCTGAGCCGCAACGAACTGGTCCTGGTGGGCCAGCGGGCGGAGAACGAGGTCGTGGGCGCACCGACGGGCATCCTGGACCAGTCCGCCGCCCTGCTGGCCACCGAGGGGCATGCGTTGTTCCTTGACTGCCGCAGCCAGCAGTCCGAGCTGGTGCCGCTGGATCTGGCGGCCGATTCGCTGGTGGTGCTGGTCGTGGATACGAAGGTCAGCCACGCGCACGCCACCGGAGGCTACGCCGCCCGCCGGGCCTCCTGTGAACTGGGCGCCGAGGTGGCCGGCGTCGAGGCCCTGCGCGACCTGGCAATGGCGGATCTGGAGGAGGTCTCCGGACTGCTGGACGACGAAACCTTTCGGCGCGTGCGCCACATTGTCACCGAAAATGACCGGGTCCTGGAAACCGTGCAATTGCTGCGGTCCGAGGGCCCGACGGCGGTGGGCGGCCTGCTGGACGCCAGCCACGATTCGATGCGCGACGACTTTGAGATCTCCTGTCCCGAGCTGGATCTTGCCGTGGATACGGCGCGGGCCGGCGGTGCGCTGGGAGCGCGGATGACCGGCGGCGGCTTTGGCGGATCCGCCATCGCGCTGCTGCCTGCGGCCGCCGAGCCCGCGTTGCGCGAGGCCACCTTGGCGGCTTTCCGGGATGCGGGCTACACCGCCCCCGATCTGTTCACAGTCTCCCCCGCCGAGGGTGCCCGCCGCCTGCTCTGAGTAGCGAGGCCATGGCTGGGCAGAAGCCCCGGCAATGGCATCGGCAGCCGATCCGACAGCTATGGTGACCTTACCCTTGGCCAAGGTCGCCATTCCTGCCGGATCGATCCGCAACGCCCAACCGGATGACCGTGGAAGGTGCCACAATGGGTCCATGGTCGAAGCCGTCATCGTTTCCGCTGCCCGAAGCCCCATTGGCCGCGCCTTCAAGGGTTCCCTGAAGGACGAGCGCCCGGATGATCTGGCCGCCGCGATGGTGCAGGCCGCGGTGGCAAAAGTCCCGGGTCTTGATCCGCTCTCGCTGGATGACCTTTATCTGGGCTGCGCCGAGCCCAGCGGCGAGGCAGGCTCCAACATGGCCCGCGTCGTCGCCGTGCTGTCCGGACTGGACACTGTCCCGGCAGCCACCGTCAACCGCTTCTGCGCCTCCAGCATCCAGACCCTGCGGATGGCCTTCCACGCCATCCGCGCCGGCGAGGGGGACGCCTTCGTCGCTGCCGGCGTCGAATCCGTCTCCCGGTACGCGAACTGGAAGGGTGCAGGGGAGACCGACGACGCCACACACAATCCGCGGTTCGCGCAGGCCGGGCAGCGCAGTGCCGCCACGGCCAGGGACAACGCCGTCTGGACCGATCCCCGGGAGGAGGGCCTGCTGCCGGATGTCTATCTGGCGATGGGGCAGACGGCGGAGAATGTGGCCACCTCGCTGGGGATCAGCCGCCGTGAACAGGATGAGTGGGGCGTCCTGAGCCAGAACCGCGCGGAGGCGGCGATCGCCAGCGGCTTCTACGCCCGCGAAATCACCCCGTACACGCGCTCTGACGGAACTGTGGTGGACCGCGACGATTCGCCCCGCGCCGGCGTCACGCTGGAGGCGGTCAGCGCCCTTCAGCCGGCGTTCCGTCCCAACGGTACGGTCACGGCCGGCAACGCCTGCCCGCTGAACGACGGTGCCGCTGCCGCCGTCGTCATGAGCGATGTCCGCGCCCGCCAGCTGGGCCTGACGCCGCTGGCGCGCATCATCTCCACGGCAGCCACCGCCCTGTCCCCGGAGATCATGGGGCTGGGACCGATCGAAGCCACCCGCCGGGCCCTCAAGCTTGCCGGACTCAGCATCGACGACATCGATCTGGTCGAGCTCAACGAAGCCTTCGCCGTCCAGGTCGTTGCCAGCGCCCGCGAGCTGGGCATCGACCCGGACAAACTCAACGCGCACGGTGGCGCCATTGCCCTGGGGCACCCGTTCGGCATGACGGGAGTGCGGATGGTCACCACGCTGCTCAACGGACTGGCGACGACGGACGGCTCGCTGGGGCTGGCCACGCTCTGCGTGGGCGGGGGCCAGGGCATGGCGCTGGTGCTGGAGCGGCTCAGCTGAAGGATCAGCGCCTGCGGGCGCCCACATTGGTGGCTGGGATGAGCAAGGGGGTACGCAATGCGTTCGAAGTGGCCGCGATGGGGAAATCCCTGGCCCCATGACATGGTGATCCGGGTCGAGGACCATCCCTTCGCCCTGAACCTGCTCCTGTTCGTCCGGCACTCGTGGTCGCTTGCCGCGGATCTGGAGATACCCGAACTTCAGCCCGCCCCCGAGCGGGGATACTCAGCGCGGCCGGAGTCCGCCAGCGTCGCAGAGTGGGAGCACCGCTGGCGGATTGCCTGGAGCAGGGCATGGCAATGGTATGACATCAAGGATCCGGATGCCACGCATCTGCCGACGCCGGAGATAATCCGCGACGTCTCTCGACCTGGCCAGGACCTCCATCCCCTCATCCCGCCGCTCTGGACTGCGGACTACGGCCAGGAGGGACTGGACTGGGATGCGTTCAGCGGGTGGGACCAGGCCCTGATTCCACAATTTCCGTCCGATGCCGAACGGCTGTGCCTGCCGGATCTGGTCGACGCGTGGCGCAGCGGAATGGAGAACGTGATTGTGTTACCCTATGCCGGATATTTCGCGCAGCGTGTCAGCCACAGATACCTCGCGGTATCCGCAGTGACCCGCAATGCCCCGGAGGACTACGGCAGGGCGCTGCAGCTCAGGACATGACAGGCGGAACGGTGTCTGAGGATCTGTTAGCTGCTACCGGGGTCCGCGGTCCGGATTGCCGCCCTCGGTACCGGGCTGTCCGGGCCTTTGTTCCGGATAGCCCGGCTGGCTGGGATAGGGCTGTTGGCCGGGATGGTGCTGCTGGCCGGTATAGGGCGCTTGGCCCGGCTGGCCGGGATTGCCCGGGTTGCCCGCCTGCCCGGGGCTGCCCGGATGGCCCGCGGTCGGAAAACCGCCGCCCCAAGCCGGGGCCTGCGGATAGCCGCCGGCGTATGGAGGCCGGTCCGGCCGATGCGGGAACTGGCGGGTCCGTTCCATTTCCGCCTGCAGGAGGTGGTTCTTCAGTGTCAGGAACTGGATCACCAGCACTGCCACCCAGACCGCTGCGACCGCGACCACCAGCAGGATCAGAACGTAGAAAATCCCGAGGATTCCGCCTACCGGTCCCATGGAGAACATGTACTGCCCCTTATGCTTGGTCCTTGCGGTTTGCGGCTGCACACGCGCATGCGATGGGTGCGAACCACAACCCCCCGTAACTTCGGGTTAGTTATTGCCCCGCATGATGGCCAGCAGCCGCAGGATTTCCACGTACAGCCAGACCAGCGTCACGGTGAGGCCAAAGGCAGCGGTCCAGGAGTAGCGCGCCGGAACGCCGTTTTCCACGCCGCGCTGGATGGAGGTGAAATCCATGATCAATGAGAAGGCGGCCAGGCCAACGGCCAGCAGCCCCAGCACCACACCAAACGGGATGTGCGTTCCGGGGATGTCCATGCTCCGGATGCCCCACGGGCTGTTGGTGACGTTGAAGATCATTAGGCCGAAGTTGATCAGCGAGAACACGAAGTAGCCGCCCAGGGCGATCAGGAAGAACTTGGTCATCTTGGGGGTTGCCCGGACCTTGCCGCTCTTGAACAGCAGCAGGGTGACGGCGAAAACGGAGAGCGAGCCGATCACGGCCTGGATCACAATGCCCGGGTACAGACCCTCCAACACGCCGGACAGCCCACCCAGGAACATGCCCTCCGCAACTGCGTAGACCATGATCAGGGCCGGTGAGGGCTCCCGCTTGAACGAGTTCACCAGTCCAAGAGCCAACCCGACCAGCATGCCCGGCAGGGTCAGGATCGGGAAGATCCAGCCCACCGCTGCCCCGACCAGCACCAAAGCCAGCGTGCCCAGCGTCTTGACGATGACGTCGTCGTACGTCATGCGCCCGGTCTGCACCGGCCCGGCGGAGGGAGCGTTGTAGAGGTCCTGGAGCTGCTGGCTGGAGAACTGGGACTGCTGACCGGCCGTGGGCGCAGCGGGGCCGGCGTACCGGGCGTAGCCCTGCCGGCCCTGGTTGGCCTGCGGGTCCCTAAAAATCCTGTTACCCGAAAATACCGGATTGCCGTTCTGCGCCATGGTGCGAGTCCTCCATTCAGGGGGCTGGTGATACGACCAACCCTAACAGTTTGACGAACACTCTCTCCCGATAGTTCCCCGGGCCAACGGATGCCGGATTGGCGATAAAATCGCAAGGTGCCAACAACAACGCCCTCCCCCGTCCCGGACCGCCCCGTCTCGCTGCCGCTGCGCATGCTGCACGACCGACTGCTGGTGCAGCTGGACAAGGAGTCGAGCGAGCGGCGGTCCAGCTCCGGCATCGTCATTCCGGCGACGGCGGCCATGGGTAAACGCCTGGCCTGGGCCGAAGTTGTGGCCGCCGGACCCAATGTGCGCCAGGTGTCAGTGGGAGAAAAGGTGCTCTTCGATCCCGAGGACCGGTCGGAGGTGGAGGTGCTGGCCAAGGAGTACATCCTGCTGCGCGAGCGCGACGTGCACGCGGTGGCACAGCCGGCGGAAACGGCCAAGCACGTGGGTATGTATCTGTAGGGAGTTTCCCGGACCGGAAGCGGCCGGCGCCGGAAGGCCGGTTGGACCAGATCGGTGCCCCAGGAGAGACTCGAACTCTCACTTGGCAGATTTTAAGTCTGCTGCCTCTGCCGATTGGGCTACTGGGGCTGGGGAAAAGCCTACTTCATTGCTCTCCCTGCCGGGAAAACGGCGCCAAACGTCTTGGGGATTTGCATTCCGCAACAGATGCACGGCTTAGTGGCCCCGGAAAGCACAACGCCGCCATCAGGGGCAACAGCTGTAACAGCATCTGTTGTGGAGTGAAAACTATCGCGGAGTGAAAATTGAGGCGGAATGAGAACGGCGCCCGCCCCTTGAAGGGAACGGGCGCCGTCTGCGTCATTCCTGTTGCTTCCGAAGTCCGCGCAGCCGGCCGGAAATAAACCTGACCGCGCAGCTGGACTGCAGCAGTTTGGGCCTATTTAGCGTCGACCGGGGCCTTGGCCTTCTGCTTGGCGGTTCCGTTGGATGAGCCGTTGCTGCTGCTCTTGGGTGTCTTGGGGGCACTGCCGCCGCCCTTGGGAGCCGTAGCAGGAGCGGCCGGAGCCTTGGCCTTGGAAGCCTTCGCCGGTTCTGCCGCAGCCTCAGGGGACTTGGCCTCAGCCTTGGCAACCGGGGCAGCAGCCTCAGCCTTGGCAACCGGAGCAGCAGTAGCTGCCGGAGCGGCGGCGGCCACTGCGGGAGCGGCTGGAACCGGGGCGGCAGCAGGCTTGGGCGCCGGAGACGCCGCAGCGCGGAAGGCCGAGCGCGGCTGGTCCAGGTCCAGCAACATGGTGGTGTCCCGGCCGGCGAACAGGCTGATGAACCAGCCGGAGATCACGCGCCACTTGCGCTCGAACGTGGGCATGGCCAGACCGTGGTAGCCGCGGTGCGCCAGCCAGGCCAGCGGACCCTTCAGCCCGACACCCATGATGTTGGCAACGCCCTTCCACTGCCCGAATCCGGCAACGGCACCCAGGTTCTTGTGCTTGTAGTCCACCAGCGGCTTCTCCCAGCGGGAGGCCCACAGATTCTTGGCAAGGCGCTTGGCCTGGCGCAGCGCATGCTGGGCGTTCGGGACGCAGAAGCCGCCCACACCCCCACCTGTGAGGTCCGGTACGGCGGCAACGTCGCCGGCGGCCCAGGCATTCTCGATCGCGCCGAACTCGCCGGTGATGCGCAGGTCCGCGCCCACCTTGACCCGGCCGCGCTCGTCCAGCGGGAAATCGGTGGAGCGCACCATCGGGTTGGCCTGCACGCCGGCGGTCCAGATCAGCGTGTCCGTG
>DASYGM010000082.1:0-3358 GCA_035999715.1 Micrococcaceae bacterium | reverse complement strand
GCGGAGCGGCCGTGGTCCACCCGGATCACTTCCTGCTCGATGATCGGGCCCTCATCCAGGGCCCCGGTGACGTAGTGGGCCGTGGCGCCGATGATCTTCACGCCGCGGGCGTGTGCCTGGTGGTAGGGGCGGGCGCCCTTAAAGGAGGGCAGGAAGGAGTGGTGGATGTTGATTGCCTTCCCGGTCAGTTCCGCGCACAGCCCGTCGGAGAGGACCTGCATGTAGCGGGCCAGAACCACCAGCTCCACCTCGTGCTCGGCGATCAGCAGGCGCAGCGCATTCTCGGCGTCGGCCTTGGTCGCGGCCGTTACCGGGATGTGGTGGAACGGCACGTGGTAAAAGTCGGCCAGGTCCTTCAGATCGAGGTGGTTGGAGACGATGGCCGGGATCTCGATCGGGAGGGTGCCGGAACGCTGCAGGAACAGCAGGTCGTTCAGGCAGTGGGCCGCTTTCGAGGCCAGGATCAGGGTCCGCACCGGTACCCCGGACCTATGCAGTTCCCAGTTCATCCCAAACGTCTGCGCCACCGGGGTGAGCTGGGCGTGCAGCAGGGTGAACGTCGTCGTCGTTTCCACCGCCACGCGCATGAAAAAGGTGCCGGTCGCCGGACTGCCGTACTGCTGGGAGTCCGTAATGTTGCAGTCGGCCGCCAGCAGGGCCCCGGTCACGGCGTGCACAATCCCGGGCCGATCCGCGCAGGACAGAGTCAGGACAAACTCGGCTTTCGGGGTGCTTTCATGCTCGCTCACGCGCTTAAGGGTACCGGCCGGCGGGCAGAGGGCCGGTAGTGCCGGATCCGGGCGGCGCCCTGTAATACACTTAACCCTGTTGCAACTGGCGTTGGGTGGATACCACCGGGGAGCAACACGGCGTTGATCAGCAGCTGTGAAAGCGTTACCGGTGCCGATCGACACCAGCGCAAGACCACGGATCGTACGCCTGGGCCGAGGGTCGTGTTTTACCTGTGGCGGGCCTCATGCGGCCCGAACCCTGGAGCGTCTTACTATGCGTGAGGGGACCGCCAACAGGTAGCCTGACCTGTAGACGTACCCATCCCCAGCAGGAGTCATTCGTGTCCATTAACACCGCACAATCCGTGACCAATGTCCCGCTCGCCGAGCTGGACCCCGAAATCGCCGCCGTCCTGAAGGACGAGCTGGGCCGCCAGCGCGGCACCTTGGAAATGATCGCCTCGGAGAACTTCGCCCCGCGCGCCGTTCTGGAGGCCCAGGGCTCCGTGCTCACCAACAAATACGCGGAAGGCTACCCGGGCCGGCGCTACTACGGCGGCTGCGAATACGTGGACGTGGCGGAGAACCTGGCCATCGAGCGGGTGAAGGCCCTTTTCGGCGCCGAGTACGCCAATGTCCAACCGCACTCCGGTGCGCAGGCCAACGCGGCCGCGCTGTCTGCCATGATCAGCCCCGGGGACAAGATCCTGGGCCTGTCGCTGGCCCATGGCGGTCACCTGACGCACGGCATGAAGCTGAACTTCTCCGGCAAGCTGTACCAGGTGGCCGCGTACCAGGTGGAGGAAGACACCTTCCGGATCGACATGGACCGGCTGCGTGAGCAGGCTCTGGCGGAAAAGCCGCAGGTCATCATCGCCGGCTGGTCTGCCTACCCACGGCACTTGGACTTCGCGGCTTTCCGCTCGATCGCGGATGAGGTGGGCGCGCTGCTGTGGACGGACATGGCGCACTTTGCGGGACTGGTGGCCGCCGGCCTGCACCCCTCCCCGGTGCCCTATTCCGACGTCGTGACCTCCACCGTGCACAAGACGCTTGCCGGCCCTCGCTCCGGCGTGATCCTGGCCAAGCAGGAGTGGGCCAAGAAGATCAACTCCAACGTCTTCCCGGGGCAGCAGGGCGGGCCGCTGATGCACGTCATTGCCGCCAAGGCGGTGGCGTTCAAGGTGGCGGGCTCTGACGAGTTCAAGGAACGCCAGGAACGCGTGCTGGAGGGCGCCAAGATCCTGGCCGAGCGGCTAAGCGCCGCAGACGTTGCCCAGGCGGGCGTCTCCGTGCTCACCGGAGGTACCGACGTGCACCTGGTCCTGGTGGACCTGCGCAACTCCGAGCTGGATGGCAAGCAGGCCGAGGATCTGCTGCACAGCGTGGGCATCACGGTCAACCGCAATGCCGTTCCGTTCGACCCGCGCCCGCCGATGGTGACGTCCGGTCTGCGGATCGGGACGCCGGCACTGGCCACCCGCGGCTTCGGCGCCACTGAATTCACCGAGGTCGCGGACATTATCGCCGCCACGCTCAAGGGCGGCGCCGCAACGGATCTGGAAACCCTGCGTTCGCGCGTGAATAAACTGACCGAGGACTTCCCGCTGTACCCCGGACAAGAGGAATGGTGACACCTTCTATGACCTACAGCACGAATCTTGAGCGTGAGAAGACCCCGTACGGCACACCGGTTGCGGCCCGGTCGCTGGACGGAAAGGCGACGGCGGCTGCCCTGAAGGGCGAGCTGGCCAAGCGCGTGGAGGTGCTCAAGGCGAACGGATTTTATCCGGGCCTGGGCACCGTCCTGGTGGGTGAGGACCCCGGCAGCCAGTGGTACGTCAACGGCAAGCACCGGGACTGTGCGGAGGTCGGCATCAACTCGGTGCGCCGCGACCTGCCCGCGGACATCAGCCAGGAGGACCTGGAGGCGGTGATCGACGAGCTGAACGCCGACCCGGTCACCACCGGCTACATCGTCCAGCTGCCGCTGCCGGACCACATCAACACCAACGCGATCCTGGAGCGCGTGGACCCGGCCAAGGACGCGGACGGCCTGCACCCGGTGAACCTGGGACGGCTGGTCCTGAACGTGCATTCACCGGTGAACGCCCCGCTGCCGTGCACTCCCCACGGGATTGTGGAACTGCTGGTCCGGCACAAAATTTCGCTCAACGGCAAGAAGGTGCTGGTGATCGGGCGGGGGGTCACGGTGGGCCGCCCGCTGGGACTGCTGCTCACCCGGCGCACCATCAACGCCACCGTGATGCTGGCCCACACCGGCACCCTGGACCTGCCCGAACTCCTGGCCATGGCCGACGTCGTCGTGGCCGCAGCAGGCTTCCCGGAGATGGTCAAGGCCGAACAGCTCAAGGAAGGCGCCATTGTCCTGGACGTGGGCGTGAGCCGGATTATCGACGAGGAAACGGGCAAGTCCCGGATCGTGGGCGACGTTGAACCGGCCGTGGCCGAGGTGGCTGGCTGGCTGTCCCCGAACCCGGGCGGTGTGGGCCCGATGACGCGGGCCATGCTGCTGGCGAATGTAGTTGAGGCCGCCGAGCGGCAGGCCGGCATCATCGCCGACTAGCCGAACCCTCCGTTGAGAGCACAGTTGGCGCCCAAGTTTT
>DASYGM010000075.1:0-1612 GCA_035999715.1 Micrococcaceae bacterium | reverse complement strand
ACGTTTTCGATGGAGCAGACAACCACGACATTGTCGTTCTTGTCCCGCATCATCTCCAGTTCGTATTCCTTCCAGCCCAGGATGCTCTCCTCGAGCAGCACCTCGGTGGTGGGACTGTACTGCAGGCCCTGGCCCACGATGCGGTGCAGGTCATCCTCGTTGTAGGCCAGCCCGGAACCCAGCCCGCCCATGGTGAAGGAAGGCCGGACCACCATCGGATAGCCCAGGTCTTCCGCGGCGTCCAGCGCCTCGGCCATGGTGTGGATGATATGGCTGCGGGCGGATTCGGCACCGCAGCGCTCCACCACACCCTTGAACTTCTCCCGGTCCTCGCCGAGTTCGATCGCGGCTATGTTGGCCCCGATCAGCTCCACGTTGTACTTGGCCAGCACCCCGTTCTTGTCCAGCGCGATGGCGGTGTTCAGCGCCGTTTGCCCGCCCAGGGTGGGCAGGATGGCGTCCGGGCGTTCCTTGGCGATGATCTTCTCCACCACCTCCGGGGTGATGGGCTCGACGTAGGTGGCGTCGGCAAATTCCGGGTCCGTCATGATGGTAGCCGGGTTGGAATTGACCAGGATCACCCGCAGCCCCTCGTCCTTGAGCACGCGCAGGGCCTGGGTTCCCGAATAGTCGAATTCCGCTGCCTGTCCGATCACGATGGGGCCGGAGCCGATCACCAGGACGCTCTTCAGGTCTTCTCTCTTGGGCATTAGTTCTTATCCTGATTCTGCGAAGTTACTTCGGTTTCCGGGGCCGGGATGAGCGCATGGTCCACGTCCGCGCCGCTGACCGGGGCTCCGTCCGCACTGGCCTGCATGAGATCGATGAACCTGTCGAAAAGGTACGCCGAATCGTGCGGGCCCGCGGCGGCTTCCGGGTGATACTGGACGGAGAACGCCGGAATGTCCAGGCAGCTCAGGCCCTCGACGACGTCGTCGTTCAGGGAGACGTGGCTCACCTCCACCCGGCCGAAGCGCTCCTGCGGAGCACGCTGGGCGCCCTCGCGGGGGGCGTCGACGGCGAAACCATGGTTCTGCGAGGTGATTTCCACCTTGCCCGTGCGGCGGTCCAGCACCGGCTGGTTGATGCCGCGGTGGCCGTAGCGCAGCTTGTAGGTGCCAAAACCCAGCGCCCGGCCCAGGATCTGGTTGCCGAAACAGATGCCGAAGAAGGGAATCCCAGCATCGAGCACCTCGCGCAGCAGCGAGACCTGTGCGTCAGCCGTCGCCGGGTCGCCGGGTCCGTTGGACATGAAGACCCCGTCCACGCCTGCGGCCTTGATGTCTGCGAAGCTGGCCGCGGCCGGCAGCACGTGCACCCGGACACCGCGCTCGGCGAACCGGTGCGGCGTCATCGCCTTGATCCCCAGATCCAGCGCGGCAATGCTGAAGCGCGGCCCGCCGGCCCAGCCGTGGTCGGAAGGCTCGACGACGTAAGCCTCGCTCACGCTGACCTCCTCGGCCAGCCGGGCGCCCTCCATGGGCGCGCTGGCGCGCACCTGCTCCAGCAGCGAAGATTCCGGCTGGCGGGCGGCTTCGCCGGAGAAGATGCCCGCGCGCATGGCGCCGCGCTCGCGCAGGTGGCGGGTGATGGACCGGGTGTCCACGCCCTG
>DASYGM010000033.1:0-12405 GCA_035999715.1 Micrococcaceae bacterium | reverse complement strand
TGTGCAGCGTCCCGGCTGTGGGACGGTAGATGCCCAGCAAAGCCCGGATCGTCGTCGTCTTTCCGGAGCCGTTGCTGCCCAGGAAGCCGAACGTCTCCCCGCGCAGGACGTCGAAAGATAGGTCCCGGATCACCGTTTGGTCGCCAAAGTCCATCCGGAACCGGTCAATGTGCACCAGCGGCTCGACGGCCGCCCCCACTGCTGTCATTAGTTCAGCTTAGCCAGCGGCCGCCGGATATTTACGAGGCCAGCCTCGCCCGCGCGCGCCGTCGGCCCTGCCGCAACGCACCGCCGGCCCTCCCGCGCGCCGCCGGCCCCGCCGCAACCCGCATGTCGGCGCGCCGCCGTACTCTGGTAGCGGGCCAACCGGTCCGAGGGACGGAGCGATGCCACAACCCATGAACATTGACATTCCGCTGATGCTTGATCTGCTGGGCGTCTTCTTTTTTGCGGTCTCCGGTTGCCTGCTCGCCGCCCGCAAAGGGTTCGACCTGGTAGGGTCCCTGCTGCTCGGCTCGCTGGTGGGCCTGGGCGGCGGCGTGGTCCGCGACCTGATCATCAACCAAAGCGTCCCCTCTGCCTTCTCCAACCCGCTGTACCTGGTGCCTCCGGCCGTGGCAGCCCTCCTGGTGTATTTCCTCTTCGGCAGCGTGGAACGGGTGGGAAATCTGCTGATGCTCTTCGACGCCGGCGGACTGGCACTGTTCTGCATCACGGGCACCCTGAAGGCCTTGGCGGCGGGCATGAATCCGGTGACCTCAGCCCTGCTGGGGGTGACCACCGCGGTGGGCGGCGGGCTGCTGCGCGACGTCACCGCCAATGAGGTGCCGGAGCTCTTCGACCCCAGGGATCTCTACGCCATCCCGGCCTTCCTGGGTGCCGCCCTGACCGTCACGCTCTATACCGCCGGCTGGCTGAACCTGCCCGGCGAAATCGGGATCGCCGTCGTCGTCTTTGCCCTGCGGGTAGTGTCCAGACGCCTGCAATGGTACGCACCGCTGGCCGTGCGCGGCTGGCACCGGAGCGGCCGGATTCGCGACTAGGATTATTTCCAGATCCCCCCACCGACTTGGAGACCCGCATGAGTGAGATGTTCCTGGAGAAATTCCGCGGCCTGGTCCCCCAGTACCTTGAGGAACCGTGGCAGGAGGCCGACGGCATTCCGCTGGCCGAGCTGGATGAGATGCTGGCCGAACATCACCTCAAGGTCCCGCAGGTGCTGCGCGAATTCCTGCATGCGCTGGGCGGCTGCGAGGAGCTGATGGAGGCCTACCACTACTTCTGGGACCCGGAGGAGCTGGAGGTGGAGGACGGCTACCTGCTCTTCCTGGAGGACGAGGACGAAGAATTCACGTGGGGCTTCCGGGTGGACCAGCTGGCCGTCCCGGATCCTATCGTCTGGCGCCGGAACAATGCCAAGGGGAACTGGACCAGCGAGGAGGGCACCTTCAGCGAGTTTGTCTTCGACATGTTCGACTGGGTCTTCTCCGAGGAGGACGACGACGACTAGCGGCTTGGCCGGGGTACCACCGGCCGTCCAGGCACCGGTTGCACGCAGCTCAGCGCCGGGTCACACCTCGCGGGAGACGACGGCGGTGGCAAAGGACGCCAATGCGCTCTTGACCGCACCTTCCGGCAACGGATCCAGGGCGTCGACGGCGTCGTGGGCCCACTGCCGTGCGGTGGCCCAGGATTCGGCGGTGACGGGATGCACCCGCAGTGCGGCAACGGCCTCTGCCAGGGCCTCATCGGAGGCCAGGTCGCCGTCGACCAGTGCCAGCACCTGGGCTGCGGAGGCATCGCCGGCCGCAGCCGCGCGGCGCAACAGCAGCACCGGCAGGGTCGGCACACCCTCGCGCAGGTCAGTGCCGGGCGACTTCCCGGAAACCTGCTTCAGCCCCGTGACATCGATGACGTCGTCGGCCAGTTGGAACGCGACGCCCACCTTCTCGCCGTATTGCACCAGCACCTGCTGGATGTCCTCGCTCACGCCGGCAAAGATGGCGCCCAGCTGTCCGGAGGCTGCCACCAGGGACCCGGTCTTGTCCGAGATGACGGACAGGTAGTGGTCCACCGCGTCCTCGTCCGGGCGCGGGCCGACGGTTTCATGCAGCTGGCCCAGGCAGAGCCGTTCAAAGGTCCGGGCTTGGATGCCCAGCGCACGCGCGCCCAGCTCGGAGACCAGGATGGAGGCGCGGGCAAAAATCAGGTCCCCGGTCAGGATCGCCACGCTGTTGCCCCAGACCTCGTGCGCGGTCGGGGCGCCACGGCGGAAGGGCGCGGAGTCCATCACGTCGTCGTGGTACAGCGTGGCCAGGTGGGTGAGTTCGACGACGACGGCGGCCCGGAGCACCTCGTCCCGGCTGGGGTCCCCCAGATGGGAGGCCAGCAGGGTCAGCAGCGGCCGGATCCGCTTGCCCCCGGCCTCCACCAGGTGCCTGCTGGTGGCGTCGGCCAGCGGGTCGGAATTGGCGATCGCTTCCCGCAACTGCTTCTCGACCTTCGCCAGGCTCGTGGCGATGGCAGGGCCCAGTTCCGGATCCCCCGCGATGCCGGAAAACCCCTTGGGCAGCGTCAGTCCCGTGGCGATGGCCATCGTCGTCGGATCCGGTTCGGTGGAGACAGGCAGGCCGTGCCCGGCGTGGGTCCAGCTGTGGTCTGCGGAGGTAGTCACGGCTTAACACTAGCTTTCGTCAAGGGGCGGTGGCCGGTTGTGGAGCTGCCAGTGACACTGATAGTGGCACTGGCGGTGGCCCTGCTCAGTTGGTTATTCGTAGCCGGAGCCAGCTTCTCCAGTAAGTGAATTACTCTATCCTCAAACCCGCGGCCGCCGTGATCTGTCAGGTTGGCCAGCATCCGGACCACAAAACGCATCAGCACCGGAACAGGCATCCCGGTGCGCAGCGCGAGTTTCATGATCTGCGGCTTGCCGATCAGCTGGGCGAAGGCCCGGCCCAGGGTGAAGTGGCTGCCCCACTGGTGGCGGAGGTGCCCGGCGTAGCCGGAGAGGACGTGGTCGCGGGCCAGCAGCGAGTTCGCCGCGGTGGCCTGGGTGATGAATTCGGCGGCGTAGCGGGCCGATTCCATCGCATAGGAGATGCCCTCGCCGTTAAAGGGACTGACCATGCCGCCGGCATCACCCAGCAGCAGCAGGCCGGGCGAATAGTGCGGCGTCCGGTTGAAGCCCATGGGAAGGGCCGCGCCGCGGATCTCCCCCATCTGGTTCTCCGGCGTAAAACCCCACTCCGGCGGCATGCCGGCAGTCCATTCCCGCAGCACCTGCTTGTAGTCCAGCTTGCCGAATTCGCGCGAGGAGTTCAGGATGCCCAGCCCCACGTTGCAGGTGCCGTCGCCCACGCCGAAGACCCAGCCGTAGCCCGGCAGCGGTCGTCCGCCACGGGCAGCGGCTGCGGAGCCGGCGCCGGGCCCGGGCGCGGCCAGTTCCAGCCAGCCCTCCATCCAGTCATCCTCGTGCCGCGGACTGCTGAAATAGGTGCGCACCGCCACGCCGAGCGGCCGGTCGTCCCGCTTATGCATTCCCAGCGACACAGCCGTGCGGGTCGAGTTTCCGTCCGCGGCCAGCACCACGTCGGCGTGGAAGCTGCGGGTTTCCCCGGTTTTGCGGCCACCGTCGTCAAGCAGGGCCGCGGTCACCCCGGTGACCCGTCCCGTTCCGGCGCCATCGGTAACGGCGGAAGTGACGCTGTGCCGTTCCAGCACAACCGCGCCGGCGGCCTGCGCATGCCGGGCCAGGGCCTCATCGAAGCCCAGCCGGGTCCGGATCAGCCCGTACTGCGGAAAGTCGGTGAGCTCCGGCCACGGGACCTCTACGGTTCGCCCGCCGGCGATCAGCCGCAGCCCCCTGTTCCGCCGCCAGCCCTCGGACGCCTCGTGCGGCAGCCCGATCCGCTGGATCTCCCGGACCGCCCGCGGTGTCAGGCCATCACCACAGACCTTTTCCCGTGGAAACGTAGTTTTCTCCAGCACCGTGACGTCGACGCCCGCCGTAGCCAGGTGGTAGGCGGCGGTAGAGCCAGCAGGCCCGGCGCCCACAATAATGACCTTCATTTACCCGCGGTTCCTGGCGGTCCTGCGCCGGCTTTTGCCCACCGGCCCGGTGGGTCCGGCCTCGTCCCGGGACTGCTTACGGGCGCGGTGCACAGCAACAATGCCGCCGCTGAGGTTCCGGTACTCCACCTGGTTCCAGCCGGCGTTGCGGATCCAGTCTGAGAGATGGTCCTGGTCCGGCCAGGCGCGGATGGACTCGGCCAGGTAGACGTACGCGTCCGGGTTTGAGGAGACCTTGGTGGCGATGGCGGGCAGCGCGCGCATCAGGTATTCCGTGTACATGGTGCGCCACAGCGCGATGGTGGGCTGGGAGAACTCGGCAATGACCAGTGTTCCGCCCGGTTTGGTGACCCGCAGCATCTCCGCGAGGGCCTTCTGCGGCTCGCTGACGTTGCGCAGCCCGAAGGAAATGGTGGTGGCGTCAAAGGAGTTGTCCGCGAACGGCAGGTTGGTCGCGTCCCCGGCAATGAAATCGATGTCCGGGCGGCGGCGCTTGCCCACCTTGAGCATCCCCACCGAGAAGTCACAGGCGACGACGGCGACCCCGGCGTCAGCGTACGGCTCGCTGGAGGTGCCGGTCCCGGCTGCGACGTCGAGCACCCGCTGTCCGGGCTTGGCATCCACCGCGTCCACCACGGTCCGGCGCCACCGGCGGGTCTGCCCCATCGACAAGACGTCGTTGACGACGTCGTACTTAGGGGCAACGTCGTCAAACATTGCGGCGACTTCTTCCGGACGCTTCTCCAAGGATGCACGGTTCACCCGCCCATTCTCTCAAATTTTGCTCCGGCCGTTGTACAGCGGCCACGCAACGGGTTCAAGCCATACCGCAGAGTAATGTTTAACTATCATGACTGCGTCCCTGACCACTCTCACCGTCCCCTTGGACCCGGCCTCCTTAACTGCAGTTGCCGGGAACGCAGCGGCCGGAGCAACGGCGTCCACCATGCAAGGACCCATCGATTTCCTGCGCACCGAGGACGCCTTGTGCTGGATCCGGCGCGGCGAAGGCCTGGTGGCATTCGGCGAAGTGGCGCATTTCAGCGGCACCGGCCCGGAGCGCTTCAACGACGCCGAAGAATGGTGGAAGCAACTGCTGGAATCGGCATTGGTGGAGGACCAGATCCGGCTGCCTGGCACTGGCCCAATCGCTTTTGGTTCCTTCGCGTTCTCCAAAACCTCTGCCCACGAGTCCCGGCTGGTCGTCCCGCGGATCGTTGCCGGCTTCGCCGCCGGGCAGGCGTGGCTGACACAGCTGGCGTTCGACGGCGGCCGGCTCACCGCGGCGGGCGCGCATGCCGCACTGGACAGACTTCTGGCCGGCACGGCTGCGGCCAGCTCCCCTACGGACCCTTCGCCATCCACCGGGTCTTCCGCAGGATTGGGCGCCGCGGCAGACGCCGCGGCCGCCGTCGCCGTTTCCCCGGTTGGAACGGCTGTCCGTACCGCCACGGCGGAGGCCGCCGTGGCCCCTGATGCCCGCCTGACCACCGGCTCCCTCAGTGAAGAGGAGTGGATGGAGACGGTGGCCGCCGGGGTGCGGGCCATCGAGTCGGGACGGCTGGAAAAGGTGGTGCTGGCCAGGGATATTGTGGCCCGTTTCGAGGAACCCGTGTCCCGGGCCGGGATCCTGCGCAACCTGGCCCAGCGGTACAGCGAGTGCTGGACCTACGGCGTGGGCCCCCTGGTCGGCTCGACGCCGGAAATGCTGATCAAGATTGACGGCACCACCGCCCAGGCGCGGGTGCTGGCAGGGACGCTGGACCGGCACGGCGCACCGGAAGATGGCGCGGGATTTGCCCAGCGCGTACTGGGCGGGTCGCAGAAACAGCGCCAGGAACACGACTTCGCGGTGCATTCGCTGACTCGCCAGCTGGCGCCGTTTGCCACGGATCTGTCCTTCCCGGCCGAACCCTTCATCCTGGAGCTGCCCAACGTCTGGCATCTCGCCTCGGATGTGAAGGCCGAGCTGGCCGACGTCGAAGGCCACCTGCCCACCTCGCTGGCGCTGGTCGAGGCGCTGCATCCGACGGCAGCCGTGTGCGGAACGCCCCGTACCGAGGCCGGCATCCTCATCCGGGAGCTGGAGCAGCTGGACCGGGGGCCCTATGCCGGACCGGTCGGTTGGCTGGACGGGGCCGGCAACGGGGAGTGGGGCATTGCGCTGCGCGGGGCCGTAGTCGAGGATCCGCGCACGGTCCGGCTTTATGCCGGCTGCGGGATCGTGGAGGCGTCCGACCCCGCTGCCGAGCTGGCGGAAACCTGGGCGAAATTCCGTCCGATGCTCCAGGCGCTGGGACTGCACTCCTGAACTATTCTGGAATTCCAGACAGTTGGCAGCTCCCAGGGTCTTGTATTCTTCGCGATAAAGTTGTCAACTGGTGAAATGTTGTTGTCTGTGATGCACATCTCACGGCAACCATTACACTATTTAAGTTCCGTTCGCTCGACTTCCTGAAACAAAGGGTAAAAAAAGATGCCGCTTTCCACCAAGCTGTCGGTCAGGTTCGCTGCCGTCGCCGCCGTCGCCGCCCTAGCCCTGACCGGCTGCACCACGGCTTCCCAGTCGGGCAACGGAGCCCCCAGCGGAAGCGCCAGCTTTGATCCGGCCTCTGTGCAGAAGGATGACACGCTGGCCGCCAGCGTCCCTGATGCCATCAAGAGCAAGGGCACGCTGACCGTCGGCTCGGACACCTCCTATGCCCCGGCCGAATTCCTGGGCGGCTCGGACGGCCAGACCCCGCAGGGCTACGACGTCGACTTCGCCAAGGCCATCGGCGCCACCTTGGGCCTGAAGGTCAAGGTGCAGACCGCGGAATTCACCAGCATCCTGCCGGCCCTCGGAGCCAAATATGACTTGGGCATCTCCTCCTTCACCATCAACCCGGAGCGATCCAAGGCGGTGAACTTCGTTAGCTACTTCAACGCCGGCACCCTTTGGGCCGTGCAGAAGGGCAACCCCAAGAACTTCTCCCTGGATGACATCTGCGGCAAGAGCGTCGGAGTGCAGACGGGCACCGTCGAAGAAGATCCGGACGTTTCCGGGCGCTCCAAGAAGTGCACCGATGCCGGCAAGCCAGCCATCAACATTGTCACCCTGAAGAACCAGACGGATGTGACCACCCGCCTGGTGAACGGCAGCATCGACGCCATGTCCGCAGACTCCCCCATCATCGGCTATGCGCTCTCGCAGACCGGTGACAAGCTGCAGACCCTCGGCGACGTGTACGACGCAGCACCGCAGGGCATCGCCGTGGCGAAGAGCGACACGGCGCTCGCCGACGTCATTGGCAAGGTTATGAACAAGCTGATCAGCGACGGCGACTACAAGAAAATCCTTGATGCCTGGAACAACTCCAAGGGAGCCATCACCAAGGCTGAAGTGAATCCGGCGGTAAGCAGTTGAGTACTCGCGCTCCAAGCGACACCACCACCCGGTCCGGGGAAGCGCCCAGCGGTCCGGAACTGATTAAGGCAGTTCCGGTCCGCCACCCCGGCCGGTGGGTGGCAGCCGTCATCATCCTCCTGATCCTGGCCTTGGTGGCCCAGAGCCTTGTCACCAACTCCAACTTCCGCTGGGACATTGTCCGCACCTACATCCTTGACGTGCTGGTGATCCAGGGCATCGGCTGGACGCTGCTGCTGACCGTGCTGTCCATGGTCCTGGCCATTGTCCTGGCGATCCTGCTGGCGTTTATGCGCCAGTCGGACAACCCGTTGTTCCGGTACGTCAGCTGGGTCTGGGTCTGGTTCTTCCGCGGCACCCCGGTCTATACCCAACTGGTGTTCTGGGGCCTGATCGCCGTCCTTTACCCGAAAATCTCCGCTGGGGTACCGTTCGGTCCGGAACTGTTCAGCTTCAACACCCAGGACCTGATCAATTCCTTCGTTGCGGCAGTGCTGGGCCTGGGCCTGAATGAATCGGCGTACCTGGCGGAGATCTTCCGCGCCGGCCTGAAGTCCGTGGACAGCGGCCAGATGGAGGCCGCCGAGGCGCTGGGCATGCGCAAGTCAAAGATCATGTGGCGGATCATCCTGCCGCAGGCCATGCGGGTCATTGTTCCCCCAACCGGCAACGAAACTATCGGCATGCTCAAGACCACCTCGCTGGTCCTGGCGGTGCCCTTCACCCTGGATCTGACGTTCGTGACCAGCGCCGTGGCCAACAGGATCTACCTGCCCATCCCGCTGCTGATCGTGGCGGCCATCTGGTACCTGGTCATCACCAGCCTGCTGATGGTGGGCCAGTACTTCATTGAGCGCCACTACGGCAAGGGCGTGGACAACCTGGTCCCGGCCCCCGTCAAAGCGACCCAGGCCGTGACCGCCGCGCACACCACGCCCACCACCATTGGTCCAGAAGAAGGTGGCCACATATGAGTTCGACAACAAACGAGCCCGCCCGGACCGCGGTCGACGCCGCCTCCGGTCCCATGAATATCCGCGAGCCGCTGGTCCGGATCCAGGATGTCCACAAGTACTTCGGGGCACACCATGTGCTCCGTGGCATCGATATGACGATCAAGCAGGGCGAGGTCTCCGTGATCATCGGCCCCTCCGGATCCGGCAAGTCGACCCTGCTGCGCTGTGTGAACCTGCTGGAAACCATCAGCGCCGGCCGGATCTACGTCCGCGACGATCTGATCGGCTACCGCGAGGCCAACGGCCGGCTGCATGACCTGACTGCCAAGCAGGTCGCCGGGCAGCGCCGCGAGATCGGCATGGTCTTCCAGCGCTTCAACCTGTTCCCGCACCGCACCGCGGTGCAGAACATCATCGAGGCGCCCACCCAGGTCAAACGGCAGTCCAAGGCGCAGGCGAAATCCAAGGCGCTGGAACTACTGGACCGGGTGGGGCTGGCGGACCATGCCGACCACTACCCCGCGCAGCTCTCCGGCGGCCAGCAGCAGCGCGTGGCCATTGCCCGGGCGCTGGCGATGGAACCTGAACTCATGCTCTTCGACGAGCCCACCTCTGCCCTGGATCCGGAGCTGGTGGGCGATGTGCTGAACGTGATGAAGGACCTGGCCAAGTCCGGCATGACCATGATCGTGGTCACCCACGAGATCGGCTTTGCCCGCGAGGTCGGCGACACGCTGACCTTCATGGACGGCGGGGTCGTGGTGGAAAGCGGCGACCCGCGCCGGCTGATCGCGGACCCGCAGCACGCCCGCACCAAGGAATTCCTCAGCCGCGTCCTCTAACCCGGTCCGCCCCCCCTGTTGAGTGCACACTTCGCGCCCATGTTTTCGAAAACATGGGCGCGAAGTGTTACCTCAACGGGAAGGTTTCAGGAGTGCAGGAGACGTCCGACGGCGTCTGTTACGGCTGCCCTGACCCCTGCGTGCAGTTCCTGCAGCCCGGCGCGGGAGGTACGGATCTCCAGGACGGAGCGACCCTCCACGGGCTTGGCGAGCGCGGCGGCGAGCGCAGCCGCCGTCGTAATCAGCCCGTGACGCACCCCATATCCCGCCGCCAGCGACGCGAGATCCGCGGCCTGAGGAGTGCCGAAGAGGCGTTCGACGGCGGCGGCGTACCGTGGCTTATGGCCCAACGCACCGTGTTCCAGCAGCGAAAAGATGCCTCCCCCGCCGTCGTTGAGCACCACCAGCTGCAGATCAGCCTCCCGTTCCCCCGGCCCCAACAGCAGCGCGCCGGCGTCGTGCAGGAAGGTAAGGTCACCGAGCAGCACGCGGGTAGGACGTCCGCTGGCCAGCGCAATGCCCGTGGCGGTGGAGATGGTTCCGTCAATCCCCGACAATCCGCGGTTCGCATAGACGTGCGCGGCAGGCGCCGCCTGCGGACGCCCGGCCAGATCCACATCGCGCACCGGGTTCGAGGAACCCAGCACCAGGTTGCCGTCAGTGCCCGCCCACACCTGGCGAGCTAGCTGCAGGCCGTTCAGGCCGGCCGGGGCCGGAATGGCGTCCAGCACGCTCCCCAGGGCAACCTCGGCTGCACGTGCCGCGTCCTGCCAGCTCTCAAGCCAGCCAGCCGGACCATTGCCGGCAAAATCCATCAGCTCATCCCAGTCCATGATGGTTTGCTCGCTGCGCCGCCCCTCGATGAACCACGCAACCCTCCGGGGCAGGTAAAGCGCCCGCTTGACGTCCGGCCTCGCCAGCAGCGCGGCAATCGGGCGGGAAAGGGTGGGCCGGCCGAACACCACCACGCGCTCGATCGGCTGTCGGGATGCCGGCCCGAAGTGGTCCAGGAACAGCCGGTAGGGGCCTATCGCGTTGGGCCCGTACCGTGCGTTCGACGTTGGGTCCGCCAGCAGCGGCAGACCCAGCGAACGGGCGAAGAACTCGGCGGAACTGCCGGCGCCGTGACCGGCAATCACCACCGTGCGGTGGCTGATTCCGGTGTCCACGGAAAGCCCTGCTGCCCCCGGACCGGGCCCTGCCAAATCTTGGGCAGAGCCCGCGCTACCTTGGGCAGAGTCCGCGCCGGAGGCCTCCGGCGGGACCACCTCGGCCAGTTCCCGGGCCGCCCTTGCCAGGATCTCCGCAGTCCCCCACGATTCGGGATCTGCTTCGTCCTCCGGAGCAGGGCTTTCCCAGCCGCCGCCATCCAAGGGCGGCGTCAGCGGGTCCCGGAAGGCCAGATTGAGCTGTGCCGGTCCCGCAGGCGTGCCGGGAAGGCGTCCCCGGGCAGCGCTGAGCGCGGTGCTGATGGCAGGGCCCGGATCGGAGCCCGCGGGAACATCGGCGGCGAAGCGGACGTGCTCACCGAAGAGATCAAGCTGGATAGTGGTCTGGTTGGCGCCGGTTCCGCGCAGTTCCTCCGGACGGTCCGCCGAGAGCACCAGCAGCGGTATGGCCGCATGGTTGGCCTCCATCACGGACGGCAGAAGGTTGCCCACTGCCGTGCCGGACGTCGTCAGCACGGCGGCGGGCGCGCCTGAACCCAGGGCCAGGCCCAGCGCCGTAAAGCCTGCCACCCGCTCGTCAATCCGAACCTGCAGCTCGATCAGGCCGGCTTCCTCCGCCTCCGCCAGCGCATAGGCCATGGGTGCGCTCCGGGAGCCGGGGGCCACCACCACATGCCGTACACCGCCGTCGAGCATTGTTTTGACCGCCAGCCGCGCTGCGTCCACAGATTCCAGGAATGCCACCTGTCCATCTAACCGCATCCCGGTGATTTGCACTTAACGACAGATGGTGGGGCGAAAGTGTCCAATGAGGCAGCAGAAGCAGTCGCGGGACGGGCACGCGCGCCTACCTGTTCTGGAATGTAAATCAGGCCCCGGTCAGCACCGCATAGCAGCGGCGGAGCCGTCCGTGCCACCAGTCCCGTCGATCGGTGGAGGCCGCGTAGCGTTCCAGCAGCTCCGGATCCGCCCCCACCTCGCGGACATCGATCCGACCGTTAACGGCCACCAAAGGTTGGCGCACTAAGTCGCCGGCCATCAGCGACACCGTCCCCAGCCCGCAGGCGTACGGCAACTCCGGCAGGCAGGCCGCCAGCGCCAGACCGGCGCGGATACCGACGGAGGTATCCAACGCTGAGCTGACGACGGCGGGAAGGCCCGCCTCCAGCACAATGTCCCGGGCGCGACGGACGCCGCCCAGCGGGGCCACCTTGACCACGATGAGATCCGCGGCTGCGGCCCGCGCCACGGCCAGCGGGTCGGTTTCCTTGCGCACACTCTCGTCCGCGGCGATGAGCACCGGGATCCGCCGCTCCGCCAGCTTCCGCCGCAGGGTGGCCATGCCGTCAATGCCGGCTACCGGCTGCTCGGCGTACTCCAGGTCAAAGTCCGCCAGCCGGGCCAGCGCCTCCACGGCATCCGGACCGGACCAGCCGGCGTTGGCGTCCACCCGCAGCGAAGCATCCGGCAGCGCGGACCTGACCGCGGCAACCCTGGCCACGTCGTCGTCCAGCCCCTGGCCGCGCTCGGCCACCTTGACCTTCACCGCAGTGATCCTGCCGCCGCCGGCTTCGCTGAACGCGGCCAGCACCTCGGCGACCTTATCCGCCGGCACCGCAGGGACCGTCGCGTTGACCGGGATACTCTCCCGCAGCGGGGCAGGGAAACCTTCCCAGCCCGCCTCGATGGCCGCGCTTAACCAACGGGAGGATTCGACGTCGTCGTATTCCGTGAAGGGACCGAATTCCGCCCACCCGGCGGGTCCCGGCAGCAACAGCACCTCGCGCTCCAGCACGCCGCGGAATTTCACCCGCATCGGCACTGACACAACGCGGGCGCCGGAAATGAGTTCATCCAGGGAAGGCAGCTGCGGCATGGGGCCACTCTACCGCCGGAGCAGCCCTGCGGCCCGGCCCTCCCTCCCAGCCATCCAGCCCTCCAGCCCTCCGGCGCAGCCAGCCCTC
>DASYGM010000010.1:0-3085 GCA_035999715.1 Micrococcaceae bacterium | reverse complement strand
CGGCGGCGGCCCGGCCGGGCTGAACCTGACCCGCGCCAGCCTGGATGCGGCCTGCAAATACCCGTGGCCCGCGGCGGACGCCCCCCTGATCCACGGCCACCGCACCAGCAAGTTCGGTGCCTATGAGGATGACCTGCCCGTCTTCCGCTGGCTGCGGGACGGTGCCCCGGCCGGCCACTCCTGCATCGAGGCCCAGGTGATGGACCTCGCCGACGATATCTCCTACTCGGTGCACGATGTGGAGGATGCCATTGTTGCGGGGCATTTCCAGCTTCGGTGGCTGGACAACCCGGACCAGCGCAACCGGGTGATTGGCTACACCCAGCAGTGGTACCTGCCGCACAGCGATCCGGCCGCCATCGACGAGGCCTTGCGCCGCCTGGAGGCCACCCCGGTGTGGGTGCGGCACGCGGACGGCAGCCGGGCCTCGATGGCAGCGCTGAAGAACATGACCAGCCAACTGATCGGCCGGTTCTGCCAGAGCGCCCTGGACACCACCCGGGCCCTCTACGGCCCGCAGCCGCTCACACGCTACGCCGCCGACGTCGTCGTGCCCGTGGGCACCGTAACGGAAATCGCCGTGATGAAGGGCCTTGCCACCACCTTCGTGATGACCACGGACCAGCGCCAGCCCATCTACCAGCGCCAGCAGGACGTGCTGCACGAGCTGGTCTCCGTGCTGAATGCCACCGGCGAGCAGCATCTGGAGACCATGTTCGCCTCTGACTGGCGGGCGGCCGACGACGACGGCGCGCGGCTGCGCGTGGTGATCGACCAGGTGGCCTCGCTGACGGACATCTCCGCGCTGGCCCAGCACGAACGCCTTGTGGGTAGCCGCAGGACCCTGCTCTAACTCACATACACTGGAATAATGGCCGGCCTGATCAAACGCGAAGACATCGACGAGGTCCGGGCGCGCACCGACATCAAGGAAGTCGTGGACGCGTATGTCACGCTCAAGGGCGCCGGTATCGGCTCGTTCAAGGGCCTGTGCCCCTTCCACGACGAACGCAGCCCCTCCTTCCACGTCCGCCCCCAGGTGGGTACCTACCACTGCTTCGGCTGCGGGGAGAGCGGGGACGTCATCTCCTTTGTGCAGAAGATGGACCACGGCGGCTTCAGCGAAACGGTGGAGAAGCTGGCCGCGCGCATCGGCTTCGAACTGCACTATGAGGACGGCGGCACCGGCCCGCGCCGCGAGGACATCGGACGGCGGCAGCGGCTGCTGGACGCGCACAAGATCGCCGCGGAGTTCTTTCGGACCCAGCTCGGTTCGCCATCCGCCGTCGTCGGCCGCAGGTTCCTGCACGAACGCGGCTTCGACCAGGCCGCCGCGGAACACTTCGGCGTCGGCTTCGCCCCGCAGGGCTGGGACGCGCTGCTCAAACACCTGCGCGGCCGCGGCTTCACCGACGCCGAGCTCAAACTCACCGGCATGTTCTCCGAAGGCCAGCGCGGCATCTACGACCGCTTCCGCGGCCGGCTGACCTGGCCCATCCGCGACATTGCCGGAGACACCATCGGCTTCGGCGCCCGGAAGCTCTTCGACGAGGACCAGGGACCGAAGTACCTCAACACCCCCGAAACCACGCTCTACAAGAAGTCCCAGGTGCTCTACGGCATCGACCTCGCCAAGCGCAACATCGCGCGCAAGCGCCAGCTGGTCGTCGTCGAGGGCTACACGGACGTGATGGCCTGCCATCTGGCCGGCGTGGATACCGCCGTCGCCACCTGCGGCACCGCCTTCGGCGAGGACCACATCAAGGTGGCCCGCCGGCTGCTGTCCGACGACGGTTCCGGCGGGGAGGTGGTCTTCACGTTCGACGGCGATGCGGCCGGCCAGAAGGCCGCGTTGAAGGCCTTTGACGAGGACCAGCGCTTTGTCGCGCAGACCTTCGTGGCGGTGGAACCAACCGGGGCGGACCCCTGCGAGCTGCGCCAGCACAAGGGCGACGACGCCGTGCATGCGCTGATCCGCTCCCGCCGGCCGCTGTTCGAGTTCGCCATCCGCTCCACCCTGGCCAAGTTCGACCTGACCACCGTCGAAGGTCGGGTCCGGGCGCTGCGCGATTGCGCGCCGGTGGTGGCTGCCATCCGCGACGGTTCCACCCGGACGGGTTACTGCCAGGAGCTGGCCGGCTGGCTCGGTATCGCCGATCCCAACGAGGTACTGCGCGCCGTGAACTCGGTGCTCAAGCGTGGTACCTCTGTAACGTCCAAGCACTCCCACGCTGCCGGCCACGACCCCGGACGCGCCCAGGACGCAACCCGGGGCCACTCCGAACCTGCGCCGCACGCACCCGAGTCGGCGTTTAGCCGGCCTGACCCCCGGGATCCGGCGGCCCGGATGGAGCGGGAAGCTCTTGAAGTGGTGCTCCAGCAACCGGGGCTGCTCAGCACCCAGGACTGGCAGCACTTTTCCGAAGCGGAATTTGCCGTTCCGGCCTACCGCGCGGTCCACCTGGCCGTGCGCGCGGTGGGCAACGCCGGCACCGCCCCGGCCCAATGGCTGGAAGAAGTGCGCCAGGAAGTGCCCGAACCGCTGCGCGCCCTGGTCTCCGAACTGGCCGTGACCCCACTGCCCGCCAGCAACCCGGATACGCTGCGCAACTACTGCCTGGACATCATGCGGCGCCTGTTTGAAATGCAGATCACCCGCCTCAAAGCCCAGCGGATGGGGGCCCTGCAGCGGATGGATCCGCTCCAGGATCCGGCGGGCTACCAGCAACTGCAGCGCGAACTCATGGAGCTGGAAATCCGGCGCCGTACCCTGCGTGGCGACTGATCCGGAAGGGTCGCACGGAGCGCTCCGGAGACGATTTCGTACTCTCGAAATCCTTTGTTATTGTTGAACCTGCGCGATCCCCTGTAGCTCAATTGGCAGAGCATTCGACTGTTAATCGAAGGGTTGCTGGTTCAAGTCCAGCCGGGGGAGCCACAAAGTGCCTCTGACGCGAAGATTAACTACGCGTCAGGGGCCGGGTTTAGCCGACGCGGTCGAGGGTGACTTGGTAGCCCATGGTTTCGAGTTGGTGAAGCGCCCGGGTCTTTGCCCGTTCCGGATGTAGCCGAGTGTAGAAATCAC
>DASYGM010000225.1:0-4315 GCA_035999715.1 Micrococcaceae bacterium | reverse complement strand
GAACGCCTACGGCGCGTTTGGCCACATCACCCGGCGGCGCAATGAGGTGGTGATCGAGGGGACCGACGACGACGATCCCGGCTTAGGCGCGCGTTGGCGCGAATACGAGTTCAAGGGCAAACCCGGTGACCCGGGGCGCATGCCGCGCCAGTTTGCGCCTTACCACCTCCGGCTTGACTGGCTGATGTGGTTCCTGGCGCTCGGCTCGCCCGGCTACGACTGGTTTGTCCCGCTGCTCCAGCGCTTGCTCGCCGCCGACCGCCGCACGCTCCGGCTGCTGCGGGTGGACCCTTTTGGCGGCCAGCCGCCCCGCTGGGTGCGCGCGAGGCTGTTCCGCTACCGGTATTCCAGCCGTGCGGAACGCAGGTCAACCGGGCTGTGGTGGATCCGGGAACCGGTGGGCGATTTTGTCCCGCCCATGGACGCGGGAGGGCATGTCCGCCGGGAGCGGCATGGGCTGTGAACCGATCTTGTCAGTACCAGCCGATGGACGTTTCGTGACCCCAGGCGCCGCACGGAGAGGCGTAGCGGTCCTTGATGTAACCCAGTCCCCACTTAACCTGCGTCTGGTAGTTCGTCTTCCAGTCGTCGCCGACGCTGTCCATCTTCTCCGCCGGCAGCGACTGAGCGATGCCGTAAGCCTGGCTGGAAGGATTCTCCGCCGTCGTCGTCCAGTCCGACTCGCGGTTCCACAGCGGCAGCAGGCAGGCCATCTGGTCCTGGCCCCAGCCGAACGAAGCCAACTGCGTCGCCGCGTAGGCCTGCGCCCCGGTCGGATCATCGATCTTGCCGCCGTTGGCGCCCAGGCTCTTCACGCTCGACGAGGAGCTGTCCACGGACGGGGTCGAGGGCGTTCCTGCGGCTGACGACTTCACCTCAGTACGGGTGAAGGACATCGCGACATCCTTGGGCACCGAAATGGCCGAAGCCTGGGCATTGCCCGCTTGCTCGGCGGAACCATTGTGGGGAGCCTTGTCTGAAACGCCCATGCCGACCAGGAGGACTCCGGCGGCGGCGACCGCAGCGACCCGCTGTCCCGTGCTGCCGGGCTTGGGGGCTGCATCCCAGAGCTGGCGGAGAGCGGACTTCCGGCGGACCGGTTGGGCACGACGACGGCCGTGCTGGACGTTGCTGGACATGTATATGGCCTCTCAACGCCTACGAGGTGAGCTGTCGGATTCGGATGAGAGCATCCGGCCACACGGCCTTACAGCGTCAAGAATCAGCTGTCCGGACCGGGTTGACTTAACCCCAAGGGCTTCACATGGAAGCCCAAAGTTGGTTCCCCCGCCTCTGCCACTTTTGAACGGAACAAGGGCGGTGGCAGAGCTCGGCGAACCGTCCAAGAGCGCCAGGTAGCCGTTGTGGCTGGAATTGGCGCTTTGTAAAGGATACCGGACCTGCTTCCGATAGTCACATATCGGTAACGCTGGTGTGGATATCCCCGACCCGAGCCCGTTCAGGCAGCCCTGGTGCTGGCCTTCCTTTGGTGCTTCTCGTTTTCCACCTTCAGCAGGTGCCCGGCGCGGTTTCGGGCGGCCCACTCGAATGTATGCCGGCGCGGCTCGCCTGGCTTTGGGTGCTGATCCTCTCCCTGGTCAGTGATTCGCGTTCCGGGGAGTGGAGGTGCGGTGGACGTGTAGGTGTGGCCCGTCGGCGTGGTGGTCTCAACGGTGTGGCGTGGACCGGGGCGTGGCTGTGCACTCCAGCCGGGCGCCTCCTTAGTCTGGTTGCAGGCAACGCACAGGCCCTGGCTTCCTGCAGTGCTGGTGCGGTGGCTGGTACGCCAGGGGATGACATGGTCATCATGACGGATCGGCGCTCCGCAGTATGGGGTCCGGCAGCAGTCGTCCCGGATCGCGATTATCCGGCGCAGGGGTGGGGGCAGGAGCCGCCTGCGGGAATCGGCGGCGAGTAGCTCCCCCGTGCCGGGGGCAGTGTAGAGCCGGCGCAGCCACACCCTGACCGCGTCGTTCTCGATGTCCCGGGCCCCGGGCGCTCCAATGTCTTCCCGCGTTTCGGCGCCGCCACCCTTGCCTCCGCCAGCGCGTCTGCCTTTGCGGTTACCGTGAGGTGCCGGGATGGGGCCGACGAGATCGCGGGCGGCCTGGGCGCCAATGATGCCGTACCCGGGCAGTTGGGCCGGCTCGGAATCGCCTTGGAAGAGAGCCCGGTCGGTCATGATGAGCTGGATTTCAATGCCACTGATCCCGCCCGGGGTGCCGGTCAGGCGTTCGACCAGCGTGTCGGCCATGATCTGACCGCGGGTGCGTCTGTCGCCGGTGGATTTGAGGGCATCGGCGTGCCGGGACAGCGCAGCATAGACGGCAACGCCGGCTTTGACGGGCAGCAGCCCGGTCAGGTAGGTCATAGTGTCCGGGGCCGGACGAAGGCTGACATGCCGGTCTGCTTCGGCTCTACGGGCCCTGGCGGCTAGAGAAGCAGGGTCGAGGCGGGCGGCGATCCGGCGTGCTTCGCGGCGCACCCGCTTGTCTCCGAACCCGGTCAGGGTACCTCTGTCAGCGGCCAGTTCGGCGTCCACAGCCCCCCGGTCTTCCAAGGTCAGGCAGGCGGTTTCCTGTACCAGGATGGTTGCCCGCCATTCGTTCAAAGCTCCGGAGGTCAGGGCGGCCAGGGTGTGTGGCATTTCGGTGAGCGATTTAGCCACACCGAGTAAGCGGTTCCCATTGACTGGGGCCTCGCCGCGGGCCAGGGCGAGTTGGGTGCCGACGCCTTTGCCCAGCTCCTGCTCCGGCAGCCCGGCGGCGGCCTGTGCATCGCGTTGGGAGCCGTCGAAGGCCACAGCGACCCGGGCCTGCATGGCGGCGGCTGCAGCCTTGAGGATTTCCAGCGCGTGGACCAGATCGATCCGGGCGGCGTCCGCGGCATCCGTGCCGGCGCCAGCCAGGGTTGCAACCCAGCCGTCCACTACCCCCGCATCAATCCGGGGCAGTGACTCCGGCTGTGCCTGGGTGGCCAGTCGAAGTTCCGGTACCTCACCGATCTCCATAGCCCCACTCTCCCAGAGGGGTACGACAATTTTGGATCACTGGGATTCCAGACCCGGACAGGATGGGGATAACGCCGGTCACCGGCCGTCCGTGTCCGGCTTTGAGCTGTCCAGAAACCTCTAACCTGTCCATACCTCAACTCTCCCAGGAGGTACCGACAATTTCGGCTGGTTGGCAGTGAACCGTCCACAGGTCTGCCATGCAAGCGAAGGCCCGTCCACAAACGAAGGCCCGTCCGTGTCCCGGCCGGCATCCGTCGGATCGATTGGCGGGGTCAGGGCCCGGCGGGGGCACCGGGGCAGCCGTTGCCGTTGGGGTTCTGGTTGCAGTTGTCGGCGTAGTTTTTGGTTTCGGAGCGCCAGACGCTGACCTGGACGGGTGTGGATGTGAAACTGCCCTGACCCGGGATGGGTAGCGGGGGTCCGCCGTTGACGGAGTAGGTGCCTTGGAAGTGGGTGGCGACGGTAACGGGGTAGTCACCGGTTTGGGTGTAGACGTGGCTGGTGGTTGTCTTCTCGCCCCAGCGTGGTTCGGGCAGCGACGCGCCGGGGTAAGGGGTAGGGCCCAGCGTGGCGCCGTCGCCGTAGGTCCAGGTGTATTCGGTGGGGGTGGCATTGATGTGGACGTGTTGGCCGAGCAGTTCGATGTCGAAGGTCTGCTCTTTGGCCTCGGCGTAGAAATTGGTTTCGGCGCCACGCAGAGTGTTAGGGCCTGGCTGGCTGGTCACGGTGGCGGCGGCGACATTGGAGTTCTTGAAGTCCTGCTCGATCCTGGCTGCAATCTCCGCTAGAACATCTCTCGGGTTTTCTGAGTAAACGCAAGTGGGACCCGTGTAAAAGGTCCATGCCGGCGGATTTATGGCCTTTGGTGACGAATACCAATTTACCGGCCGTCCGTCCTTTCCTGCCGTGCACTGTATTGTTGCGGCCAGGCAAGGCTTATCGAAGGAACTCTCGCCCACCAAGCACAGAAACTCGAGTTTATATTGGTCCGGATTACCTGGGACGCCGACCGGGACCGAACCCCATAGTGTTGACCCTGGTATTGAATTCCAAACCCCCGTAGATACACCATAGTCGTTCCAGTCTTCGGCCACTGGAGGTGTTGCCGCGGCAATATTGGGCACGAAGCCGATGATGCAGCCGGCAACAAGTAGTGCAAGTGGTAGCCTGCCGTGCCGTGAAATCCGCATTCCAAGCACGTTATTTGCCGCCAAGGTGTTCGACCGTGATCGCAGTCCATTGGCCATCGTGGTATCGGCCCACGAGGATGTCTGTAATAGGTCGAGATTCTGGATGTGTTTC
>DASYGM010000214.1:0-2551 GCA_035999715.1 Micrococcaceae bacterium | reverse complement strand
GTGCACCAGGGTGGTGAACTTGTAGTTGATCTCGGCCTGGCCGGCCGAGCCCACCTCGTGGTGCGAACGCTCCACCTCCAGTCCGGCCTTATCCAGTTCAATGCACATGGCATCACGCAGGTCCGCCTGGTGGTCCACGGGGGCCACCGGGAAGTAGCCGCCCTTGACAGGGGTCTTGTAGCCGAGGTTGCCGCCCTCTTCCTCGCGGCCGGTGTTCCAGGCCGCTTCGATGGAGTCGATCTTGTAGAAGGAACCCTGCGGGGAGGATTCGAACTGTACGTTGTCGAAGACGTAGAACTCGGCTTCGGGAGCAAAGAACGCGGTGTCGGCGATGCCGGTGGAGGCCAGGTAGGCTTCGGCCTTCTCGGCCACGCCGCGCGGGTCCCGGTGGTAGGGGTCGCCGGTGCGCGGGTTGACGATGGAAAAGTTCAGCGCCAGCGTCTTCTCGATGCGGAAGGTGTCGATGAACGCCGTGGTCGGATCCGGGATCAGCTGCATGTCGGATTCGGCGATGCCCTGGAAGCCGCGGATCGAGGAGCCGTCGAATAGCTGTCCGTGGACAAAGAAGTCGGCATCCACGCTCTTGGCCGGGACATTGAAGTGCTGCTGCACGCCGGGCAGATCGGTGAAACGGATGTCGACGAATTTCACGTCTTCGTCCTTGATGAACTTGAGGACTTCGTCCGCGTTCTTGAACATCTATGCTCCTTACGCATAAGGGATTCCGGCCGCTGTGGGCCATCAGTGCAACTGCAACTGTTACCACTCTAAGGACGTGGGATTACCCGGGAGTGTCAGCTTTGTTTCGGGCAGGTTACGGGACCGGCCGCGTTCTTCAGTCTACCCATTGGGGGCGGGAGGCCCGACGGCGGGAGGTCACATTCCGCCGTCGGACCGGTCCGGGCTGCCGTGCAGCCCGGCCAACTCCCCCCGCTAACTGCGCCGCTGTGCAGCGCAGCCGTGCAGCGCGGCCAGCTGGCCTGCGACCGGTAGGCTTGAGGGGTGGTAGATCGTAGGGACATCGGTTCATGGCTCGGCGGGCCGGATACGTCCGGCGTTTCCCGGTATCCGGGGGAGCGGCTTGGAATCCCCGAATCGGGCCCCGGCTCCATTGCGCGGGCCGGTCGCCGCATCGTCGCGATCTGCATTGACTGGGGTCTGAGTTACCTGATTGCCCACCTGCTGTTGGGCGGCGACTCGATGGCGGTCCTGGGCATCTTCTTCCTGGAGCAGGTCCTGCTGGTGGGGACCCTGGGCTACAGCATCGGTCACCGGGTGGCGGGCATCCACGTAATCAGGCTCGACGGCGGCCCGGCAGGACCGCTGGCAGGGGTGGTCCGTGCGTTCCTTCTGTGCCTGGTGCTGCCGGCCGTGATCCTCGATGCGGACCACCGTGGTCTGCACGACAAGGCGATGAATACGGTGCTGCTGCGGCGCTAGAAGGCAGCTACCGCTGTCTTGGTCTGGCCTGGCTTGGACTGGCCCCGCAGAAGGCGCCCCTTTCGGCAACTCCGCTACCGCCCGACCCGGGTACGCCAGAAGGCGCCGCCCTACGGCAGCGCCTCCTGGTATGACCCATTTGGTGGTTTTGCGTCCGGCATTAGCGTCCGCGGGCGGCCTTGCGGTCCGGGCGGGCCTTGTAGGGGTCAATGCCCTTCGGGATGGGCAGCTTGTTGCCCAGTGATGCCACCCGCTTGTTGACGGCCCCGACCTCGCCCTTGGTCAGTTCCGGCTTGAGCTTCTGCATCTTCTTGGCAATCTTGCTCAGCTCCACCTGCCCGTCGCCGCGTCCGGACTCAATCACGTGGACAGTGACGTTGGGCAGGATGCGGTTCAGCCGTTTGCGCTCGGCATCCACCAGCGGACGGACCCGGTTGGTGGGACCTTCGCTGACCAGCACGACGCCGGGCCGGCCGATGGCCCGGAATACGGCGTCCTGCGTGCGCGGGTTGACGGCCACCGGCTGCTCTTCGATGATCCAGCCGCGTTTGAGCGTATTGATCGCCGCACCGGAGGCGCCGGGCTGGCCTTCGATCTGGGCGAACGCCGCACGTTCGGCCCGCCTGGACATGAGCAGCAGGGCGGCTAGCAATCCCAGCGGGATGCCAAGGATCAGGCCATTGATCCAGCTGTTGACAGCGAATCCGATGCCTAGCGCAACGCCTGCAACCACCAGGAACGCCAGCAGCATCAGCCACACCACGTTGGGGTCGTAACGGCGGGTCATCTGGAAGATTTCCACCATTTGCTTGACGCGGCCGGTTTTCTTGGGGGCCGAGGTACCGCCCTTGGGACGGCGGGAGAACGGGTTGCGCCTCTTGGCGCCGCCCGCGTCGGGGCTGCTGGATGCGGAGTCAGTGGATTTGGCCATAGTGGTATTAATTCTACCGGTACTTCGGGGCTTTGATTGCCGGTGTTAGTGGGTGGCCAGGAGGCTGGCGGCTTCCTGCCGGGTGTGGCCGGAGTCTTCGATGCCCTCGGCGATGTGCGCGAGTTCGGCGGGGATGTCGCGGCCCTTCTTGCGCATCGCGGTGGCCCAGAGCCGGCCGGC
>DASYGM010000166.1:0-3536 GCA_035999715.1 Micrococcaceae bacterium | reverse complement strand
GGTGCTGCCGGAAGCGCGGGTGTCGCTGGTATGGGGGCGGATCCTGTCCCGCCTCGGCGACATTTACGGACCGACGGTCAACCTGGCAGCACGGCTGACAGCGCTGGCCGAACCCGGGACCGTGCTGATCGATTCGGCCACCGCGGCCTCCCTGGAGCATGACGACCGTTTTGTGCTGGACCACCAGCCGGTCCAGAATGTGCGCGGTTTCGGGGAGATCCGTCCCGTTATCCTTGGCCGGGGCCGTGGCCAAGGTATCGTTCTGGACTGAGCCGGATCCGGATGCAGGGGCCCATGCCGACGTATATTTCGTACAGTAATTCTGGACAAAGAGTGAACCCAATGGCGGCAGCAGCTGGCTTCAGCCCCTACGGACCCTAGAACAGGACGAGACTACGCATGTCAGGACACCTCATATTGGCCGATAGCCCACTCGACAGGCATTTCGTGGCGGGCCGGGCATGACGGCCAATGTGCTTCATATTTCCGTGGGTCACGCCACCGACCGAGGACTGCGGCGTGAGCAGAATGAGGACTCCCTCCTGGCCCGGATCCCGGTGTTTGCCGTGGCCGACGGGATGGGGGGTCATGTCGCTGGCGAGGTGGCAAGCACCCTCTGTGTTGAAGCGCTGGGCGACAATCCCGGATTGGCCGCCGGCTGCGTCATCACTGCCACCGAGGTGCAGCGGGCCCTAGACGATGCCGACACCCGAATCCGCGTGGCCACCGACGGCCGGGCAGGAACGACGGTCGTGGGCGCCGTACTGGTCAGCCAGGAGGAAATGCCCTATTGGCTATTTTTCAACCTGGGTGACTCGCGTGCCTACCGGCTGGTCAACGGGGCACTTGGGCAAATTACGGTGGACCATTCCGAAGTCCAGGAGCTGATGGACCAGGGCCGGATCACGGCACAGGAGGCCCTGGTTCATCCCCGTCGCCATGTGGTGACGCGCGCGCTGGGCGCCGGTGAGCAGATCGGCGCCGATTTTTGGCTGCTCCCGGTGACCCCCGGGGAGCGGATCCTCATTTGCTCCGATGGTCTGACGACTGAGCTGGCGGATGATGACATCAGAAGCATCCTCAACCGCTGCCCACAGGCACAGGATGCCTGCGGAGAGCTGGTCGACGCAGCCCTGCGCTCGGGCGGACGGGACAACGTCACCGTTATTGTGTTGGACCCCACGATGATCGCCCCCGCGGGTGTTTCCGAGGGTAACCCTGACAGCGCGGCGGTGGGGTCATGACGGAATCCAAGCCGGAATCCAAGCCGGAATCGATTCCCACCGATGATGCCCGCCTTGAGTACCAGCGGCTCGTTGACGACGTCCGCCGGTACCGCACGGCATACTACAGGGACGACGCTCCGGTCGTCTCGGATGCCGAGTTCGATCTGCTGTACCGGCGCCTGGAAGAGATGGAGGCACTCCACCCGGAGCTGGTCAGCAACGACTCGCCCACGCAGGAGGTCGGGGGCGAAGTCTCCTCGGCGTTCGCCGCGGTGAACCATCTGGTCAGGATGTACAGCCTGGAGGATGTCTTTTCCCTGGACGAACTGTCCGCGTGGGTGGCCAAGACGGAGGCCAGCGCGGTCAAGGCCGGCGTCGGGAGCGCGCCGGCCTGGCTGACGGAGCTGAAGATCGATGGGCTGGCCATCAACCTCCTCTACCGGAACGGAAAACTGGCCAGGGCGGCCACCCGCGGCGACGGCACCACGGGGGAGGACGTCACCCACAATGTGCTCACGATCAAGGAAATTCCCCAGTACCTTGCGGGCACGGGGCACCCGGTCGAGATGGAAATCCGGGGTGAAATCTTCATCGCCTCGGCGGACTTCCGGGAGATGAACGAAGCGCTGGTGGAACAGGGGAAGGCGCCGTTCGCCAATCCGCGCAACGCCGCCGCCGGTTCGCTGCGCCAGAAGGATCCGGCGGAAACCGCCAAACGCCGGCTGAGCATGTACGTCCACGGCATCGGAGCCCGGGAGGGGTTCGAGAGCACCAGCCAATCGGAAAGCTATCGCCTGCTCAAAACGTGGGGGCTGCCGATCAGCCCGTATTTCAAGGTGTTCGGGGAGTACCCGGACGTGCTGGATTTCATCGCGCATTTCGGTGAACACCGCCATGACCTGCAGCACGAGATCGACGGCATTGTGGTCAAGGTGGATGATTTCGCCGCCCAGCGGGCCCTCGGCTACACCTCCCGGGTGCCGCGCTGGTCCGTCGCGTACAAGTACCCGCCGGAGGAAGTCAACACCAAGCTCCTGGACATCCGGGTCAACGTCGGACGTACCGGCCGGGTGACGCCGTACGGCATCCTGGACCCGGTCAAGGTGTCCGGGTCCACAGTGGGAATGGCAACCCTGCACAACCAGGACGTCGTCAGGGCCAAGGGCGTCAAAATCGGCGACATCGTGGTGCTGCGCAAGGCCGGGGACGTGATCCCGGAAATCGTCGGTCCGGTGCTGGCGCTGCGCGCGGCGCAGGTGCCTCCGGTGCGGGATTTTGTGATGCCGACGCAGTGCCCCTCCTGCGGCACGCCGCTGGCACCGGCCAAGGACGGGGACGTGGACATCCGCTGCCCCAATGCCGAATCCTGCCCGTCGCAGCTGCGCGAGCGAGTCTTCCACCTGGCCGGCCGCGGCGCCTTCGATATCGAGGCGCTGGGCTGGGAGGCCGCCATCGCCCTGACCCAGCCGGCCGAACCGGAAACCCCGCCGCTGCGCAACGAGGCAGGTATTTTCACCCTCACCGCAGCGGACCTGGCCGACGTCCGGATCGTGCGGGAGAAGCGCGTGAAGGGAGTGGCCGACGGCACCGAACTGGTGCCCTACTTCTACACCAAGGCAACCGCCAAGAAACCCTCGGTACCCACGGCCAACACCGGCAAGCTGTTCCGCGAACTGGAAAAGGCCAAGTCCCAGCCACTCTGGCGGGTCCTGGTCGCCCTGTCGATCAGGCACGTCGGCCCCACCGCGTCACGGGCGCTGGCGACGGCGTTCCGCAGCATGGATGCCATCAGGGCCGCCACGGAGGAGGAGCTGGCGCGGGTGGACGGTGTGGGCCCGATCATCGCCGAGGCCCTGGTGGAATGGTTCGACGTCGAATGGCACCGTGACATTGTCGAGGCCTGGGCCCGTGCCGGGGTGCGGATGGAGGACGAGCAGGACGAATCCGCGCCCCGCACGCTGGAGGGGCTGACCGTCGTCGTGACCGGAACGCTGCCCAACTTCAGCCGGGATGAGGCCAAGGAGGCCATCATCTCGCGCGGTGGCAAGGCCGCCGGCTCCGTCTCCAAAATCACCAGCTACGTCGTGGCAGGGGAGAACGCCGGGACCAAGCTGGAAAAGGCGGAACAGCTGGGCCTGCGCGTGCTCGACGAGGACGGATTTATCAGGCTGCTCGCCGAGGGAGAAGCATGACCGGCGCAGCAGACGTGACGGAGCTGCTGGCGCTGGCCAGGCGGGCAGCGGCAGCGGGCGCCGCGGTGCTGGCACGGCGGGATCCTGAACAGTTCGAGGAGGCGGCAAAAAGCACCGA
>DASYGM010000160.1:0-6371 GCA_035999715.1 Micrococcaceae bacterium | reverse complement strand
GACCATCCCTTCGAGTACACCCGGGCAGGCCAACAACCCAGGCCAGGGAACCGGGGGGACTACGGCAGATAACGGCAGCACCGGGGATAGCGGATCGTCACCCTACAACGGCTACTCGGGAGTCAGCCCCGTCCAGCCCGGCGGCGGGGGATCCATCCAGGGCCGTTCCTCGGGGTCATGACGATGAACACCCAGCCCTCGGAATCCCGATCGGCGTGGACCCTGTGGGGGATGGAAGCCTCCGTTGCGGTGACCGACCCCGGGCTGCTTGCCGGGGCCAAGGACATCGTCCGGGCCGTAACCGCATCGGTGGATGAGGCGTGCAGCCGCTTCCGGACCGACTCGGAACTGGCCCGGCTGCAGCCCCGGCTGGCAGCGGGGGCGCCGGTGAGCCCCCTGCTCGCCCGGCTGGTCGGAAGTGCCCTGGAGGCCGCGCGCTGGACGGACGGTGACGTTGACCCCACCCTGGGCCGGGACTTGGATGCCCTGGGCTACGGCCGGGACATCCTCAGCATCGCCCTCTCGCCGGATTGCGCACCGGCACGGCCGCGGAAAGTCCGTCGCGCTCCCGGCTGGTCCCGGATTTCCATCGATGACGGCACGCTCAGAGTGCCCGAGGACGTCCGGCTGGACCTGGGTGCAACCGCCAAGGCCGTTGCCGCCGACCTCGCAGCGCGGGCCGTTTTTAGCAGCCTGGGCGTCGGAGTCCTGGTGTCGCTGGGCGGCGACCTGTCCTCGTCAGGACCGGGTCCGGAGGGCGGCTGGCAGATCCTGGTCCAGGACCTCCCGGACGATCCGGCCCAGCAGGTATCCCTGGCACCTGGCTTCGGGATGGCGACCTCCAGCACGCAAAAGCGGCGCTGGCAGCACGCCGGAACCTCCGTCCACCACATACTGGACCCCCGCTTCGGCGTGCCGGCAGAGCCCGTCTGGCGGTCCGTCACGGTGGCAGCCCCCTCCTGTCTGGAGGCGAATGCCTTCACTACCGCCGCCGTCGTACGTGGCTTCGCCGCTGTGGACTGGTTCCGCCGGCACAGGATCTCGGGGCGGTTCGTCGACGGCCGGGGCCGGACCGTCGTCACCGGGGGGTGGCCGGCCGAACAGCGGGCCGCCACCGCGGGGGAGTGCTTCCCATGAATGAGGCAGCCTGGGCGTTCGGGCGGGTGAGCGGCTTCATCTCCTTGGCGCTGTTTACCGGTTCCGTTCTGCTCGGCATCCTGACGCGTTCCGGCCGGCCCATTCTGAGCCTGCCGAGATTCTCCGTGACCTTGCTGCACCGCAATGTTGCACTGTTGGCCACCATCTTCCTGGGATTGCACGTCGGGTCACTGATGCTGGATTCGTACGCCCGGCTCAGTCCGGTTGACGTAGTGGTTCCCTTTCTGGGGTCCTACCGGCCGTTCTGGCAGGGGCTGGGAACCGTGGCCCTTGTTCTGGTGCTGGCGGTGGTCATCACCGCCCTGTTGCGGCACCGGATCGGTCCGCGGGCCTTCAAGGCAGTGCACTGGCTTGCTTACGGGATGTGGCCCATTGCGTTGGCCCACGCCATCGGCAATGGCACCAACGGGACAGGCAAGCTGTTCCTGGTCGCAGCGGCGGCGTCGGTGGCCGCCGTCGGCGGCGCGGTGTGGTGGCGCCTGTCCTCCGTATTCCTGGAAACCGCTCAAGCCCGTCAGGAAGGCCCCCAGTGACAACTTCAACTACCGCTCTGCCCCGGGTGAATCCCGGCTATGGACCGACCGGTACTTTCCGGCTTTTTCTGGCTGGCTCCCATGCCGGATTCTCTGAGCATCTGCAGGCCTACGGGCCGCTGGACACCAGGTCGGTGGGCCCGGAATTCAACGGTGTCCTGGAGGCCTCCGGGCTGACCGGGCGTGGCGGCGCGGCGTTCGCGTCCTGGCGGAAGTTCGCCGCCACGGCCCGATCCGGCTCATCCGGGATCTTGTCGCGGCGACCGGTGGTCATTGCCAACGGCGCCGAGGGGGAACCGTTGAGTTTTAAGGACCGCACTTTGCTGGCGCATGCGCCGCACCTGGTGCTGGATGGCCTGTTGACCGCGGCCGGTTCGGTCTCGGCTTCCCTGGTGTACGTCTACACGCCGCAGGGGAACCTCGCTGCGGTGCGGTCCGCCATCGCCGAGCGCCGCGACGCGCGCCACATCCGCGTGGTGGAAGCGCCGGAAGCGTTCATCTCCGGTGAGGCCAGTGCCGTGGTTAACAGCATCTCCGGCGGACCCGCACTTCCGCTGGATAACCGCCGACGCCTCAGTGACGTGGGGCTCAAGGGGCGCCCCACCCTGATCCTCAACGTCGAGACACTGGCCCATGTCGGCCTGCTGGCCCGCTACGGCGCGGACTGGTTCAGGAGTGCGGGCTCCGCCCGGGACCCCGGCACGCGGCTGGTTTCCGTGACCGGTCAGGGGTCGGAGCAAGTGCTTGAGGTGGAAGGCGATGCTTCCCTGCATGGCATTCTGCGCAGCGCAGGCGTCAGCCCGGACGACCTGTCCGCCGTGCTGATAGGCGGCTATCACGGCCGCTGGGTGAAACCGCTCGACTACCGGCTCTCGCCCGCCGGCCCGGCGGGTAACGCGGTCCGGCCGGGCGCCGGTGTCATTCACACGCTGGGTGCGGACCAGTGCGGGTTGGCGGCCACGGCCCGGATCGCGGAATACCTGGCCGGCCAGAGCGCGGGACAGTGCGGGCCGTGCATGTTTGGCCTGCCGGCGATGGCCGGGGTGCTGAACCGGATCGCCTATGGCGAGCGGAACCCGCGCCTGGTGCGGGAAGCGGAGCGTCTGGGCAAGCTGGTCTCCGGCCGCGGTGCCTGCCACCACCCGGACGGCACGGTCCAGCTCATCAGCAGCGCCCTGGAGACCTTCTCGCAGGACGTCAAGGCACACCTTGCCGGCCGGTGCACCAGGACAGGACGGGGTGGGCCATGAGCGGTTCACTGCACATCGACTGGACCAGGTGCGATGGCCGAGGCCTGTGTACGGAGCTGCTCAGCAATCTGCTGGCCCGCGACGACTGGGGCTACCCCGTGGCCCGGCGAACCCAGGCTGGCAGCGGGGCGGACATTGCCATCGGCCCGAACGATGAAGAGGCGGCGCGGGAGGCCGTTAATCTCTGCCCCAGATTCGCGCTCAGCCTCGGGCACCCGTCGGAGCGGCGCGACCGCTGAACGCCAGCCGGTCGACCACGTCTGAGGGGTATCCTCATCCGGTTCAGCTGGCACTGGGGCTGCCGCGGCGTCCGGCGAAGGAGATGGCGGCCGCGGCGACAGCGAAGGCGGCCAGCAGCGCGATGGCGGTCCGGAACCCAGTTTCCGATGCGGCAGGGGAGGACGGTCCGCTGCCGGCACCCGTGGCCAGGGTGTAGGCAATAGCGGCAAGGGCCACACCGAGGGATGTTCCGATGCCGCGGGTCATGTTCAGTACGCCGCTGACCATGCCCGCCTGCCGGTCATGACCCGCTGCGGCCAGCGTCGCGTTGTTGGCTGGGGTGAACAGGCCCAGGCCGAGGCCGATGCCGCCAAGGCAGACGGCGAGCACCCAGATGCTGTCCGGAAAAAGGGCCATGACAGTCAGGGCGGCTGCGGCCAGGCCCATGCCGGTGGAGGTCGGTAACCTGGCACCGTGCCGGTCGGCCACGATCCCGGCGGCAGGGGCCGCTGCGGCCAGCGCGGCGGGCAATACGGTCAGCAGCAGGCCGGCCTGGGCCGAGGGTAAACCCCGTGCGGCCTCCAAATACAAGGGCGTCACAAACAGGACGCCGAACAGCACCAGATAGCACAGCAGACCAGTGGCGATCCCCCTGCTGAACCGGCCCGCCCGGAATAGGCTCAGGTCCACCAGCGGGTTCGGGGTGCGGCGTTCGCGCAGGACGAAGAGCGCAAAGAGGACCGCGAAGGCAGCCAGCAGCACGGAGACCGCCGGATTGCCGATTCCGACTCTGGATGCTTCGGACAGGGACAGCAGCAGGGCGGCCGCCGCCGGCATCAGGACGATGAGCCCGATCCAGTCCAGCCTGGTCCTGGCCGCTCTGACGTGGGTACGGGGAAGCAGGAAGCATCCGAGCAGGATACCGATGATGCCGGCGGGAATATTCACGAAGAACACCCACCGCCAGCCACCCAGTCCAATCAGCAGACCACCCACGGACGGGCCGATGGCGAGCCCGACGGCCTGCGCCGCGCCCTGCAGCCCGATCGCCCTGCCCAGCTTGCCCGGAGGCATGCTGGTCCTGATCAGAGCCACGCTGTTGGCCTGGAGCATGGCGGCGCCAACGGCCTGGACCGCCCGGGCCGACAGAAGCCAGCCGATGTCCGGCGCAAAGCCGCAGCCAAGTGAGGCGATCGTGAACAAGGCGAACCCGTAGATGTAGAGCAGCTTTCGGCCCAGCATGTCCGCCAGCCTGCCAATGGCGGAAATGCTGCCGACCAGGACCAGCAGGTAGATCAGCGCCACCCACTCCACCTGTGCAAGAGAGCCGTTGAGGTCGTTGCGGATGCTCGGAACGGCCAGCGTCACAATGCTGGCGTCGAGCTGGCCCATGAAGGCGCCTATGCACACGGTCGCCACGACAAGCCAGGGCGCCCCCGGCCGGCGGCGTACCCAATCCGGCCGTGCCGGTTCATGGAAAAACCCTGGTCGGCCCCGGCGGCCGGCAGCAGCGGAACTCTCCGGTTCAGCCGGTAATGGTTCTGACACAGAACTAGTCTATCTTGGCAGTACCGCGCTAAGCTAGTCGGGTGAAGACGACCGAAACACGCACAGCCAGTCCCCCCGGCCAAGGGGCAGTTAAGCGGGGCGGCACTGACGCGTGGTCGCTTACGGACGTCATCACGCGGCTGCGACGTGTGCTGCGCTCAAGCGTGCGGCATGAATTTCCGTGGGAGTCGCTGCCCATGTCCCAGGTGGAAATGCTCCAGCGCCTTGCCGACGAACCCGGCCTCGGCATCCGCGAACTCGGCACCCGCCAACGGCTGGCCACCAATACCGTGAGCAACGTTATCCAACAGATGGTCACCGGCGGCCTTGTTGAACGAACGCCCAAACCCGGGGACCGGCGCGCCGTGAACCTGAGACTCACTTCGCATGGAAACGGTATCCTGATCGCCTGGCAGGCAGCCAACGAACGGCGCTTGGGGCACGCCCTGAAACGCCTGCCACCCACCGATCAGGAGGCCATCGAAAATGCGGTAGGTGCCCTCGCTGCACTGGCATCCCTTCTTGAATCAGACGAACAGAAATCCGACGACGCCAACCCGCGGACCCAGGCAGCAACCAAGGGAGCGATCCCCTGAAAATGAAGCAGCATCGTGACCGCAGAAACAACTCTTTGGCGCGGGAGATAGCGCCAGGTCGTTCTCATTCATGAGCCGCTCGACGGTGCACCGCGCCGCCGGGATGTCCTGCCGACCCAGTTCCTCATGGACCTTCCGGGCCCCCCGGCGAAATCCTCCCCGCCCGCTTGAAGATGCGGAACATTGTCATCCTGACGTCCTTCAGCCGGGAGACGTGCGGCAAGCATTCCAGAACGATCGAAGCCGAAGCGGCGGCTCGCAGACGCGAAGATTCGGGCCACGGAACCACCAGACAGGAAGAGAAATGATCTTGACCATAGAATCACAAGGGATATTTCAGGTAACCGGCGATACCCCGGCTGTTATCGAGGAGGACCTGAATACAGCACTTGACGCCGCCCTGGATCAGGCGCTCCGAGAGGGCCGAAGTGGCCTGCTGGTAACCCGGCACAGCCCGGATCGCTACACCGTCATTGTGAGCAGTGATGTTCCCTACGGTCAGACCCAGGAGCACGATAGCTGGGAGAAGTATGCAACGGCGTTTCCCTAAGGGGCGCCTTGTGAATTAGTCAGCGCAATATCCGACACCGGTCCATCTCGCCCGTTCTGGCGTGCTGTGTTCCAGGAGGATCAAAGCTCAACATCGTGCCCAGAAGATGTGCTCGCAGCAGGATTCTTTCAACGCACCTCGTACCGGTCGCCTGAATCCGAGGTGAAAGCCCGGCTCCGGGACCCGACGTCGCGGACGGCTTGGCGGAGGGATTCCAAGTCTGGCTGTCCTGACAATCCGCGCTGGCCGGGATACACCCGGGACGTGACCGCCCGCGCAGGGCTTGACTGGAGAAGGTCCTTGCCGTCAACTATGAAGGAGGGTGATCCGTGGAATGACGCTGCGGCCGCGTCAGCGTCCGTGATGATCTCCGTGGTCGCGAGAAGCCTCGGATCGAGGCCTTCCAGCTCCAAGGCGCTGGCGAACAGTTCCCGGGCCGAGACGGCGTGGGGAGCAGCCCGGAATGGTCAGCAGTTCACTACGGGCGGCCTCGTTACGGCCCCCTGCGATCAACGCA
>DASYGM010000118.1:0-15022 GCA_035999715.1 Micrococcaceae bacterium | reverse complement strand
CGGGTCGGTACAAGTAACTGTTCGCCGTCCTGCAGCGGCGCCGCCAGGTTCACCGCGTCCAGTGCGGCGTCGGGAGCTTGTCCTCCGGCGCGCTGGATGGCCTGGTAAACCCGACTGTTGGCCGGCAGTTCCACGATTCCGGGGTGCACCACGGCACCGGCGACGTGCACCAGCAATGTAGCCTCGCCGGCGCCGGATGGCTCCGCCGTCCCGGTCCCGCCAGTCCCATTGGGATCTGCCCGTTCACCGGCTCCTGCTGTTCCGGAGGCTGTTCCCGGTCCGCTCGGTCCGCCTGTCGGAGTGAGCGCCGGTACGGACACCGCGGGTGAGGCAATTCCGTCGAGGCCTTGGGACTGATGGTGTGTGGCTGCAAACTGGAGCAGGAGGACCGCCGTACCACCGATCACGATGGCGAGCACCACCAGGACTGCGCCGCCGGCGAAACGCCACCTCACCCATCCGGCCACGGACCGGCGGGATTCCGGGGCCACGCTGTCCTGGCCGTCCCACGCATCCCGCGCATCCGGCGCATCTGTGGCATCCGGCACGGCCCGTCCCTCCTGGCCCTCCTGGCCGTCCCGTCCCTCCTGGCCGTCCTGGCCATATGGCTGGCCCTCCTGGCCCTCCTGGCCCTCCTGGCCATATGGCCGGTCCGGCCCCGGCGGGGCGGACGGGCCGGACCATGTCTCATCCCCACCCGGCCCCGCGTCCGGACCGGTCGCGTCGCCCCGGACTGCGCTCGAATGCGGCGCTGGCAGCAGCGCCGCCAGCCGAATGTGGGAGTATTCGGACCTAACCAGCTTGGAGCGCCTGCCTTGCCTAACCATTCCACCACCGTAGGACCCCGGGCCGGACAGGTGACCGGGGTTGCCACGCCATGTGCGGCAACCACGGCGGACCCCACCCTGTGGAGGTGAATTGAAGCCCGCCAAAGGCTTGATGCCGCCTTCCCGCCGATGACAGACTAGCGGCATGGGAAGCGCACAGCCGCGGATGGTCCATGACGGAACGGTCCGCCAACGCTCCAGGGTGCGCAAACTCGGCATGCTACTCGCGCTGGGCTGCGTCGCCTGGCTGCTGATAACCCCGGCGGCCGCCAATTCCCCCGATGCCCTCTCCCCTTCCGGCCAAGCCATGCCGGTGGGGGACCTGCCGGGCTGGAAGCAGATCTTCACGTCCGATTTCAACCACGGCAACGTTCCCATCGGCGGTTTCCCGGGCACGGCGTACGCGGCCAAGTGGAGCGCGAACTATCCGGATGGAACCCCGGACACGGCTGGGCAGATGGTAGGCGGGAAGTCAGCCTACTTCCCGACGAAGGTCCTCAGCATCCGTAACGGCGTCCTGGACATGTACCTGCACACCGAAAACGGCATCCCGATGGGTGCTGCGCCCTCTCCGATAATCGGTAATGCCAGCCGGTCCCCGTACAACAGCCTTCTGTACGGCCGCTATTCGGTGCGCTTCAAGTCCGACGCGCTGGCCGGATTCAAGACCGCGTGGCTGCTCTGGCCGGACAGCGGGGTTTGGCCCCGGGATGGCGAGATCGACTACCCCGAACAGGACCTGACCAAGGCCTTCTACGGCGCCGTGCATTGGAGCGAGGGCGGCAAGGACACCTTCGAAACCATCCAGTCCGGAGCCGCCTTCACGTCCTGGCACACCGCCACCACCGAATGGAGCCCGGGGCGGGTCGAATTCTTCCTGGACGGGCACTCGATCGGGGTGAGCACCACCAACGTCCCGCACACGCCCATGCATTACATTCTGCAGACCGAATCCTGTCTGACAGGCTGCCCCGCACCCTCCACCAGCGGCCATCTGGACGTCGACTGGGTAGCCATTTGGTCCCGGTCATAACCGGCGCGCGAAAACTCCCCCGGGAGCGTCCGGAGACCGCGCCGTGCGCCGGATAACCAGATACGCGGCCATCGCCGCGTTCCTTGCAGCCATGCTAGGGCTGACATCCAGCCAACCCGCCAACCCGGCGGACTCCGGCCAGCCCCCGCCGGTCCGGCACGTCTTTGTCATCGTGCTGGAGAACGCCTCCTTTTCCCAGTCCTACGGTCCGGGTTCGAAGTATCCGTATCTGCGCAGCACACTGCGCGCCCAGGGCGTGCTGCTGAGCCAGTACTATGCCACGTCCCACTACAGCCTGGGCAATTACCTCGCGATGCTCAGCGGCCTGGCCCCCAATGCCGACACGCAGGCGGACTGCCCCTACTACCGGGATATGGCCGGCGCCGAGCCCGCGCCGCTGGGCCAGGTAAGGGCTGCTAAAGGCTGCGTCTTCCCGTCCTGGGTTCCGACCGTTGCCAACCAACTCAGCGCCAAAAATCTGAGCTGGAGGGGCTACATGGAGGACATGGGCAGCAGCCCGGGCCGCGAGGAGGCCAGCTGCGGAAGGCCCTCGCTGGGTCAGTATTCTGCGGACCTGACCCAGCAGGCCGCCCCCGGGGACGCCTACACCGCCCGCCACAACCCGTTCCTGTACTTCGGTGCCATCGTGGGCACGTCAGCCTGTGCGGCCAACGTCGTCCCGCTGGGCCGGCTGCAGGCGGACCTGGCCACGGTGGCCAGCACGCCGAATTTCTCGTTCATCTCACCAAGCTTGTGCAATGACGGCCATGAACAGGCCTGTACGGGCCAACCGGCGGGACCGGCGGCTGAAGATGCCTGGCTGGGCACCTGGGTTGGCCGGATCACATCCTCCGCCGCCTTCAAGGCAGACGGAGCGTTGTTCATTGTGAATGACGAGGCCGACGACGACGCCAGCTCATGCTGCAATGAACAGCCCGGCCCGAACGTTGCCCTGCCCGGGACGCCCCCGGTGGCAGCGCAGGCCCCAGGCGCCACGGACAGCTCCAGCGGCGGCAAGGGCGGCGGACTGATCGGCGCCCTTGTTATCTCCCCGTTTATCCGGGCAGGCAGCCAGAGCAACATTCCCTATAACCACTACTCCTTCCTGAGAAGCGTTGAGGACCTCTTCGGCCTCCCGCATCTGGGCTACGCCGGCCAATCAGGGCTGACCGGATTCGGCAGGGACGTCTGGAATGGGTACCACTCCCCGCCAGCCGGCTGACCGCACGGGATAGGCGGCACCCAAACCGTGCTGCTGCGCCCGCCGCGGCGTAACGCATGGGTAACGCATCAATAACAGGTACGGCGGAAACTGCTCGTTTAAGAACGCACACGTTCCGGGAGGTGGGTGCCGGAACGGGCCAAGGCCAGTCGCGATCTTCCCCGGAGCGACGGAGCCCCGGCGGCAATCAGAATCGTACCTGAGGTGAGGACCATGTCTATTACAAGTCTGGTATCAAGGGGCTCGTCGCCGGTCCCGTCCGTCAGCGTCGTGATACCGACCCTGAACGAGGCGATGAATCTGCCATGGGTGCTCCGACGGATGCCTACATACGTCGACGAGGTCGTGATCGTGGACGGGCGCTCGCTCGATCTGACCGTTGAGGTGGCCCGGGCACTTCGCCTGGACGTCGTCGTGGTCGCTGAGACCCATCCAGGTAAGGGCGCGGCCATCCGGGCGGGATTTGCCGCCTGCACCGGGGACATCATTGTCATGCTGGACGCCGACGGCAGCATGGATCCGCAGGAGATCGGTTGGTTCGTCTCCCCCCTGCAGCACGATTTCGACTTCGTTAAGGGCTCCCGGTATGTCACGGGCGGCGGCTCAGAAGACCTGACCTGGTTGCGGGACTCCGGCAATCGGGTCCTCACCGGTCTGACAAATGCCGTCTTGCACAGCAACTTCTCCGACCTGTGCTACGGCTACATCGCCCTGCGGCGGGAGTGCCTGGAGGTGCTTGAACTCAAATCCGATGGCTTCGAAATCGAAACCGAGCTGGTGGTGCGGGCGGCCAGGGCCGGCCTGCGCATTGCCGAGGTCCCCAGCGGCGAGCTCACCCGCATCTCCGGAGCATCCAACCTGCAGACCTTTCACGACGGCTGGCGGGTGCTGCGCACGCTCGCACGGGAATGCGTCTGGGAGTCGCCGACGTCGGGATCCCGCCCCGAGTCGCTGCGGCGCGTCAAATACCGCTACCCGAGCACGACGTTCCCGCACACCCCCACCGACCCCCAATCTGTGCTGACCGTACAGGTCGCCGGGATTGGGGCATGAGGTGGCCGGGGCGACGGGACTACCCAGCGTCGATGTAGTGATCTGCTCCTATACGGAACAACGCTGGGAGCTCCTGCTGGACGTGATCCGCTCCGTCCGCGGGCAAAGCCTTCAGCCGCAACAGGTGATCGTAGTAGTGGACCATAACCAGGACTTATACAAGCGGCTGATCAGCAGCGCGGTGGATGTGGTCCTGGTGGAGAATGCCGGCCCTTCGGGGCTGTCCGGTGCACGTAACACCGGAATTGAACTCGCCCGGGCCGACGTAGTGGCTTTCCTTGACGACGATGCCGAGGCCGACGGCCGCTGGCTGGAGCGGCTGGCCGCTTTCTACGACGACCCGGACGTGCTGGCGGTCGGGGGCAGCATTGCCCCCGTCTGGGCGGCCGGACGGCCGGGGCATTTCGCCGAGGAACTCGACTGGATAGTCGGGTGCACATACCGCGGGATGCCGAAGGTGGCGGCGCAGGTGCGCAACATGATCGGGGCGAACATGTCGTTCCGCCGGGACGTCCTGGAACGGCTGGGCGGATTCAACACCGCCCTGGGCCGGGTGGGCACCCTGCCGCTGGGCTGTGAAGAGACGGAGCTGTGCATCAGGGTCGGCGCCCAGGAGCCCGGCTGCAGGGTTGTCTATGAACCCGCTGCCCTGGTCCGCCATCATGTCCCGGTAGAGCGCGGAACGCTGCGTTACATGCTCGCCCGCGCCTGGTCGGAGGGAATCTCCAAAGCCCAGGTCACCCGGCTCTCCGGACGCATCCACGCGCTCGCTCCGGAACAGCGCTACGTCAGGCTGGTATTACCGCGCGCAGTCCTGAGGGGACTGCGGGAATGGCGCCAGGGCAAGGACCGGAACGGTCTGCGCCGTGCCGCCACGATCATGGCCGTGCTGGCCACCACTGCCAGCGGCTACGGGCGCGGACGCTTCGTACACAGACCCTCGGCCATTGCGGCCACGTCCATTGAACCTGAAATTCGCTATACCCAAGCTAGAGGACAGACCAATGAAGAAGTTACATAAGCTCAGCGCAGTAGTCGCTCTGCTGGCCCCGCTGGCCGGCGCAATCGTGCTGGGGGCCGGACCCGCCTCCGCTGCGACCACGGGTTGCCTGCCCGCAACGAAGGCCAATGCGCCGGCGTACCCGGGCACGGTACTCGTCAACGACACCTTTGAAACCGGCAGCCTGCTGCCCGAGTTCAAGGCTACGGCCCAGGGAACCGGCACCGCCACCGTCAGCAAGGCAGCGGCACAGACCGGCGCCTGCTCGGCCTACCTGCACGTGACCAACGATTCCGGTTCGCTCGCCAACGTGGCGTTCGGCCTGGCCGCGTCAACCAAGGGATACTACGCGGACGGCTGGTTCAACATCACGGTCGCCGGCGTCGCCGGCAATGACGTGCCGTACTTCCGCTGGTTCTCCGGCGCCAACCGCATCGCGGACATCTACCGGTACAACAGCAACGGCCAGCTCTGGCTGCGCGTCACCGCACCATCCGGGGCCTTCGTCTACACCAAACTCGTCGCCGGAAACATCTCGCTGAGCGTCTGGCACCACGTGCAGATGCACATCATCCCCAACGGCAATGCCACCACCATCCAGGTCTCGTTTGACGGCAAATCCGTGTACTCCAGCAGCACAGTGAGCACGAGCGCCACCTCGCTGACCACCGTGCAATTGGGGGCAGAGCACTACCGGCAGATGGGCGACAGCTTCATCGACAACGTGATCATCCAGAAAGGACAGTGATGAGCCAAACTGACACCGCCGGCATGTCGCCCGCGGACATATCGACAGGAGCAAGCTTCGACGTCCACGGCTTGGTAGCAGTACGCGTGGAGCCGGGCACTCCCGGCGAAGCGCAACTGCGCGACATGCTGGCACCCTTCCTCGGTGATTCCCGCGCTCCCCTGCAACTGCAGGTGCGCGGGGACATCACCGGGGTGCAGGGCCAGTCGCATGCGGAGGATGCGTACCGCTATACCTCCGACACGCTCTATCTGCCCGGGGACAAGGTCCAGGTGGTGCAGACAGACGACGGCTACCGGGTGGAAGGGCGCGGTGAACTGCTGACGGCAGTCATACCGCTGCTGGACCGGCTCTGCGTACGCGAAAAAACCGCCATGGTCCACGCCGCCATTGTCGATTACCGCGGCGCCGGGGTGCTGCTGCCGGCATGGGGAGGAGTGGGCAAAACCAGCACGGTGGCCAAGTTGGTGGCCATGCCGGGGGTCCGCTTCATGGCCGACGACTGGGGCTTCCTCACCGGCGACGGCGACCTGTTGGGGTACGCCAAGCCGATGTTCATTAAGCCGCACCACCGCACCATCTACCCGGAACTGTTCCAAGGAGCCCGCAAACCGTTGGCCCCGGGCTGGCTGACCACCCCCGTGTCGCACCTGGCCACCACCGTGCACCCGGTGATTGTCCGCTACCCGCGGACCGCCGACTTCACCCGGCGGTGGTCCCCGGAACACCGGATGGTCCACCCAGATCAGGTCTTCGGCACAGACCGGATCGCCACCCGCGCCCCGCTGCGGCTCGCCATGTTCCTGGAGCGCTACGACGGGACGGAGGCCCTGCTGGAACAGCGCAGCACCGAATGGATGACCTCCCGGATGATCGGGAACTTCCACACCGAACTCCCCACGGTCTCCCGCCGCCTCATCGAGGCCCTTGGCTCCACCGGTCTGGTGCCGATCCAGGAGCACTTCGGACAGAAGGCCGCCGTCGTCGCCCGGGCCCTGGAAACGGTGCCCTGCTCCGTGCTGCGGATACCGGTGAGCTGGTCGGCGGACCGCACGTCCGACTACGTCACCCAGATCGTGCGCAACACGCTGGACCGCGAGCATTAAGGAGGGGTGGGCGCAATGGAGCAGCAACCGGATCTTGAGGTATCGGTCGTCATTCCGGCGCGCAACGCCGCAGCCTGGCTGGCCGAGTGCCTGGCCTCCGTGCTGAGCCAGCGCCCGCGCGAAATCATCGTCGTCGACGGCTGTTCCACGGACGCCACCGCGGAGATTGCCCGGTCCTTCGGGGCCCAGGTCATCTCCGACGGCGGCAGCGGACTGCCGGCGGCGCGAATGATGGGAGTCAGGTATGCGGACAGCGACGTCGTCGCCCTGATCGATGCCGACGTCGTGCTGCCGCCGGGAACGCTCGGAGCCCTGCTGGCCGAGTTCGAGGCCGGCGGCTTTGACGGGCTGCAGTTCGGCCTAGCCAGCGAATCGGACGGGCCGGGGTACTGGGGCGGGGCCCTGGCCTGGCACCACAACCACAGCCGGGTGCGTTCCTGGTTCGGGGTCAGTGCCACCCTGATGCGCCGTGACATCCTCCTTGAACTGGGCTTTGATGAGGGTTTCCGTTCCGGGGAGGACATCGAGCTGCGGATCCGGCTGGAGCAGGCCGGCCGGCGGATCGGCGTCTCGCAGACTACGCTGGTGCGCCACCGGTTCGCGGACGACTTCGACTGCGCCCGCGATCAATGGCTGCAGGACGGGGCAGGGATGGCGCGGACCATCCGCAAACACCCCCGCCGGGCGGGTTGGTTGCTGGTGCTGCCGCTGCTGGCCACCGGACGCGGGGCGGCGCTTTCGGCGCTCCACGCGCCGCGCTATCTGCCTTACTGGATCGGGTTCCTGCTCTACAATTACCGGTCCATGCTGGGCCAGCTGCTGCGCCCGGCTCCGCAGGGACTGTCCCTGGGCGGCAATGCCGCCTGGCTGACCGCGGCGCGGCTCGCGCCGATGCTGACCGGCTTCCTGTTCTGGGCGCTCGCGGCCCTGATGCTTCCACCTGCCCAGATCGGCCTGGGATCCGCCGTCGTGTCTGCGGCTCTGCTGGCCGTGCAGCTGGGCCTGCTGGGCATCGGCCCCGCCACCCTGACGCTGCTTCCCACCCAGAACGACGGCGGCAGGCGGCTGATGGCCACCAGTCTGCTCACCGTAACGCTCTCCGCACTGCTGGTGGCTGGCGCCCTCGCACTGGTCACCAGGGCCCTGGGTCCTGGCGTAGGCCAGGCCTGGGACAATCCGGCCGTCACGGTATTCTTCCTGGCCGCGGCGGTGCTGGCCACGGTCTCCTATCAGCTTGACCACATAGGCGTGGCGCAGTCCAGGGCAGACCGCACGTTGGTCCGCAGCGTGGTCCAGGGCCTGGTCCAGCTGGGTGTCCTGCTCGCCTGCCTGCTGGTCGGATTCCGCGACCTGGCGGCGATCGTCAGCGCCGTGGCCGCCGGGTCGCTGGCAAGCGTGCTGCTGGGCATGCGCCAACTGCACCGCAACGGCACCCGGCCGGATTGGAAGCACGGCGTCCGGGGCCGCGAGGCGGTGCTGCTGCTGCGGCCGGGACTGCCCAACCATGCCCTGATGCTCACCGACCGTGCGCCGGGCTACCTGCTGCCGCTGATCGTCGCCGCCGCCCTGACCCCCTCGGCCACCGCAGCCTGGTATGTCGTCTGGATGCTTGCTTCGGCCGTCTTCTTCGTCCCCCAATCGGCGGGCTATTCGCTCCAGACCAAACTCGCCACCTATCGTTCAGGACCCTCCCTGGTGGCAGGTGCCCTGCGCATCAGTCTGGTGCTCACGCTGCTGGCCGGGGTTGTCCTGATGCTGGCCGGTCCGCTGGTACTGCGGCTGCTTGGCCCTCAGTACGCGCCCGAATGGGTGCTGCTGCCCGTCCTGGTCCCGGCCCTGGTGGTCAGTTGCGTCACGCAGGTTTACTACGGGGTATGCCGCGCCCGCGGCCACCTTGCCGAGGCGACCGCAGTCGCCGCCCTTAGCGCCGCCATTGTGGTGGTTCCTGCTGCCGCCGTCGCGCATATCTACGGGCTGACAGGGGTGTCCCTGCTCTGGCTGGCCAGCCAGGTTGTCGGAGCGCTGGTGGCCGCCATCCGGCTGCGCGCGCTGACCGCCGAAAAACCCACCAAACCGCCAGTTCAGGTTCCTGCCCAGCCGCAGGGCCGCCCAGATGGAATTGAGGCATCATGAAGCCGGAACAAACAATGACAGTTCCCACCCAACAGGATGGGCACCCGCACGCCGCGCACGTTGCGGACGCCAAACGCGACAGGATGTCCCCCGGCCTGCTGGGTTGGGAACAAAGCGGGCCTGTCCTGCAGGGCAGGATCCTCGCCGCGGTGGCCGCCGTCGCCCTGGTCCTGGGCGTCTGGGCACTCACCCAGGTGGACCCCCAGCAGATCGGCGGGACCGGCCTGATCCAGGTCCTGCCGCCCGCATATTTCGTGGCGCTGGGGCTCAGCTTGGTTGGCTTCGTGGGCTCACTGGGCCTGCGCCGGCTTTTCCCGGCCCTGCTGACCGCCCAGGTGGTAGTGCTGATCGTCATCCTGCAGGCCGCCGACCCGATCATCCACGGCGTGCCGCGGCTGGAGGCCAGCTTCCGGCATCTGGGGATTGCCGACTACATTGCCGGATCGGGGCAGCTAAACCCGCACCTTGACGCCTACTTCAGCTGGCCCGGCTTCTTTGGCCTGCTCGGCATGCTCTCCGACGCCACCGGCGTGCACAACCTGACCGCCGTGGCCACCTGGGCCCCGCTGGCCATCAACATCCTGCTGCTGCCGGCCCTGCTGGCAATCGCGGTCCGGCTGACGACCAACCGGCGGCATGCCTGGGCTGCCGTCTGGGCGTTCTACCTGACCAGTTGGGTGGGGCAGGACTATCTGTCCCCCCAGGCCTACGCCCTGATCCTGCTGTTCACGCTGCTGGCCTGTGTGCTGACCGCCTTTGACGGCTGGGCCTGGCTGCCGGGCGGCAATCGGTTCACCGCAACGCTTCGCAAGGTGGTGCACCGGCTGGACGGGACCGAGCCGCGGCCGGGGCTCAGCGCGCCTGCGGCGGATACGGTGTCCCTGCTGGTGGTGTGCGCAGTGCTGCTGCTGGCCATGACGGCATCGCACCAGCTCACCCCCTTCGTTACGATCCCGATACTGGTGGGGCTGCTGTTGATCGGACGCCTCCGGCTGCGGTTCCTGCCCGTGCTGGCGCTGGTGCTGCCGGCCTGCTGGCTGGTTCTGGTCGCCACGCCCTATGTTGCCGGCCATATGAGCCAGGTTTTCGGTTCCTTCGGCGACCTGACCGCCACCACCTCGGCGTCGATCAGCAGCCGGCTGACCGGCAGCGCCGACCATGAGTTCATTGTGTACGCCCGGATGGCCGAGGCAGCGCTGGTCTGGGCCCTGGCCCTGGCAGGGGCGATCGTGGGCCACCGCCGCCGTACTCCCTGGCTTGCCGCCGCCGTGGGCGCGCTGGCACCCTTTGTGCTGCTGCCGGCTCAACCCTACGGCGGCGAACTGCTGCTGCGGATCTATCTCTTCGGATTGCCCTTCATGGCCTTCCTGGCCGTGCTGCCGCTGATTCCGACGACGGCGGAGGGCTTCCCCTGGCGGCGAAGTGGGGCCCTGCTGCTGGTCGGTGCCGTCCTGGCAACCGCCACAGTGACCAGCCGCTACGGCAATGACGAGATGGAGAATTTCAGTCCGGATGAGGTGGCCCTGGCGAATCATCTTTACGACGTGGCTCCGGCAAAGTCGATGGTGATAGAGGGCGTGCATAATACGGCCTGGCGCTTCCAGGACTACGCCGGTTACGACTACCGGACCCTGGTCGGGATCCAGACGCCTGCCACAGCGGCCCCGGTGAGCTGCGATGCGGTCAACCAGCTGGCCAAGCGTGCCGGAGCCTACCTGGTGATCACCCAAAGCCAGGAAGCCTCCGCCGAGCTACTGCAGACCGGACCGTCCGGCAATCTGGCGCACCTGGTGCAGAGCTGCAGCTCCAGCCCCGGCTGGTCAACCGTCTTCCACAACTCAGGCGGAGTAATCCTCCACGTCCAAGGAGCCAACAATGTCAAATAACCGCTTGTACCTGACATGTTTTGTTGCCACGGTCGCGGCCGCGGCCATCCCACTCTCCTTTGTTGGCCCCGGCGGCCTCAGGCTGGCCGTGATCGGGCCGTTCCTGCTGGCCGGTCCAGGCACCGCGCTGGTCATGCTGCTCCGGCTCAACCCGACCGCCAGCCAGCGAAGGACAGAGATGGTGCCGCTGGCAGTGGCCGTCGCCATCGGGTCCAGCCTGGCCATCTCCGCACTGCTGGCCACGGCCATGCTCTACGCCCACCTGTGGAACCCCTCCCTGGCAGTGACGGGCCTGTCCCTGCTGACGCTGGGGCTCCTGGGGCTGGCGCTACGCCGGGCACGGGTTCTGGAGGTGGCGCGATGACCGCCCTGGCAGTGGGTTTTGCGGCGGTGTTGGCACTGGTCGCCAACGACGCGTTGGGGATTCTCCGGCCCAAGTCGCCCTACCTGCGCCAGGCCGCGCTGACCACTTTCGCCCTGCTGATTGTCCTGGCAGCCCTGCTGGTGGTGCGGGTCATCCAGCTATGACGTGGTGTAGCGTGCCGGTATGACTATTGCACGATATCCAGGTCTGGTTATTGACTGTCCGGCTCCCGGTGCTCTGGCCACCTTCTACGGGGAGGTGCTCGGCTGGAACGTCAAGGACGACGGCGACTGGGCGGAGATCCGTCCTGCCGACGGCGAAGACTGCATCTCGTTCCAGCAGGCGGAGAATTACCGCCAGCCCGAATGGCCCGGCCAGACGGTGCCGCAGCAGATGCATCTGGACCTGATGGTGCGCGACCTCGATGAGGGTGAGGCCGCGGTCACGGAGCTTGGGGCACGGAAGGCCGATGCCCAGCCGGGCACCACCTTCCGGGTCTTCCTGGACCCGGCCGGCCACCCGTTCTGCCTCTGCGTCAGCTGATCGCAGCCGGCGGGAACCGGTTATCGCCAACGATGACGGCCAGTACGCCCAGCCCGGCGTGGGCGGCCAGCACGGCAGGCAGCCCGGTGAGATAGACCTCCATTCCGACAGGTATGGCCTGCCGCAGGCGCTCTGAAAGCTCCCGGGCGGCGGCCTCGTTCCCGAAATGGTGGATGGCAAGCCTGGCCGTCCCGTCCGGTCGTTCGGCAATGTCCCGCCGGACCAGTTCCTCCAGCCGCGCCACGGCCTTGGGCGCGGTGCGGATCCGTTCCAGCGGCACCACCTGCCCGTCCCTGATGGACAGGATCGGTTTGATGGCCAGCACGGTACCCAGCCAGGACGCGGCGGTGCCGATCCTGCCGCCGCGGCGCAGCTGTTCCAGACTGGGCACATAGAAATAGATCCGCGCGGCGGCGGCCTGGTCCCGGGCGGCCGCCGCCACCGCTGCGGGTCCGCCACCGGCTGCCGCCGCGAGCAGTGCCCCCTGCACCCCGAAGCCCTGCGCCATGCCTGCGGTGCGGCTGTCCACCACGTCGATGGGGAAATCCAGCCGGGAGGCGGCCAGCTGGGCGGATTCCACGGTGCCGGAGAGGGCGCCGGAAATATGCACGGAAACTGCACCGCTGTAGCCGCGGTCCATCAGGCTGCGGTAGGCGCGCTCGAACTGGCCAGGTGACGGCCGGGACGTGCGCACCGGTTTTCCGGCGGCCAATGCAACGGCAATGGACTGGCCCAGCTCGTCAACGCCCTCGCCGTAGATCTCCTCCCCCACCATCACCGGCATCGGCACAATGGTCAGGCGTCCGTCGTCGGGCAGGCCCTGCACCCACGCCGGCGGCAGGGCGGCGGCGGAGTCGGTCACTACGGCAACGCTGGGCGGCCGCTCCACGGCCGGCGCAGCCGGTCGGAACCGGGCCAGCTGTCCGCGCAGCCAAAGGATGCCGGCTGGCTCCCGCTCAGGCATCCGCAGGCACGCGCCTAGGCCGGAACGATGTTGACCAGTTTGGGCGCACGCACAATCACCGTGCGCACGTCCCGCCCGTCCAGGGCCCTCTGGACATTCCCGGATGCCAGCGCCAGCGCGCGCAGCTCATCCTCCGAAATCGCGGGGGAAACCTCCAACCGGTCGCGCACCTTGCCCTGGACCTGGACCACGGCGGTGACCGTGTCCTGGACCAGAAGGGCCTCATCGAAGACCGGCCAGCCGGCGTCCGCCACCGAGGCCGGATGCCCCAGCTGGTTCCACAGGTCCTCCGCGGTGTAGGGCGCGAAGAGGCTCAGGATCACGGCAACGGCCTCCGCAGCCTCACGGACGGCGGGGTCCGCGCCGCCGGCGCCGGAGTCAATGACCTTCCGGGTGGCGTTGACCAACTCCATCAGCCGGGCCACCACCACGTTGAACTTGTGGTGCTCGGTCAGCTCCGTGGCGTCCGCAATGGTCCGGTGCGTCACGGCCCGCAGTCCGGCATCACCGCCGGCCGGATCCGTCCCCGGCGCGGAGCCGACGTCCTGCCCCAGCCGCCAGGCCCGGGCCAGGAACTTGGCTGACCCGGAGGGCGAGACGTCCGCCCAGTCCACGTCGTCCTCCGGCGGCCCCGCAAAGATCATGGTCAACCGGATGGCATCAACGCCGTACCGGTCCAACTGCTCGCCCAGGTCCACGCCGTTGCCCAGCGACTTGCTCATGGCCTTGCCGCCGTTGAGCACCTGGCCCTGGTTGAGCAGCGCGCTGAAGGGTTCGTCCGCCTCCAGCATGCCCATGTCGTGGATCACCTTGGTGAAGAAGCGCGCGTAGAGCAGGTGCAGGATGGCATGCTCCACGCCGCCCACGTACTGGCCCACCGGCATCCACTCGTTTGCCTTCTGCTGATCGAAGGGACCCTCGGTGTAATGCGGGGAGACGAAGCGCAGGAAGTACCAGGACGAATCCACGAAGGTGTCCATGGTGTCCGTGTCCCGCTTGGCCGCGCCGTGGCACTGCGGGCACTCCACGTTCACCCAGTCCTGGGCGGCCGCCAGCGGCGAGGTGCCCTTCGGGGCCAGGTCCTCGCCGCGCAGATCGGCCGGCAGCGTCACCGGCAGCTGGTCGTCCGGCACCGGCACTTCACCGCACTCGGCGCAGTGGATGATGGGAATGGGGGTGCCCCAGAAGCGCTGTCGGCTCAGCAGCCAGTCGCGCAGCCGGAAGTTCACGAACTTTTCGCCCGTGCCCAGACGCTCCAGGATCCCGATGGCGGCGGGGATGGCCTCCGCTTTGGGCAGGCCGTCCAGCTCGCCGGAATTGACCAGCACGCCGTCGCCGTTGGCGGCCATCCCGGAGAGGGCCGGGTCCTCGGCACCGGTGTCCAGCACCACACGCACCGGCAGACCAAACGCGCGGGCAAAGTCCAGGTCACGCTGGTCATGTGCCGGAACGGCCATGATGGCGCCCGTGCCGTAGTCGGCCAGCACGTAGTCCGCAGCCCAGACGGGCAGCTTCTCGCCGTTGAGCGGGTTGATGGCATAGCGGCCGGTGAAGACACCGGTCTTCTCCCGTTCGGTATTCTGGCGCTCAATCTCGCTGAGTGCCTTGACTTTTTCGCGGTAGTCCTCCAGCGCCTGCGCCTGATCCGGCGCCACCAGATCCTCGGCCAGCGCCGCGTCGGCGGCGACCACAAAGAAGGTGGCACCGTACAGTGTGTCCGGCCGCGTGGTGAAGACGGTGACCTGGTGCTCCGGTTTGCCCGCGGTGGCTTCGATCACGAAATTCACGTGGGCGCCCTCGGAGCGGCCGATCCAGTTGCGCTGCATGGCCAGCACCCGTTCGGGCCAGCGTCCCTGCAGCTCGCCCATGTCCTCCAGCAGCCGGTCCGCGTAGTCGGTGATCTTGAAGTACCACTGGTTCAGCGACTTTTTGGTCACCGGGGTGCCGCAGCGCTCACACGCACCGTTGACCACCTGTTCGTTCGCCAGGACGGTCTGGTCCTTGGGGCACCAGTTGACCGGGTGGTCCTTCCGGTAGGCCAGGCCTCGTTCGTAGAAGCGCTTGAACAGCCATTGTGTCCAGCGGTAGTACTCCGGATCCGAGGTATGCAGCCGGCGGGACCAGTCCACCGAGATCGCGTACC
>DASYGM010000116.1:0-19555 GCA_035999715.1 Micrococcaceae bacterium | reverse complement strand
CGCCAGCAGACAGGCTGCCAGGAAGACCGAGGTGGCCAGAAAGCTGCCGTGGGTAGCGTCCTGCAGGAAGCCGCCGACATACGGGCCCACGAAACCGCCCAGATTACCGACGGCGTTGATCAGGCCCATGGCCGTTCCAGCGACGACGACGGGCATCGCCCGGGACGCCGAAGCCCAGAACGGGCCGTCGTAGGCCAAGGCTCCGGCAACCGCGATGCTGATGAAGGCGATGGCCAGGAACGGCATAGCGTCACCGGTGGCGACGGAGATGACCAGGGTCACCGCTCCGACCGCCATGGACAGCAGCACGTGCGTCGAGTAGCGGCCGGTCCTGTCCGCTGCCTTTGCGTTGTACCACAGACCGACCATGGCCAGGACATAGGGGATCGCGGTCACGAAGCCGACTTCTAGGGAGGAGCCACCCGTGATGGTCTTAACGACCTTCGGGAGCCAGATGTTGATGCCGTAGAAGCCGATCTGGATGAGGAAATAGACCAGGGTCAGGCGCCACACCACGCCGTTGGAGAGGACGTCGCGGAAGCTGACATGTCCGTGGTGGGGTTCCGCGGCCGCATCTGCGGCCAGGCCTTCCTCAATGTAGGTCCGCTCCTCAGGGCTGCACCACTTGGCATCGCGAGGACGGTCTGAGACGAAGATCCACCAGATGGGAGCGGCGATGACGAACGGGAAGAGGCCCTCGACGATGAACAGCGTGCGCCAGTCGGAGAAGGAAAGAATCCAACCGGACAAAGGGGCCGTGATGATGGAGGCAATGGCAATGTTCATGATCCAGAATGCGTAGGCGCGGGCCCGTTCCTTGGCCGGGAACCAGTGGCTGATCAGCACCAGGATGGCCGGCCAGATCCCAGCCTCAGCAACGCCAAGGAAGAACCGGACGACGAGCAGCTCGGTAAAGTTCTGGATGAAGCCGCACAGGACGGCCAGCACGCCCCAGATGAGGATCATGATGCCGACGAACTTTTTGGCACTCCATTTTTCGGCCAAATGCCCGCCGGGGATCTGAAGTGTCAAATAGCCGATGAAGAAGATTCCCGCGGCCAGACCCTGCTGGGCCGCGTCGATTCCAAGGTCCTTGTGCAGACCGTTCAGGGCGAACCCAATGTTAGTCCGGTCCATGAACGAGATGATGTAGACGATGATGGCGACCGGGATTAGGCGTGTCCAGCGCTTCCTCCCGATGGATCGAGCTCCGACGACACTGGTCACAGGAGACCCCTTTCATATTTCCTATACGATTGATCCAACATAAATTGAGATCTGGGTCACTGTCAATAGCAGGGGGCAAGACCGGAGCAAGCAATCTGAGGAGTGGAAAGAATGGCAGCTTTGGGTCGCCGGCCGCTGGATAGCCCGCTCTATATAGGGGTCAGCACCAAGATGTACCTGGGCTACCAGGCAAGCCTTGATTGGCTGGGCAAGGTGGCCGGGCAGGTGCGCGCCCGCCCGGCCCTCTCGGACCCAGGTGCGGTAAGGGTTTTCATCATCCCGTCCTTTCCGGTGCTGGAAAGTGCCCGGCGCATTTTTGATGGCCTGCCCGTGCTTCTCGGCGCTCAGAACTGCGGGTGGGCCGATGGCCCGTTCACCGGTGAAGTGAGCGCCGGGATGCTGGCCGAAATCGGTGTCCGCCTTGTGGAACTGGGACATGCGGAACGCCGCCACCACTTCGGTGAGGACGACGCCGTCGTCGGACAGAAAATCCAGGCTGCGATGGGTGCCGGCATCGCTCCGCTGCTGTGCGTCGGCGAGCCTGTCGCGGAAGCTCCCGCGGCAGCAGCGGCCTACTGCCTCGATCAGATCCGCACCGCCCTTCGGTGTGGAGCGGCGATTCCGCGGGGCCTGATACTGGCCTACGAACCGGTGTGGGCCATCGGTGCCGCAGAGCCGGCACCGGACGACTATGTCAACGCCGTCACCGCCCGACTGCATGCCGAACTGGGCGCGGATGTGCCGGTAATATACGGCGGCAGTGCCGGTCCGCGGCTGCTGCCGCGGCTGCCCGAGGTGGACGGGCTGTTCCTGGGCCGCTTTGCCCATGATCCTGCGAACCTGGGCCAGGTCCTGGACGAGGCATTGGCGGTGCACCCCCGGCGCTGAATTCACGCTTGTGCTTATGTCAGTACAAATCTTTGACGGGGCGTGAGTTCTAGGGCACAGTGGTGCTTGTGATTCAGAGTCCACAAGGGAAAGGTCGACGATCACCGTGGCCTATGAAGTGCTTACGATCGGGCGCATCAGTGTAGACGTCTACCCCAACGATATCGGCGTCGATCTGGAGGACGTCACCTCCTTCGGCAAATACCTGGGCGGATCCCCCTCCAACGTGGCCGTCGCCGCCGCCAGGCACGGGCGGCGCAGCGCCGTCATTACCCGCACCGGAAACGATCCTTTTGGCAACTACCTGCACCGCGAGCTGCGCAAATTTGGTGTGGATGACCGCTTTGTCATCCCGGTCAAGGAATGGCCGACGCCGGTGACGTTTTGTGCAATCAAACCTCCGGACGACTTCCCGCTCTATTTCTACCGCTTCCCGACGGCCCCGGACCTGCAGATCAGGGCCGAGGAGTTGGACCTGGAGGCCATCCGGGACGCGAAGATCTTCTGGTCCACCGTTACCGGCTTGTGTCAGGAACCCAGCCGCACCGCCCATCTCCGAGCGCACGAGGCCAGGGCCCGGACGGAACTGCGCGAGGGCCATTTCACCGTCCTGGACCTGGACTACCGGCCGATGTTCTGGGACAGCGAAGACCAGGCCCGGGCCCAGGTGGCCAGGATCCTGCCGCACGGGAGCGTGGCCATCGGCAATGACAAGGAGTGCGCGGTAGCGGTGGGGGAGGGTACCCCGGACGAGCAGGCGGACCGGCTGCTGGCCGCCGGAGTGGAAATCGCCGTCGTCAAGCTGGGAGCGGAGGGGGTCATGGCCAAGACCCGCCGCGAGCGGGCGGTCTGCGCCCCGTTTCCGGTGGAAACCGTCAACGGCCTGGGTGCCGGGGATGCTTTTGGCGGGGCCTTCTGCCACGGTCTGCTCTCCGGCTGGCCGCTGGCACAGGTCCTGGACTATGCCAATGCGGCCGGAGCCATCGTGGCTTCCCGGCTTTCCTGCGCCGACGCGATGCCGACGCCCCAGGAGGTCACCTCGCTGCTGGCCGAATGTGGCCGGCTTGTCCCCGAAGGGGGCGCACGGTGACACCGCCCACGCTGGCCCGCAACGACGATCCGCGCCGCTATGAGCAGCTGAGCCGGACCCGGCTGGAGGACCCGGACGCCGTCGCCCGCGCCGCACGCAGCCGCCGGCCGCACCCCGGTCCGGCCTACGGAGAGCAGAACCTCATTGTCGCCGCGGACCACCCGGCCCGCGGGGCGCTGGCCGTCGGACCCGACCCGGTGGCAATGGCGGACCGCCGGGACCTGCTGGACCGGCTGCAGATCGCACTGGCCAATCCCGCCGTCGACGGCGTCCTGGCCTCCCCCGATGTGCTGGATGACCTGCTGCTGCTCGGTGCACTGGACGGCAAACTGGTCTTCGGCTCGATGAACCGCGGCGGGTTGGCCGGACTGGTGAACGAATTCGACGACCGCTTCACTGGCCACACGGCGGCTGCCCTGTCCGCACTCGGTGCGGACGGCGGGAAGATGCTGACAAGGATCTGCCTGCAGGACCCCGACACGGTCTCCCTGCTGGAGGCCACCGCCAGGGTCATCGACTCGCTGGCTGACCGGAAGCTGATCGCCATGGTGGAGCCCTTCCTCGCGGTCAGGGAGAACGGCAGGGTTCGCAATGACCTTTCCGCCGACGCCGTGATCAAGTCCATCGCCATTGCCCAGGGACTCGGCTCCACCAGCGCCTACACCTGGATGAAGCTCCCGGTGGTGGCCCAGATGGAGCGCGTGCTCGCGGCCACCACGCTGCCCACGGTGCTGCTGGGCGGGGACCCGAGCGGGTCCCAGGACGAGGTCTTTGCCGGCTGGCAGGCGGCGCTGGCGCTGCCGGGCGTGCAGGGTCTGACGGTGGGGCGCGCGCTGCTCTACCCGCAGGACGGGGATGTGGCCGGCGCCGTGGCCACCGCGGCTTCCCTGCTCAACCGGGCCCGCGCCACCCCCCTAGAGGTAACGGAGTAATCAATGGCCACCCGCACAATGACCGTAGCCCAGGCCGTCGTCGAGTACCTGGCCCGGCAATACACGGTGGACGGGATCGGCGCCCAGGAGTACCGGGGGCGCCTGATTCCGGGGGTGTTCGGCATCTTCGGCCACGGCAACGTGGCCGGCATCGGCCAGGCGCTCAAACAGTGCCAGGTCCGGGACCCGGCGCTGATGCCGTACTACCAGGGCCGCAACGAGCAGGCCCAGTCGCACCAGGCCGTGGGCTATGCCCGGCACACCCGGCGGCGGGCCACTTTCGCGGTCAGCACCTCGATCGGCCCCGGCTCCACCAACCTGCTCACCGGGGCGGCGCTGGCCACCGCCAACCGGCTTCCGGTCCTGCTGCTGCCCAGCGACACGTTCGCCACCCGCGCCGCGGACCCGGTGCTGCAGCAGTTGGAACGCCCGGACGCCTTCGACGTCACCGTCAACGACGCGTTCCGGCCGCTGTCCCGTTTCTTCGACCGGGTGAGCCGGCCCGAGCAGCTCTTTTCCGCCCTACACAGCGGCCTGCGGGTGCTCACCGATCCGGCGGACACCGGCGCGGTGACGATCTCGCTGCCACAGGACGTCCAGGCCCAGGCCTTCGAGGTGCCGGAGGAGTTCCTGGCAGAGCGCGAGTGGCGGATCCGCCGCCCCGAGCCGGAGGAGGAGGACATCCGCCGGGCCGCCCAGGCGATCCGTGCGGCGAAGCGGCCGTTGATTGTTGCCGGCGGCGGCGTGCATTACGCCTTCGCAGTGGAGGAACTGGCCCGGTTTGTCGAGGCCACGGGCATCCCGGTGGGCAACACGCAGGCCGGCGTGGGCGTGCTGCCCTGGGACCATCCGTTTTCACTCGGTGCCATTGGCTCCACCGGCACGACGGCGGCCAACGCCCTGGCGGTCGAGGCGGACCTGGTCATCGGAATCGGGACCCGGTACGAGGACTTCACCACGGCTTCCCGGACCGCATTCGCCAACCCGGACGTGCAGTTCGTCAACATCAACGTTGCCGCGCTGGACGCCTATAAACACGGCACGTCGCTGCCGATCGTGGCGGATGCCCGAAAGGCCTTGGCGAAATTGACCGAGGCGCTGGGCGGCTACCGGGCGGGGGCCGACCTGGAGCGCACGGTTGCCGCGCAAAAGGACCGCTGGAACGCGACTGTGGACCAGGCTTTCGAGACCAGGCACACCCCGCTGCCCTCGCAGAACGAGATCATTGGCGCCACGAACCGGGCAATGGACGCCCGGGATGTGGTGGTCTGCGCCGCCGGCTCGCTGCCCGGTGACCTGCACAAAATGTGGCGGATCCGCGACCCGTTCGGTTACCACGTGGAATACGCCTACTCCTGTATGGGCTACGAAATCCCCGGCGGCCTGGGCGTCAAACGTGCCGTGCTGGCCGAGGAAGCCCGCGGCGCAGCCGGACGCGACGTCGTCGTCATGGTCGGGGACGGCTCCTACCTGATGATGCACACCGAACTGGTCACCGCCGTCGCCGAACGGATCAAGCTCATTGTGGTGCTGATCCAGAACCACGGCTATGCCTCGATCGGCGCGCTGTCCGAGTCGCTCGGCTCGCAGCGCTTCGGCACCAAATACCGCACCCTGGATCCCGAGCAGCACACGTTCGACGACGGGGAGAGGCTTCCGGTGGACCTGGCCGCCAACGCCGAGAGCCTGGGCGCGCGGGTGATCCGGATCGAGCCGGGCGGGCACGCCATCAGCGATCTGGAGGCGGCCATCGGCAAAGCCAAGGCCGAGCCGGAGGACAGCGGTCCGATCGTCATCCACGTCGAATCGGACCCGCTGCTGGACGCCCCCAGCTCCGAATCCTGGTGGGACGTGCCCGTCGCACAGACCTCGGAACTGTCCTCCACCCGGGAGGCCTTCAAGACCTACACGGAGCACAAAAGCCGGCAGCGGCCTTACCTGTAGGCCGCCACCGGACACTCCTCCACAAACTCTCATCGATAAGGAGTCAGCATGACCACCACCATCAACCACTTCATCAACGGTGCCGAGGCGGCCGGCGCGGGGGAGCGCACCTCGCCGGTCTTCAACCCCGCCACCGGCGCCGTCTCCGGGGAACTGCGGCTGGCCAACCGCGCCGACCTGGACACCGCCGTCGGCACCGCCCGCAAAGCCGCGGACAGCTGGGGCGACAGTTCGCTGGCCCAGCGGAGCGCGGTGCTGTTCAAATTCCGCGAACTGGTGGCCGCCAACGTCGATGGGCTGGCCGCGCTGATCACCGCCGAGCACGGCAAGGTGCTCTCCGACGCCAAGGGGGAGATCGGCCGCGGCCTGGAGGTCGTCGAGTTCGCCTGCGGCATCCCACAACTGCTCAAGGGCGACTACTCGGACCAGGCCTCCACCGGCATCGACGTGTTCTCCTTCCGGCAGCCGGTGGGCGTCGTCGCGGGGATCACCCCGTTCAACTTCCCGGTGATGGTCCCGCTGTGGATGTGCGCGATCGCGATCGCCGCCGGCAATGCCTTCATCCTTAAGCCCTCTGAGCGGGACCCCTCCGCATCGCTGCTGCTGGCCAGGCTGTGGACGGAAGCCGGGCTGCCCGACGGCGTGTTCCAGGTGCTGCAGGGCGACAAGGAGGCGGTGGACGGACTGCTCACCCACCCGGCGGTGGACGCCATCTCCTTTGTCGGCTCCACCCCGATCGCCAGGTACGTGCACGAGACGGCCACCGCGCACGGCAAGCGCGTGCAGGCCCTCGGCGGGGCCAAGAACCACGCGATCATCCTGCCGGACGCGGACCTGGACAACGCCGCGGACCATCTTTCCGCCGCCGCCTTCGGCTCCGCCGGAGAGCGCTGCATGGCCATCTCGGTGGCGGTGGCCGTCGGGGACGCCGCCGACGCGCTGGTGGGAAAGGTCCAGGACCGCGCCCGCGCCATCAAGGTGGCCGAGGGTACGGATCCGGATGCCCAGATGGGCCCGCTGATCACCGCCGCGTCCAGGGAACGGGTGGTCCGGATTGTGGGCGAGGCGTCCGACGACGGCGCCGCCCTGGTGGTGGACGGCCGGGACCTCAGGGTCCCCGGCAAGGAGGACGGCTTCTGGGTAGGTCCCACCGTGCTGGACAACGTCACGACCGCCATGAGCGCCTACACCGAGGAAATCTTCGGTCCGGTGCTGGCGGTGGTTCGGGTCGAAACGGTGGAGGAGGGCATTGCGCTGATCAACTCCAACCCGTATGGCAACGGCACCGCCATCTTCACCTCCTCCGGCGCCAACGCCCGCAAATTCCAGCGCGAGGTCAAGGTGGGCATGATCGGGATCAACGTGCCCATCCCGGTTCCGGTTGCGTACCACTCCTTCGGCGGCTGGAAGAACTCACTGTTCGGAGACAAGCACATCTACGGGGAGGAGGGAGTCGCCTTCTACACCCGCGGCAAGGTGGTCACCTCGCGCTGGCCGGAGCCGGCGCACGCCTCCGGCGCGTCCTATAGCTTCCCGTCCAACTAGTCCAGGTACTTGCTGAGCCAGCCGCAACGAAGGAGGAAACTTCCGTGAGCGAGAGTGCGAACAAACTGATTATCGGTACCGCGCCGGATTCCTGGGGTGTCTGGTTTCCGGACGACCTCAAACAGACCCCATGGGAGCGCTTCCTCGACGAGGTGGCGGAATCTGGCTACAAGTGGATCGAGCTGGGTCCCTACGGCTACCTGCCCACCGAACCGGCACGGCTGGCCACAGAACTCAAGGCGCGGGACCTGCAGGTTTCTGCCGGGACCGTCTTTACCGCCTTCCACCGCGGCCTGGAGCAATGGGACCTCGCCTGGGAACCGGCCCGCAAGGTCGCTGAACTGACCGCCTCGATGGGCGGCGGGCACATTGTGGTCATCCCGGCGATGTGGCGCGACGACGTTACCGGGGAGGCCAGGGAAAGCGGCACCCTGGACGAGCGGCAGTGGAGTGACCTGTTTGCCGGCCACAACCAATTGGGCAAGGTCCTGGCCGGGGATTTCGGTCTGAAGCAGCAGTTCCATCCGCATGCGGACTCCCACGTCGGGGCTCAAGGCGATATTGAACGCCTGCTGGCCGAGACGGATCCGCAGTTCCTGAACCTGTGCCTGGACACCGGGCACGCCGAATACTGCGGGGCCAGCAGCGTGGAGCTGATCCGGAAGTATCCTGAACGGATCGGCTACCTGCACCTGAAGCAGATCAATCCGGACATCCTGGCCGCCGTGAGGGCGGAAAACCTGAGCTGGGCCGCGGCCAATTTGGCTGGAGTGATGACCGAGCCGCCCAGCGGTCTGCCGGACCTGAACGCCGTCATCGAGGCCGTCGAGGCGCTGCAGAGACCGATGTTCGGCATCGTGGAACAGGACATGTACCCGGTGGCCTTCGACGTGCCCATGCCGGTTGCCCAGCGCACCCGTCAATACCTGCTCTCCTGCGGCTCCCGGACTGCCGTCCAATAATTCATCATCATCGTAGAAAGCAGAAGCCATGCCTGAAACGTTACGAGTAGCAGTTATTGGTGCCGGACGCATGGGCGCGGACCATATCAAGCGCCTGGACACCAGGATCCACGGAGCCGAGGTCGCCGCCGTCGTCGACGTTGATCTGCAACGCGCCCGGACCGCGGCCGCAGGCGTCCGGGGAGCCGTCGCACTCTCCGACGCGCGCCAGGCGCTGGACAACGGCGATGTGAACGCCGTCCTGATCGCCACCCCGGGTTTCCTGCACGAAGACATTCTGCTGGCCGCCGTCGCCAAGGACATCCCCATCCTGTGCGAAAAGCCGCTCACCACCGATGCCGCTTCCTCCTGGAAGATCGTCCAGGCGGAGGCGGACCTGGGCCGCCGGCGCGTCCAGGTAGGCTTCATGCGCCGCTTCGACGCCGAGTACGCGGCGCTGGGGAAAATCATCCGTGACGGCGGCCTGGGCGAGCTGCTGGTGCTGCATTGCGCGCACCGCAACCCAGACACCCCGCCCGGTTTCACCAACGAAATGCTGATCAACGATTCGGTGGTGCACGAGTTCGATGTCATCCGGTACCTGGCCGGCGAGGAAATCACTTCGGTCCAGGTCCGCTTGGGCAAGGCGACCAGGAACGCCCCCGCGGGACAGCACGATCCTCAGCACGTGCTCATCGAAACCGAGTCGGGTTTGCTGGCGGACGTCGAAATTTACGTCAATGCCCGGTTCGGCTACCAGGTGGCAACCGAGGCCGTCTTCGAACAGGGCGTCGTCAACATCGGCGGTGACAGTGGGCCCTACATCCTGACCGCCGGGCGCTGGGGCGGGGCCGTGGCCCCCGGTTTTGAGGAGCGCTTCGGCGCCGCCTACGACGCCGAGGTCCAGGCATGGGTGGATGCCGCCCGGAGCGGGGAGATCGGCGGGCCATCGGCCTGGGACGGCTACGCCGCGGCGGCGTGCTGCGAGGCAGGCGTCGAGGCCCAGAAGAACGGCGACAAGGTGGCCGTCGCGCTGAACCCGAAGCCAGCGCTCTACGGCTGATCCGGCCGTCCGGGTCCAAACGGCTGCCCGTCCGTGATTGATCCGGCAGCAATGGCGACCTTGGTGGGATGAAGGCCGCGGTTGCTGCCGGATGGATCTGCTTTCCGTTGCCCCGCAGGTCGGGACAGGAGCCGGATCAGCCGCCGAACGGCAGCCGCGGATCAATATCCTGTTCCGCCCAGCCGGAGCGGACCCAGCCATGGTGCGGGTCGTCGCTGATCAGCCATTCGCGTACCGGTCCCGGCCCGGCCATCACATTCAGGTAGTACAGGTCGTAGCCCGGCGCCGCCATGGCTGGGCCGTGCCAGCCGTAGGGAACCAGGACGACGTCGCCGGTGCGCACTTCTGCGGTCACATCGATGGGCCGCCGGTCCGAGGCATAGACCCGCTGGTAGCCGATGGCGTCGGCACCGGGCGAGGAGGAACCTGCCGCGGGCTGCGACTCGAAGTAGTAGATCTCCTCCAGCGCCGTCTCTCCCTCCTTCTCCTCATCATGCTTATGCGGTGGATAGGAGGACCAGTTTCCGGCCGGCGTGAGCACCTCGCAGACAATGAGGCGGTCCGCCTCCAACACCACCGGGGTGCCGAAGTTGTGCACCTGCCGGGAACAGTTGCCGGCACCGCGGAGTTCCACCGGGGTTTCGGCGGCGCTCACCAGACGGGTGGGGTAATGGCGGTGGGCCGGAGCCGTCGCAATGGCGACCCGGCCGCCGTCGTCGGACCTAAGGACCAGTGCACTGTCCGTGCCGGAGTAGAGGACGTCGGTGGGGCCGCTGAAAACTGAGGGGCGGCCGGCAAGCGGATAGTCCGTGCCGCCCATCGTGGCGGTGAAGGAACCCTGGAGCGGAACCAGGATCCGTTCCTCTGCCGCAGCAGGAAGCCGGATCGAGGCGCCAGCAGCCAGGGTGGCGGCTTTGAGCCCGGTGTGGGCCCAGCCTTCCACCCTCAGCCGGGAATCCGCCGTGCCCAGGGAAATGTCCCAGTTACCGTCCGCCGCGGTGCCCCGCGGATATACCCACTCGGCCATCTGTTCCTTCTTGCCTGAACTGGATCCTTTGGCGCCGGATTCCTTAGCGCTGCACCAGCGTCATTTCAAAACTGTAGGAGTCCGCCCGGTAGACATGGTGCCCCGTTTCCACCCTCCGGCCGGTGTCATCCACCGCCGTGCGTTCCATAGTGACCAGGGCCGAACCGACCTCGGTTTCCAGCAGCGGTGCCTGGTAATCGTCGGCGATCATGGCCCCGATCCGCTGTGAGGCCAACCGGAAATTAACGCCCCCGGCGCGCAATATGGCGTACAGCCCCTGGGCGACGAGCATGTCCTCGCCGATTGGTGTGATGTCATCGCGGACCCAGTTTTCCATCAGGGCCAACGGGTTTCCACCGACCTTGCGAAGTCGGGTGAAGTGGTAGACCCTGGCGCCAGCGGCCAATTGCAGCGCTTCCCGGGTTGCCTCATCGGACTCGACGTGCGAGAAGCTGAGCACCTCGGTGCTGGGATTGCTGCCGCTGCGGCTCAGATCGTCAAACAGGCTGGAGAGCTCCAACGGCCGGCGGACCTGGCCGGACACCACCTGCGTTCCAACCCCGCGCTTGCGCACCAGCAGACCGGCGCGGACCAGCTCATCCATGGCCTTGCGCATCGTGGGGCGGGAAAGGTTGAGCTGGGCCGCCAGGTCGATCTCATTGTCCAGCCGGCTGCCCGGTTCCAGCAGGCCGCTGTGGATGGCGGCCTCGATGCCCTGGACTATCTGGTGATACAGCGGGACGGGGGAGGAGCGGTCGATGCTGAGATTGAGTTGGTTTGCCACGGGGCTCTCCCTAGTGCTCCAGAGACGACGCTTGCTCAGGCGCCCTCGCACGACATGTCCACTCCATGTTCATTTGATAGGACATAGTCCTGGAATGATGATAGCAGTGGTCCCGCGGAGATCGGCCATCCCAGTAGGCTGAAGCGGTGAATGCCGTTACTTCGCCCAACCCGCGCATCCTGGACGTCGACGACCTGGAGCGCTTTGACGCGCTGGTGACCCGCGGCGCCACCTCAATGCACGGCTGGCACCTGCACTCGGTGGACCTGCGCGGCCGCACGGACGCGCTGGCGCGGATGGCGTCGGCCGGTGCGGTGTTTTTGGGCTGCCGCTTTGCCCCCGGTGTGGAGGAGAGCCTGCGCTCGGGCGGCGCGCTGATCTTCCCGCACCTGCCAGGTGTCCCGTTCGAGCCCTACCGCGGCCGCCTCTACACGGGGAAGGAACTTTACGCGGGGGTGGAGAATTCCACCTACGAGCAGACCCCTGACGCCCGGATCTACCAGTGGAGCCTGCAGGAGGGGAAGAACCGGAGCCTGGATGCCACCTTGGCCACGGCCATGCATGACCACGCGATTGGCGATGCGCTGGAGCAGGCGCTGCGGGACGGTGAGCTGTCCGGCCGCCGCACGGTGGGTGTGATGGGCGGGCACGTGGCTGCTCGCGGGAGCAGGAATTACGACGACGCCGCCCGGCTGGGACGGCTGCTGGCCCGGCGCGGCTATCTGGTGGCCACCGGGGGAGGACCCGGGGCGATGGAGGCGGCAAACCTGGGTGCTTATCTCTCGGCCCACGGCGACGGCGTCCTGGCCGCGGCGCTGGCAGGGCTGGCCGTTGTGCCCGGCTTCCGCCCCTCCATCTCGGCGTGGGCACGCGCCGCCGGCGCCGTCGTCGACCGCTATCCCGACGGGGTCACCAGCCTGGGCATCCCCACCTGGTTCTACGGGCATGAGCCGCCCAACCTGTTCGCGACCCATATTGCCAAGTACTTCGCCAACGCCATCCGTGAGGCCGTGCTGCTGGCCCGCTGCGATGGCGGCATCGTCTTCCTGCCCGGCGCCGCCGGGACGGTGCAGGAGATCTTCCAGGATGCCTGCGAAAACTACTATGCCGCCCCGGAAACCGTGGCGCCGATGGTGCTGGTGGGGGAGCGGCACTGGCGCCAGGAACTGCCGGTCTGGGAACTGATGCAGCGGCTCGCCGCGGGCCGGCCGATGGAAGGACATGTGTACTGCGTCGACACCGTTGAGGAAGCGGTGGGCGTGCTGGCTGAGGTGGCATCCTAACCGAGAAGGCGCAGGGTCTGGGGGTCCACGGACGCGCAGTGGCCGTCCCCTGGGCCGTCCGTTGACGGTCTAGCGGCGGCGGCGTAGATTCGCGGTCATGGCTAATCCTGTTGACTACTTTGAAGTCGGTTCACCTGACCCGGAGGGAACCAAGGCCTTCTACCGGCAGATGTTTGACTGGCAGATCGGCGAGCCCTCACCGGCGGCCTATTCAATGGTGAACACCAGCGCGGGAGGTGTCTGGGACACCTCAGGGATGGGAGGCGGCAACTGGGCCATCTTCTACGTCCACGTCGAGGATGTGGCCCAGGCCGTGGAGAAAGCGCAGAGCCTGGGCGCAACGGTGGTCCTGCCTGTCACCTCCAACCCCGCCATCGAGTTTGCCCATCTGAGCGATCCGCAGGGCAACCGGTTTGGCGTCTGGCGGCCGCACAGCGAAGGCTAGCTGCGAAGTTTCGGCTAGCTGCCCGCCGCCGTCATGTCCGGGTTCGTGCTGCAGACGCTCTCGCTGGCCAGCCGGCTCTTGTCCGTGCCGGCGTCGTAGGTGAACTTGATGCCATCGCGGGTGACGGCGCTGATTTCCTTTTGCGCCGCGACCCCGGAGGATGGAATCGCATCCCAGCCGCCTTCGCCGCCGACCTGCGCGCCCTGGCTCTTCCAGTGCTCGGCCATCTTCTTAACCGCAGCGTCCGCATCCTTGACCGCAGGACCCACCAGGCTCACCGAATACTGCCACGCCCGCTGCACCTGACCGCAGTCATGGGCACTGAAATCGGCGGCATTCCCCGCATCCCACGGTTTCTGCGAACGGTAGGTCCAGGCCCCGCCGGCGTGGCTTAGGGTGTCCGAGACCGAGCCGGTGAACTGCTTGAGGACGTCCGTGGCCGGTTTGTTCACCACCACCTTGCCGTCTTGGCTGCCCGGAGCGCCTGGCGCAGCCGTTGCGCTGCAGCCGGTCAGGCCGGAAGCCAGGCCGGCTCCCAGGACAAGGGCACAGGCCGTCACAGACAGGTGTGTTTTCCGCAAGACATTCCCTCCAGCCGGCCGGCTCCGCAATGGGCTGGCCTCGACGTGTTACGGCTGACAGTCTAACGGCGGATGCTTGGAGCTTCCCGGGGACGTCCTCAGCGTACCGGGGTGGTGCCGCCAAGCCGGCCGGTGACGCGGCGGGCCGCCGCGGCGCACGCCTGCCCAAGCGCCTGCAGGGTTTCCGGGGAGACGCGGAAGCGGGGCGCCGGGATCAGGACCGAGGCCACAACATCCCCGCGGTGGTCGTAGACCGGCGCGGCCACGCCCACCTCGTCCATCGAGGTCTCGCCGTAGTTGGTCGCGTAGCCCAGGGCCGAGCCCTCCTTGATGCGGAGCATGTAGGTTTCCAGTCCGTCGTCGTCCAGGCCGGGGAAGGCGATGGTGCCGCTGCGGATCAGGGACCTGACGCGCTCGGGATCCTCGGCGGCCAGGAAGACCTGCACCGAGGAGCTCAGCGCGTCGCTGTAGCGGGTGCCCAGCGGGGCGGTGTGCTTGACCTGGTGGGGACTGGCGATCTGCTCCACGCACATGGATTCGGTACCGTTCCAGACCATCAGCGCGCTGGTTTCCCCGGTGCGCTCGGTGAGCTCGCGCAGTACCGGGTAGGCGACCCGGCGCTCATCGAGTTCGGCCAGCAGGGGCCCCGCCACGGCGATCAGGCCCAGGCCCAGCCTGAAGCGCCGGGTGTCCGGGTCGCGCTCCACCAGGTTTTCCGCCTCCAGCGTCGCCAGGATCCGGGAGACGGTGCTCTTGTGCAATCCGATCCGGGAGGCGATTTCGGTGACGCCGAGCAGTGGTTCATCGACGGAAAAGGAGCGCAGCACGGCGATGGCGTTGACGACGACGGAGGTGCCCCGGCCCTCGCCGCTGCCGGCGGCGTCGTTGGTCGGTTCCGAGTCAGTCGTCTGTGCTGGTGTCATGATGCTCTCCATCTTTCCGTATTTAAGAGGCAAAGGCGGCGCCACGGGTGCGTGGCGCCGCCTTTGCCCAGGGGTCAGGCGCCGATGATGTTGTATTCCGGACCGAACGGGAACTTGGTGATGTTCTCCGCGCCGTCCTCACCGACCACCAGGATGTCGTGCTCGCGGTAGCCGCCGGCGCCGGGCTGGCCGTCCAGCACCGTGATCATCGGTTCCATCGAGACCACCATGCCCGGCTCCAGCACCGTATCGATGTCCTCGCGCAGCTCCAGGCCGGCCTCGCGGCCGTAGTAGTGGCTGAGCACGCCGAACGAGTGGCCATAGCCGAAGGTGCGGTTGGCCAGCAGGCCGCGGTCGATGTAGATCTCGTTCAGTTCCGCGGCGATGTCCTTGCAGACGGCGCCCGGCTTGATCAGCTCCAGGCCGCGCTTGTGCACCTCCACGTTGATGTTCCACAGCTCCAGCGAGCGGGCATCCGGTTCGCCGTAGAACAGGGTCCGTTCCAGCGCCGTGTAGTAGCCGGAGGTCATCGGGAAGCAGTTCAGCGAGAGGATGTCGTGTTCCTGGATCTTACGGGTGGTGGCCCAGTTGTGCGCGCCATCGGTGTTGATGCCGGACTGGAACCAGACCCAGGTGTCGCGGATCTCGCTGTTCGGGAAGGTGCGGGCAATCTCGTGCACCATGGCCTCGGTGCCGATCAGCGCCACCTCGTACTCGCTGATCCCGGCGGTGATCGCGTTGCGGATGGCCTCGCCGCCCAGGTCGCCGATCCGGGCGCCATGCTTGATGACCTCGATCTCCTCGGCGGACTTGATCATGCGCTGGCGCATCGCGTCCTGGGCCACGTCCACCAGGGTGGCCGATTCAAACGCGGCCTGGATCTTGTTCCGGTTGTCCAGCGGCAGCGAGTCATCCTCCACGCCCAGGCGGCGGGGGCTGATGCCGCGGGTCCGCAGAGCCTCCTGGATGCCAAAGATGTAGTTGTCCCGGCGCCAGTCCGTGTAGACGATGTTCTCGCCGTAGCTGCGCCGCCACGGCATGCCGGCGTCGATGTTGGCGGTGACAGTGACCGTGTCATCGGCCGTGACCACCATGGCGTAGGAGCGGCCGAAGTAGGTGAAGAGGAAGTCCGAGTAGTACTTTATGCTGTGGTAGCTGGTCAGGACGACGGCGTCGAGTTCCTTCGCTGCCATGATCCGGCGCAGGCCGGCCAGGCGGCGCTCAAACTCCGCATCGGAGAAGGTCAGCTGGACCTTCTCGCCGTTGTGCAGGACCTTCAGGCGCTCCAGTTCGGCGATCGAGCTGGCACCGGCGGGTGTGGTGACTGTCATTGTTTTTCTCCTGTTGGATAGGGAGGTGGATATTTGTGGAGGAAGTTCAGTGGGCGCGCAGCGGAGTCTTGGACGTCTCACGGGCGCAGAGCACCGCGGCCAGTGAAACGACGGCGGCTGCCATCAGGTACCAGCCCGGTGCCAGCTTTGAATGTGTCATGCCGATCAGCAGCGTTGCCACGAAGGGGGCCGTGCCGCCGAAGAGAGCGTTCGAGAGGTTGAAGCTGACCGCGAAGCCGCTGTAGCGGACCCGGGTCGGGAACAGTTCGGCCAGGAAGCTGGGCAGCGTGCCATCGTTGAGCGTCAGCATGCCGCCGAGCAGGACCTGGACCAGCACAATGACCAGGAAGTTGCCGGTATCGAGCAGCATGAAGGCCGGCACCGTGAGCAGGATGAACAGAACGGACGCGGTGAGCAGCACCTTCTTGCGGCCGAACCGGTCCGAGGCCAGACCGGTCAGGAAGATGAACCCGATGTAGGTCAGCAGCGCAATGGTGGTGGCGAAGAAGGACTCGGTTTCCCCGAAGCCCAGCTCCGTGGTCAGGTAGGTGGGCATGTAGCTGAGGATGACGTAGAAGCCGACGGCGTTCAGCAGCACCGCGCCGACCGCCAGCAGGAGCGACTTCCAGTGGTTACGGAACAGCGCCGCGACCGGAGTCTCGATGGCCTTGTCCTCGTCGGTGAGGGCGCGGAACGCCGGGGTGTCCTCCAGCTTGGTCCGGATGTAGCGCCCGATTAGGCCCATCGGGGCGGCGAGCAGGAACGGCAAGCGCCAGCCCCAGTCCTGCATCTGCTCCGGGCTCAGCACGAGGGAAAGCACGGCTGCCAGCAGCGAACCCAGCAGCAGGCCCGCCGCGGTGCTGGCCGGGACGACGGCGGCATACAGGCCGCGCCTATTGGCTGGCGCGTATTCCACCAGGAAGGCCGAGGCGCCGGCGTATTCGCCCGCAGCCGAGAAGCCCTGCACCACGCGGACCACCAGCAGCAGCACAGGGGCCCAGATGCCGATGGTGTTGTAACCCGGGATCAGCGCGATGGCGAAGGTTGCCGCGGACATGATCAGGATGGACAGGGACAGTGCGTTCCGACGGCCTACCTTGTCACCGATCTGGCCCCAGACAAACCCGCCCAGCGGGCGGACGAAGAAGGAGATGGCGAAGACCGCAAACGTGGCAAGCAATGCCGTTTGCTTGTCCTGGTTGGGGAAGAATGCGCCGGCGATCGTGGCCGCCAGATAGCCGTAAACGGCGTAGTCGAACCATTCGACGAAGTTGCCGATGAAGCTGGCGGTAATGACGCGGCGGCGGGTGTCCTTGCTGATCCCGGGCGCGTCATTGGGCCGGACTTGGTTACTGGGCATGGTCTTTTCTGGAGAGTGGGAGGCGAGCCCGGCATTGGGCTCCGTACCGGGCAAACCTGCGGGCCGACCGACCGGTTCTGCAACAGAGGAAGTTTCGTTACTCATGTGAATCCACCAAGATGGGGTTTGGGGTTGCAATGAACGCAACGCTGTTGCACCAGACTAGATGTGCTTCAGGTCACCCGTCAAGACCTGCTGGGATAAAGTAGGAAATTTTTCCGCATACCTGTTGCTTCTGTTCCAACGCGGTTGCAGAGAGCGAGGATTCCATGCCCGAGGGGCTGGCTCTATCGCGGCAGCCAGACGATTGCGAGGGCGGGACGGTTGCAGAATGTGGGTGGAGGAGCAACAGTGCCAGCAGGTGGCTAGAATATTGGCTATGAGGACCTTGCCGCTTGCGACTGTCCGTGATCGACTCTCCGCCCTTGTTGACGACGTGGCACGCACCCATGACACTCTGACGATCACCCGCAACGGCATCCCCGCCGCGATAGTGCTCTCGGTCGAAGACTATGAGTCGATCATGGAGACCCTGGCGCTTCTCAACGACCCCGGCGACCAGGAGCGCCTCGCCGAGGCCGCGCAGTCGGTCGCCGCCGGGGATGTCACGGGCGACGAAGCGATGGGTCGCCTCGTCGCTGAACGCGTTCGGCGTGCCAACGGCCCGGCGTGAGGTACGCAGTCGAACTCGCCCGTCCGGCCCGCCGTGCGCTCACCGACGAACTGCCCGTGGGAGTGGCGGCCGCCGCTTGGGAGTTGATCGACGGCCCGCTGGGCGATAATCCGCACCGTCTTGGAAAGCCGTTGCGTGCACCTTTCGCCGGACACTGGGTGACGCGGCGCAGCAGCTACCGAGTCCTATACCAGATCGACGAGGACCGCAAGGTAGTGATCATCCTCGACATCCGGGCGCGAGCCGATGCCTACCGCACATAGGCACCGTGAGAGGCATGTCCCGGCCGGACGGTAGCGGCACAACAGGCGACCAAGCGCCTCTTTAGCGGGCGGAAGAAAATCGAACCGGCAGATCCGGTGACCTTGTGCCGCTGAAGGCCGCCATAGGTGCCGGATGGATCCTGGGCAGGCATTTGCAGGCGGTCAGAGCACGCCGCGGATGGTCTTCTCGAAACTGGTGACGTGTTCCAGGGCCAGTTGCGCGGCGTCGTCCGCACGTCCGTCGGCGATGGCCTCGAGCAGGTCCTTGTGCTCGGTGATGTGCCCGGACACGGAGGGGACCTTGTCCAGGACCAGGCACCAGATCCGGGTGGCCAGGTTGTCATACCGGATCAGGACGTCCTCCAGGTGCGGGTTGGCCGCCGCCTTGTAAATGAGCCGGTGCACGGTGATGTCGTAGCGCATCAGCTCGTGCTGGTCGTCGGCGGAGGGGTCGATGGCGGCGATGGCGGAGGCTACCTGGCGCAGTTCCGAACGCATCTGGGCATTGGCCATTTTGGCGGCCCGCCGGGCCGCAAGGGGTTCCAGGGACTCGCGGATCTCGGAGACGTCGGCCAGTTCTGTGATGTCGACGATGGTGGCGAAGGTTCCGCGCCGGGGGTAGGACACCACAAGATGGTCGCTCTCCAGCCGTTTCAGCGCCTCGCGGACGGGTGTGCGACCGACGCCGAGTTCGGCTGACAACGCGCCGTCGTTGATCGGGTCGCCGGGCCGGATCTCCAGCATGATGAGCCGGTCGCGCAACTGGCGATAGGCCTGTTCGGCCAAAGAGAGATCGGCACCGTCGGGCAGTTCATCCGGCATACTCGCGCTCATCGGTACTCCCTCCGCCGACGGAACCCGGCGTTTTCGGATAGGTTTCACAGCGCCTGTTGACTAGCTGTGAGGTACAACATACTATTGCGTTAGTTCTAATATATCAGTTAGAGGTTAGTTGTAGATCAGAAGCGCTAGGACCTCAGTGTTTCAAAGGAGAGATAGATGGTGGATGTACTCACCGGCCACCTGGCCGGAATGGACCCCGAGGTGGACCAAGCGATTGCCGCGGAACTGAACCGCCAGCAGTCCACGCTGGAAATGATCGCCTCGGAGAATTTTGCCCCCACCGCCGTGATGGAAGCGCAGGGATCTGTGCTGACCAACAAGTACGCGGAAGGCTACCCGGGGAAGCGGTACTACGGCGGCTGCGAGCACGTTGATGTGATCGAACAGCTCGCCATAGACCGGATCAAGGCGC
>DASYGM010000101.1:0-6187 GCA_035999715.1 Micrococcaceae bacterium | reverse complement strand
CACCATGAGCTGCACGGACCTGGCCGTGGCCAGCCTGTTCCTGGCACGCAGCGGAGTGGGTCGGGACGGCACGCCGTTCCTCTCGCCGTCGCAGGCCAAACGGATCAATGCGGTGATGCTGACCTGCGGCACCTACGACGCCGCCGGGGAATTCGCGTACCGGGTGGGGGTCCCGGGCAAGAGCGGGGTGGGCGGCGGCATCATCGCGGTGATGCCCAACAACTGCACGGTTTGCGTCTGGAGTCCAGGCCTGGGCCGCTCCGGGAACTCGCTGGTGGGAATCGCGGCCCTGGACGAGCTGACCACGCGCACCGGCTGGTCCATCTTCTGATCCGGGGTGCACGGACTCCGTGCACCGAGCCTCATTCCTGCTGACGGTTACAACGGCCGGACGTCCACCAATGACTCGAGTCCAAGGAAGTCTCCGATGTTCCGTGTATAGAGGATGGCCTCATGGGTCAGTGCCGTTGCGGCAATGAGCAGATCGGAACTGCGGGCCCGCGGATTCCTTCCGGAACTTTGGACGGTATGAGCCAGCAAGCCGTAATTCCGTGCGACGGCGGAATCCACCGGGAGCGGCGAGAAGCGGCTTTCAATGGCAGCCAGACGCCGTAACCTCAACGCCCGCTGGAAAGGTTCGGCGACCAGAACGCCGTAGTGCAATTCGGAAAGGCTGATAGCGCTGATGCCGATTTCCTCGGTCACACGACGGACGTCGTCGGCAATCAGCAGATTCGTGTCAAAGATGGCCCTCAAGACCGGGCCCAAGGATCGGTCGGGATCTCGTCGAAGGCATGAAGATCGCGCTCCCAGCCCGGATCTGACGGCGCGGCAAAGATGTCCTGGATCTCCTCGTACCTGCGCCAGGCGCCGCGGTAAACGGGCCCCAGGACCGCGGCGGTTCGGCCTGAAACGGTGATGGTAATGGTTTCGCCTGCCTCTGCTCGGCGGACAACGTCGCTCGCATGCTGGCGCAGTTCCCGTAGACCCACATCCTTCATGGCCTGATTGTAGCACTCATGCTACTTTTGGCGCCGGGTGCTTCAGGGCCCATGGGGATAAGTTGGAAGCATGACCGGGAGAGCAGGCACGGCAGACGACGACGGCGTGCGGCTCACTGCGCGCGTCCGCGGGGTGGTCCAGGGCGTCGGGTTCAGGTACTGGACGGCGCGGGAGGCCGACCGGCTGGGGCTGGCCGGGACCGCCAGTAACCTCGACGACGGATCGGTGGAGGTCGTTGCAGAGGGGCCGCGGGCGGCGGCGGAGGAGCTCCTGGACTGGCTCAAGTCAGCTCAGGCGCCGGGACGGGTCAAAGACGTGGAGGCGAGCTTCTCGCCGTCGAGCCGGTCCTTCACCCGGTTCCGGGCCCGCTGAAGCCAGCCGCCGGAACCGCGAGCAAAGCCCCCGGACCGGGCAGACGACTTATTCCGTCCAGCCCATATTTCGGGCCATCCGCTGCAGCACATCCAGCGTCGCCGTGTATTCCTCCTCAGGAATGCCTTTGGAGATCTGCTCGCGGTTGTGCTGGACCACCTCGGAAATCTTCTCCAGGCTCGCCCGTCCCTGGTCGGTGAGCAGGTATTCCTCGCCACCCAGGCCCACCCAGCCGCTGTCCATGAGTTCGTCGATCTGCTCGGCCGCCGTTTCGTGCGGCTCCTCGGCCAGGAACGGCTTGAGGTCCTGTTCGATGCGTTCGGCAGTAGAGGGCGCCTCTGCGAGCAGGTTCATGATCTGCCACTGACGGCGCGTGACACCGTGTTCCTCGACGATCGCGTCAAATTGCTGGGTGATCAGGCCGTCGACGAGCTTGAGCCAGAATCCGATTGGTCGTTGGGGGTCCATGGACCCTCCCTTCTATCTCGGAGCGGATGCGCTGTTCCCCTGAGCCTATCCCGGGCCGCTGGAAGCCGGAAGGAGGGCCTTCCCGGTACGATCATGCCGAATGAAGGCAAGAATGGCGTCTTCCTCCGTCCCAGAACATCAATCCCTAAAGATTCGGCACGATCATCCCGGAAATTCCAGGGAGTGTCTTGTTTTGCCCAGCATCGCGGGGATAATCGTTCGAACGGTACGAACGGTACGAACGTACCGCTTGAGAAGGGATGGCATGGCCCGAGGTATCCATGAAGTCGCAAGCCGCCGGCTCCAACTTCGTCTCACCCAGCGGTGACCTGCATGCCAAGAATGTCTCCATTCTTCAAGACCCTGCCGGTGAAATCGCCATCGCCCCGGTTTACGACATCCCGTCCACTGCTGTCTATGGGGACAACACCATGGCCCTGCCCATCGCCGGTAAACGAGTCGGCATGTCCGCAAGGCACTTTCTGACTTGGGCGATTCACCTAGGGCTGCCGGAATGGGCAGCGCTGTCCTGCACTGTCATTGCGTTGAAGGCCACGGAGACTTTGGTCGACGACATATCCGGCGGTGACTCGCCGTTCGATGCGCAGCGGACCCGTTCCTGGGTGAAGGAACTGCGTAATCGTCGCCGGCTTATGGAGGGCTGAACTCAGAACTCCTCGTGCGTGTCCGCGTCCCAGGCCGCGACTTCGCCGAGGTCCAGGGTGGCCAGCCCCGCCATATCGGCCCCGTCGAGCTCAAAGTCGAAGACCTGCGCATTTTCCAGTTGCCGATCGGCGTGGCCGGACTTGGGGATGGCGACGATGTCCTGCTGGACGGCCCAGCGCAGCGCGATCTGGCCCGGGGTCCTGCGGTGCTTGCGGGCGATCGCGGTGACAATACTGTTGCTGGGCACGCCCTCGTCGGCGCCCAGCGGACGCCAGGCTTCGGTGACAATCGAGTGCTCCGCGTGGAAGCGGCGCAGCTCCGTACGGGCCAGCGCGGGGGAAAGCTGCACCTGGTTCAGCGCCGGCCAGACGCCTGTTTCGTCGAAGAGGCGCTGCAGATGAGCGGACTTGAAGTTGGACACCCCGACATGCCGGACCAGGCCGTCCTCGGCCAACCGCAGCATCGCCTTAAAGGATTCCACGTACAGATCCACGCTCGGATTCGGCCAGTGGATCAGGTACAGGTCGATGTGGTCCAGACCCAGCCGCTGCAGGCTGGCCCGCGCCGCTGCCAGGGTCTTGTCGTAGCCGTGATCCGCGCCGGCCAGCTTGGTGGTGACCACCAGTTCCTGCCGCGGCACGCCGGACTGCCGGATGGCCCTCCCGACGGTCTCCTCATTGAGGTACTGCGCCGCCGTGTCCAGCAGCCGGTAGCCGTTCTGCAGCGCCGTGGCTATGGCAGTGGTACCCGCCTCGCCGTCCAGCGCGTAGGTTCCCAGGCCGATCAGCGGGATCTGGCCGCCACTGCCCAAGGCGGTGGTGGGAATGGACAGCTGTGTCATGGAATCTCCTCTGCCGTCGACGCCGGTTGCACGCGTTTCAATCTGCTCACTGAATCATAGGACTCGGTGAGCAGGGCGAGTTCTGCTCACTCACTGCCCGGTCTCGATGAGCAGAACCGCGCCGGTGTCGATCGGATGGACGTTTGTTCCCCGGCTCGGTTGGACGGACGACGACGGCCCGGGAACCTTTCGATTCCCGGGCCGCCTTCGGAAGCGCGGGGGTGGGTGGCGCGATCAGGAGCCGGTGGCGGCCCCGACTCCCGTGTTGGACGGGCTGGTAGGAGCACCGCCCGCCAGGTCCTGAAGATGCTGCACCAGATGCTGGATCCGCGGGCCGTAGCCCCCGGATAGCGCCGTGCTCTTGACCTTTTGGGCCTGCGTGGCGACGTCCGATCCGGTGGCGTTGGCCAGGGCTGTCAGATCCGTCTTCAGGTTGTCCGGCAGCCGGTTGAAGAGCTGCGGGGCGGCAACAGCCTTCTCGGCCAGGCGCTGGGCAGCGTTGGTGGCCTGCTGGTCCTGGCCGGTGGCTGCCTTCAGATCGGAGAGCAGCGATTTGCCGGTCTGGTCCGTGGGGTTCTTGTGCGGGCCGAAGAGGTGGCTGGCTACGGTCTTGACCTGGTCGCCGTAGCCGCCGCCAAGCGCGGTGGTCCTGATCTTTTGGGCCAGGGCGGTGGCGTCCTGCGGGGAGGCCGAGCTGGCCAAGGCCTTCAGATCCGTCTGGAGCGCGGCGGGTAGCCGGGAGAAGAGCTCCTGGTTGTTCACCAGCTTCGTGGCCAGTGCCTTGGCCTTGGCGGCATCGACGTGGTCCGCGGCGTCGCCCTGGGAACCGCCGTCGGTCTGGGCCGTGCCGAAGGCCGCCCTCACCGCGCCCAGCAGGCCGGCGTCTTGGCCGCCCGCCTCGACGCCTGCCTGGACGTTGGAGGATGCCGCCGGGGTGGCCGCGTTCGCTCCGGCGACTCCCGCGCCGGCCAGGGCGCCGACGGTCAGCACCGAGGCGGCGGCGATGGTGAGCGGCTTCCGGGCGGAAGAGGTGCGGTGTGGATTGGTGTACCGGGTCATGTAAAGAATTTCCTTTCGGTTGACTCTGGCGTACTCCTCCACGCTAGGAAGGCTGTTTGACCGAAAACTGGCAGGAACCTGACTTTTTGCTGGATGCCAGAGGCCTTTGGGGTCTTCCGCCTGCGCCCGCAGGGGTGACGGCAGCGGAAGAACCGCGCACAGTTTCGCCTTGCGGCGGCGCGTGGCGGCCGCAATAGGATTGGAGGAGTCTCTCCACCAACCATCGTTTCCGAAAGGCCCCACTTGTCCCGGCCCGCCCCCAAGGTCCTACAGCAGCAGCTGATCGTCACCCTGTATGGCCTTTATGGCAAGGACAACGCCGACTCATTCCCGGTTTCTTCATTGGTCGCGATGTTGTCCGAAGTCGACGTGGAGGAACAGGCGGCCCGCTCGACGGTTTCACGGCTGAAGTCCAAGGGTGTGCTGCTGCGGGAAAAGATCGACGGCATCACTCGGTATCGGCTTTCGGACGCGGTATTGGATATATTCCACGCCGACGACCAGCGGATTTTTGCGCCCGAACGCTCCCGGCTGGACGACCCTTGGTCGCTGGTCGTGTTCTCGGTTCCCGAGGCCGAGCGCAACAGACGCTACGAGTTGCGCTCGGAGCTGATCAGCCTCGGCTTCGGGTTCGTCGCCTCTGGAGTGGCTATCGCGCCCAGCACCGTGATGGAGCAGGCCATGCAGCGGCTGGCTGAGCGGCAACTTGACCATTACGTGGAGTACTTTTCCGGCGACTATCTCAAGGACGGCGACATGCGTGGCCGGGTTGCGGATTGGTGGGATCTGGATCAGCTGGACCGGCAGTACATGGAATTCATTGAGCTTTACACCGGGCCAGCGTTGGAATACGCCCAGGACGGGTCCCGAGTGGACGGGCGGGAGGCCTTCGCGGTCTACGTTCCCATGCTTACGCTATGGCGAAAGTTCCCCTACCGGGATCCCAATCTGCCGCTGGAGTACCTGCCCCCGGAATGGAAGGCGCCGCGGGCGAAGCAGACCTTCCTGACCCTGCACCGCGTTTTGGCGGCTCCTGCCGCGGCCTACGCCGAAGGGCTGCTCAAGGCCGAACGGTGAACGGCAAGACCATCCAGCCATGACTGCACCTCGGCCCACGCTGGGTTCTCGGGGTCGATGCAGGACAGGTGGTCCAATCCGGGGATTATCCGCAGGTCCACTTCATCCCCGGCGTGCCGGGCGGCTTCGGCATAGGCCAATGAGTGCTCGAGCGGAACACGGATGTCCACGGCGCCGTGCAGGATCAAAACCGGTACGCCGAGCGGCAGGGCATGGATTGGTGACGCCTCCGCGTAGGCATCAGGCAGGTCCGTTGCGTGGCTCCCAAAGAACTCCAGCGCGGCGTTTTCGCCCAGGCCTTCACGGTCGGTGCGGGCGCAATCCGTAACGGGTGCCAGGGCGGCGACGGCATCCAACCGTTCCGCGGCCAACAAGGCGAGCTGGCCTCCCGCGGAATGGCCCACGCCGATGACCGGGCCTGGATGCCCGCTCCGCCAGGCACTGGCCGCCAGTGAATCGAGTGCTGCGCGTAGATCCTCGATAATCGCGGGCCACGATCCGCCGTCGCCGACGCGGCGGTACTCGATGTTGGCAACGGCCCAGCCAGCAGCGGTCAGGGATTCTGCCAGCGGATTCATGAGGGTCAGATTATGTCTGGCCCGCCAGTAACCGCCATGCACGAGCACGGCCACACCCCGGCTGGCGCAGCCGTGCTTGGGCCGGCGGCATTCTATGAACTGGGCGGAATGCGGACCGTAGGGG
>DASYGM010000070.1:0-7066 GCA_035999715.1 Micrococcaceae bacterium | reverse complement strand
CTGCTGGTGGTCTTCCAGCTTGTGGGCGACCGCAAGCTCAAGCCGAGCCTGGACTTCAAGGCCGGTGCCATCTGGGTCATCCCCTGGTTTGTGCTGATGGCCCTGATCAGCTGGCTGTTCGACCCCAAGTCCCACCCAGAGATGTTCGGCTGGGTGTTCCTGATCAACGCAGCGGTAAGCGTCTTCATCTTCTACCTGGCCCTTTACGCGCGGCTTCCCGTCGAGAAGGTTCAGCACTACATTGCCGAAGCCGAGCACGAGTCGGAGGAAGAGGAGGAGATGGCAGGCGGACACATCGCCTGACGGCGGCGCGCGACGGCGGCGCGCGACGGCGGCGCGCGACGGCGTGCCTCCGAGGTTGCGGGCGGGCCTAGCGTCAGCGGTGCTCGGGTGCCTGTTTCTCCCCGGGCACCGAATCCTCATCGACATCCGCCACATCGGGATTAACCGCCTTCATATAATCCCCGGCCAGCGAATCCCGCGCCGCATCGTCCTCGTCCCGGCCAGCGCCGTCGCCCGTTTCTTCCGCATCTGTTCCGGCATTTTCAGTCATACCGCACAGGCTAGCCCCCCAGTAGTGGCCTTGCCTACGGTCCGCGTGGCTACAGCGGCAACCCTGCGCCCGGTTTGAGATTCTTCATCACCAGCGTCGACGTCAGCTTTTCCACGGCGGGCAGCATGGCCAGGTCGCTGTCGTAGAACCGCTGGTAGGCCGGGAGATCTGCCGCGATCACCTTCAGCAGGTAGTCCGGGTCGCCGAATAGCCGCTGGGCCTCAACGATATGGGCATTGGCGGCCACCTGCGCCTCAAAATCGTCCAGCGTGGACCGGTCCACCTGGCGCAGGGTGACGAAAACTATCGCCTCAAAGCCGAGTCCCACCGAGGCTGGGTCGATGTCCGCCCGGTAACCCCGGATGATGCCCGACGCTTCCAGATCCTTCAGCCGCCGGTGGCACGGAGCCACCGTAAGCCCCACCTCGGAGGCAAGCGCAGTCGCCGTCATCCTGCCATCCCTCTGCAGCCCGCGCAAAATACTTCTGTCGATGCCGTCCATCACAACAACATATAGCGCGATGGAGCGGAATAGAAGCAAGAACGGTAAGCACTTATGTGAAGCATCTCCGTAAGCTTGCACCCATCGGCCGTTATCCAGGAGATCAGCATGGAACCGCAGTCCCTCATAGGCTTCGTCATTATCGCGACGACCCTTGCGTGCACCCCCGGGGCGGATTGGGCGTACTCCATTTCAGCAGGCCTGGCCCGGCGCAGCTTTGTACCCGCAGTGGCAGGCCTTTGCAGCGGCTATCTCCTGCACACGGTCCTGCTGGCCCTGGGGCTCGCGGCCCTGGTAGCCAGCCAGCCGCTCCTGCTGGCTTGGATCACGCTGGCCGGGGCGGCCTACCTGCTCTGGCTCGGTTTCACCACTCTCCGATCGTGGCGCAGCTCAGGGATCGCCAGCATGGGAGCCACCACCGTCACCCGGCGGATGAGTTTTCTGCGCGGAGTGGGCACCAGCGGCATCAATCCGAAAGGCCTGCTTCTCTTCCTGGCCATCGTGCCCCAGTTCCTCACGCGGAACTCGGGTGTTGCCGTTCCAGTGCAGTGCATCATCCTGGGACTGGTGTTCGTGGTGATCGCAGCAGCCATCTACAGCCTGGTCGCCTCGCTGGCCCAGCGCCTGCTGGCCTCCCGGCCGGCGCTGGCCCGGATCGTGACGCTGGCCAGCGGGACAATCATGATCGTCCTCGGTGTCCTGCTGTTGGCCGAACAGTTGCCTCCGCTTCTGGCCCGGTAGGCAAAAGCAGGAAGCCGAACGACCTGCCGCTACTCCTGCTTCACCAGCGCGGCGTCAAGGGAGATCTTGACCTTGTCGCTGACCAGCACCCCACCGGCTTCCAGCGCAGCATTCCAGGTCAAACCGAATTCCTTGCGGCTGATCTCCGTCTCCGCCGTAAAGCCCGCGCGCGTGGCCCCAAACGGATCCACCACCACCCCGCTGAATTCCACCTCCAACTCCACCGGCTTCGTGATCCCGCGGATGGTTAGGTCACCCGTCAAGGTGTAGTCGTCGCCGTCGCCGTCCACCTTCGTCGCCTTGAAGGTCATCTCCGGATACTGCTCGACGTCGAAGAAGTCAGCACCGCGCACATGGGCATCCCGGTTGGCATCACCGGAATCGAAGCTCGCGGTCTTTACCACCGCACGCAGCGTCGAATTGGCCAGCGAATCCGCCACGTGTGCCTCCGCACTGGCATCGTTGAAGCGCCCGCGGACTTTGCTGATGCCGGCGTGGCGGACGGTAAAGCCGATTTCGCTGTGTGCCATGTCGAGCGTCCAGATACCCTGGGTCACACCATTGGGCAGTGTCATTTCCGATTCTCCTGGTTCTGTATGAAGTGATCCAACCACCTCGGCCCCTCGCCGATGGCAACCAGAGAGACGCCGCTGCCCCCTACAAAAAGTAAAGCACTACCCCGGCCGGTTAAGCGGGGCGAGCCGCGCAAATTTGGCTTGGCCGGCGCGAATCCGACAATGACGCTATTTGACCGGGGTTTTGTTGCTCCGGCAAACAACATGGACAATGGTTGATATCGATTGGCTGCCGTCAAGACGCCGGCTGCGGCCTAACGGGGCGCCTCGCCGCGCCTTCCAGCAGGAGGTCACTTGGCCAGCAACATCGAACTCTTCCTTGACGAAGAATCGCAGTACCGGTTCCGCATGTTGGACCCGGAGGGGAACGTCCTGGCCGTTTCGTCCGGCTTCCCAACGCGCAAAGCTGCCGCAGCGGGAATCTTCACGGTACGCGAATGCGCCGGAACGGCTCTTGTCTCCGACAATACAGGCAGCATCCCCAAGATCACTCCCAAGGCCAGCACCCAGAGTGGTCCTGTCGCCGACGGACCACGGGCGTACAGCTAACCGGCATTTCATCATTTTTGAGGCTATGGCTCGCTCCGGCGGCCAGGACAGGAGTTCGCAGCATCTGGCTTACAGCTGCAGGACATCGGCCCCGTCCTGCAGCGAGGCCAGACCAGCTAGACCCGCACCAGTCCCGCCGCCTCAGCCAGCAATTCCACCGACCGCAGCCGGGCGGCAATCCCCTGGCTCTGGTGTGCCACAATCAGCTCATCCGCGTCGGCGTGCCGGGTGAACCCCTCCAGGTAATCCACCACCATCTCCGGTGTCCCGACGGCCGAATACTTGACCATCTGCGCCATGTGCTGGCCCTGCGGGGACTCCAGGATCAGATCTGCCTCCTCGTCGCTGAAAGTCCGGCCGCCGCCCAGGAAGAGGGATACACGGGCGCGCTTGGTGGCCTGGAACATCTCCTGCGCTTCGGCCGCGGTATCCGCCGCCACGACGTTTACCCCGGCAATGACATGCGGTTCGGCCAACTGCGCGGAGGGCTGGAATTCGCGGCGGTAGATGGCCACGGCATCCTGGAGTGCGTTGGGCGCAAAGTGCGAGGCGAAGGCGTACGGCAGGCCCAGCGCGGCGGCCAGCTTGGCGCCGAAGAGGGATGAGCCAAGGATGTACAGCGGCACATTCGTACCCTTTCCAGGTGTGGCCTCCACGCCTTGGATTCGCGTGGGCCCGGTCAGGTAGCCCTGCAGTTCCAGCACGTCCTGCGGGAAACTGTCCGCGGACATCGGGTCGCGGCGCAGGGCCCGCATAGTGTTCTGGTCGCTGCCCGGCGCACGGCCCAACCCCAGGTCGATCCGGCCCGGATGCAGCGTCTCCAGTGTGCCGAACTGTTCGGCGATGGTCAGCGGCGAGTGGTTGGGCAGCATGACTCCGCCCGCGCCAAGCCTGATGCTGGAGGTGTTCGCGGCGATGTGCGCAATCAGCACGCTCGTGGCGGAGGAGGCGATCGAGGACATGTTGTGGTGCTCGGCGTACCAGACGCGCCGGTAGCCCAGATCCTCCGCCCGCTGCGCCATCGCCACGCTGGCGGCGAAGCTCTCCGCCGCTGTCTGTCCCCGCCCGATGGTCGCGAGGTCAAGGATGGAGAGGGGTACGGTCACGGTGGTTCCGGCCTTTCGATTGGGGCTTTCTGGGCGGTGCGCCTGGACTTGCTCGGCTGCGGACACATTCGTGTCCAACGGGGATCGCCGGCATTTTCGGCACGCATTGGGCATAACGACGGCGACTCCGCGGTTATTTCGGCTACTGGCCGCCGGGACGGCGCAACCATACCTCCGACATTCCCCACCGCGGTGTTTCCCCGCCCGGGAATGCTGGTTACGCTGTCTTTGAGCAGCGGTGCCAGCTAGCAGGGTCCGGCGGCGGACCCAGACAGAAGCGGAAGCGCGTGGCACAGAACCGAAAGGGGGCAGGGATGGGAGCAGTGGCAGCAGGACGGGATCCCGAAGCAGCCCCGGAGGTTCCCCAGGAGCTGGTCTGCCTGATGGACGAGGACGGCCACAGGATCGGCGTCGCCCCCAAGGCCACCGTCCACACGACCTCAACGCCGCTCCACCTCGCCTTTTCCTGCCACCTTTTCGACGCCCGCGGCCGCACCCTGGTCACCCGCCGGGCGCTGACGAAGGCGGCATGGCCGGGTGTGTGGAGCAATGCGTTCTGCGGCCACCCAACCCCGGATGAGTCGTTCGCGGATGCTATCCGGCGCCGGGCCCGCGAGGAGCTGGGCCTTGAGATTCCGGATCCGGAACCGGTGCTGCCGCATTTCCGCTACCGTGCGGTGGACGCCTCCGGCGTGGTCGAGAACGAGATCTGCCCGGCCTTTGCGGCCGTCTTTCTGGATGAAACTCCGGAACCTGTCCCCAATCCGCAGGAGGTCTGTGACTGGGCCTGGGTCGATGCCGCGGACCTGCAACAAGCAGTCGGGCTGGCTCCGTTTGCTTTCAGCCCATGGCTGGGGCTGCAGTTGCAGGAAGGTCTGCTGGACCGGATGGATGACCTTCGCCGGGGGTAGGGCAGCGGCTATAATTTTTGCCAGCCAGACCTAGAACCCCACGGCCATCCGGATCCCCAGCGCTATCATGACGATGGCGATCAGCCCGTCCAGGACGCGCCAGGACGCCGGGCGCGCAAAGAAGGGGCGCAGCAGCCGGGCACCAAAGCCCAGGGCACTGAACCAGATGATGCTGCCCACGGCGGCTCCCAGACCGAACCACCAGCGCAGGTCCGGTCCCTGCTGCGTCGCCACCGATCCGAGCAGCAGGACGGTGTCCAGGTACACATGCGGGTTCAGCCAGGTCAGCGCTAGGACGGTGGCGACGGCGGTCTTCCGGCTGGTGGTGCCGGCACCTTTCGCTGCGGTCAGGGCCCCGGGCCGGATGGCGCGTTTGGCGGCAAGGGCTCCGTAGGCCAGCAGGAAGGCGGCTCCGGCGAGGCGGATGACGACGACGGCGACGGGGGCGGCGTGGATCAGGGCGCCGATGCCGATGATGCCCGCAGCGATGAGGATGGCATCCGAGAGCGCACAAATCAGCACCAGGATTCCGATGTGCTCGCCGCGGATGCCCTGCCGCAGTACGAAGGCGTTCTGGGCGCCGATGGCGATGATCAGCGCCAGTCCGGTGCCCAGGCCCAGGAAGGCGCTGGAGAGAACATCGGCGGGGGTCATAAGGACCGAACGTACAGTACCGACCCGGCGGGGCAAAAAAGCTGGCCCTCCGTTTCGCACTTGGGGGGTGTGCAAAAAGGAGGGCCAGCACTGAAAGCATAAACGGAAAAGTTTCCTGCGTAAAATCACCTGCGTAAAATCATCAGGGCAGCTGCTCCCCTGACCGAGGAAAACTTCATCATGTCCGTGCCGGCCAAGGCGTTCCAACAATGGCTTCATGCCGTTGCGCCCGGCAGCAGCATGGCTACCGTGGCAGCCCTCGCCGGAATTAAGCGCTCAACCCTGGCCCAGCAGCTGGTGCGTGGGAAGGTCGCCATCAGTACCGTCGTCGCCCTGAGCCGGGCGCAGAACCTGGATGTGGTCACCGCGCTGTCCGGCTTTGAACGGTTTACGGACCTGGCACAGGGCGTCAAACCGCCCACCCAGCCGGAGCTGGTGAGCCAGCTTTCGGACATGGATCTGCTTCGGCAGATTCTGGCCCGCAACGCCGAAGGCGCCCCCACGCGGGCTCCGGCGAAGGCTCCGGCGCAGGAGATCGACCCTTTGCCGCACAAAACGTCCGTCCGCTGCTGGATCGAGGCCGTTGATTCCGGAAACCTGCGGCAGCGGCTTGCCGGCAACCTTCGGATGGCGCCGCAAAACCTCTCCGCACAGCTGTCCGCCAACCGGCTCCCGCCCGCCGCCGCCGTCGAAGCCGCCCGGATTGCCGGCGTCGGACTGACCAATGGACTGGTGGCGACAGGCCTGCTTACCCCGCAGGAGGCCCGCTGGCCACCGAACGCCCGGGAGGACGCCCTCCGGGGCCTTCCGGATACCGAATTGGTGACCACTGCGGCTGCCCGACTGGAGATGCTGGGCAAAACCCTGCGCCGAATAGACCAAGACAATGAACAAACTAAAGCAATTTGGGAGAACCTGGGATGATCACCGTACTGCAATGGGTAGCGCTGGGGCTCTGTGTGGCCTGCGCGGCGTGGAGATTGCCCGCGGCCATCCGGGGCAGGAATGCCAGCCTGTTCTGGGCCTTCCTGCTGATCGCCATCGCCGTCGGGCTAAGCCTGCCCGCCATCTACCTCCCGGTCGACGGCCTGCTGGGCGGTCGCAACTTCGCCAACCTCATCCTGCGCTTCGCCCTCTACGCCATCTTCTTCATCCTGGCGGCCAAAATCGCGGCGGCCTATCGGTCGCCGCGGGCCCAGCGCCTGATCCGCGGACCGATTGGAATTGCAGCGCTGCTGCTGATCTGCGTCGGCACGGTGGTTCCGTTCCTGCTCAGCGACCTCCCGGTTTCCAGCACCGGCCTGGCGAAATACCTTGACCAGGTCCCTGTCGGCTTTTACATCGCTGCGGGCCGCCTATACCCCGCCTACGCCGCGGCCTGTCTGATTGTCCCCACTGCGGTCGCGTCCCGGTCCGCCCGGACGCGATTGGAACGCGCGGCCGCAGCCTGCATCTGTGCCACGTTCAGCATGGTT
>DASYGM010000066.1:0-13441 GCA_035999715.1 Micrococcaceae bacterium | reverse complement strand
GGGCGGCAGTCACGTCGACGGTTTCCTCGACCAGGATCCGCGCCGCGTCCTCGGCCTCCAGCTCGGCGGTCCGGGCGGCGAGCGCCTGGTTCACGCGTCCGCGCGCGGCTCCCATCAGCTTCCCCGCGGTGGCCTTCTGTTCCTTGGGCAGGTCCCTGATCGCCGCGTTGGCCTGGCTCAGAGGGGACTTCTCCGCGGTGTGCGCCAGTCGAGCGGCTTTGAGTTCGTCCAGGTTTGCGGCGGCGGCGAACGCTGCTTCCGCGCGTTCGACGGCGGCAGCAATGGCCGCTTCGTCCGTCGGGTCGGGCGCGGGGACGGTTCCGGTCATCGGTTCCGGCGCCTCGGGGGCTACATTCCGGGTATCAGGCATTTGCAGTTCTTACCTAAGCTCGTCAGGGGTGGACGGCGGGGGCTGATGGGTCTGCCTCCCGCCCCATCCAGTCTAGTAGACGGTGCAGTCGCGGCAGACCGTCCCCGCCGGCCTTCCTACGCCCCGCGCTTCGCGCACCCGCCATTCCCCGCCGCGCCCCGGCCTGCCCGCACTGCCCCGCCGTGCCCCGCTACGATGGGTCCATGACCGAGGGCCAGCGGCTGCGGCTTGCAGCGAACCTGCTCAACCTTTCCACTCCCCTGGGCCTCCTGCTGGCCGCGGTGACCCGGACCCGGCTGGAATCGGGGCCGCAGGGACTCATTCTGGGGACCGGCTACAGGCCGAAGCTGCCGGTCGCAGGAGCATTCACGGTAGGCAACGTCGTCGTTTACCGCGCAGACCGGGCCTACATTGACGCCAGGCCGGAACTGTTGGGACACGAGGCACGGCACAGTACGCAGTACGCGTGCTTCCTGGGTTTGCCGTTTCTGCCGCTCTACGGGCTGTGCGCGCTGTGGTCCCTCTGGCGGACCGGCGATCCGGGCAGCAGGAATCCGTTCGAAAGACACGCCGGGCTGCAGGCCGGCGGTTACCGGCAGCGGCCGACCATCAATCGTTTCGGCTGGATAAACACACCCTGGAAACGCAGACAAGGAACAAGCGAGGCTCTGTCATGATCACCGTCATCGGCCATGGATCCGCCAGCCAAATACCGGACATCCTTACCCTCAGCATTGGCATCGAGGCCAGGCGCGCGTCCGTTGCCGAGGCATATGGGGCCGCCGGCGCAGCCATGCAATCCGTCCTGGACCGGCTGCGTGACTTGGACGTTGGACCCCAAGACACCACCACCAGTTCACTGAACATCCGGGCCGAAAGCGGATGGCAGGAAGGCCTCGGCAACGTCGTCACCGGTTACCTGGTGAGCAGCTCCATGACGGTGCGCCTGAGCTTCCAGGTCCGGGCGCGGGAAATCATCGCTGCCGCAGTGGAGGCCGGCGGCGACGACGTCCGGCTGAATGGGCTTCAGCCGTCCATGTCCGATCCGGGGCCGGTCCTGGAACAGGCCCGTGCGAATGCCTGGAAGGATGCCCGGACCAAGGCGGAGCACTACGCGGCGCTGGCAGGACACAGCCTGGGCCCGGTGCACTCCGTCCGCGAAGGGGATGCCTCCGACCTGGAGCCGGGTCCGATGCCTGCCATGATGCGGGTCTCCAGCGGCAGTCCGTTGCCGCTGGAGGCCGGTGAATCAACGGTGGATGCCGCCGTCACCATCATCTGGGAACTGGTGTGAGAAGGGTGCGGGGCCGGCAGCGCCACCGCTGGCTACCGCCTACACATCGATTTCGCGTTTGAGGATCTTCCCCGTTGGCCCCTTGGGCAGCGCATCCACGATCACCACACGCCGCGGATACTTGTAGGCCGCAATGCGTTCCTTCACGAAGTCCCGGATTCCGTCGGCCAGCGTCTGCGGATCCTCCGCACCCTCGGCGCCGTCCTTAAGGGCGACGACGGCGATGATCTCCTCGCCGTTGAGTTCATCCGGACGCCCGACGACGGCGGCCTCGGCCACCGCCGGGTGCTCGTACAGGACCTCCTCCACCTCACGGGGGTAGACGTTGTAGCCGCCGCGCAGGATCATGTCCTTCTTGCGGTCCACTATGAAGAAAACCTTGTCCTCATCCATCCGGGCCAGGTCCCCGGTCCGGAACCAGCCGTCCGGAATGGCCTCCGCCGTCGCCTCCGGGTTCCGCCAGTAGCCTTTCATCACATAGCCGCCGGCCACCGCCAGCTCCCCCACCTCTCCGGGCGCGACGTCGTGGCCGGCCTCATCCAGCACCCGCAGCTGGGCACCCCGGACCTCGGTGCCGATGGAACCGGGCTTGCGGATTCCATCCCGCTGGTTGAAGCAGACCACCGGCGAGGTCTCGGAGAGCCCATAGCCCTCCAGCAGGGTGGCCGCGAAGAGTTTCTCGAACTCGTGCAGCACCTCCAACGGCATGGCCGAGCCGCCGGATGCCGCCAGCCGCAGGCTGCCGACGTCGTACTTGTTCCGGTTATCGCCGGCAGCTAGGGTGCGCAGCAGCGCGATGTACATGGTCGGCACCCCGGCAAAGATGGTCACCCGGTCCCGCTGCATGACTTCCAGGGCGCGTATCGGATCGAACTTCGGCAGGATGGTCAGCATCGCACCGCTCATCACGCTGGCGTTCAGCGCGCAGGTCTGGCCGAAGATGTGGAAGAACGGCAGTCCGCCGAACAGCACATCATCCTTGCTGATGGAAAACAGTTCACAGGAAACCTGTGTGTTGCTGAGCAGATTCTGGTGCGTCAGCTCGGCTCCCTTCGGCCGTCCGGTGGTTCCGGAGGTGTAAAGAATGACGGCGGTGTCCTCTGGGGCCGTGTCCGCTATCCCTTCCAGCGGCTCGGCCGCGGCCAGCGCTTGCATCAGCCCGGCATCCACCGCAATGACGTCGGTGCCGGCGGCCTTGGCGCCCGGCTCCACCTCAGCCAGCACCCCCTCCCAAGCGAAGGCCAGATGGGTCCCGGCGTTGGCGAGATGGTATTCCACTTCGCGGGCCTTCAGCAGCGGATTCAGCGGCACCACCACCGCGCCGAAGCGCAGGATGCCATAGTAGATAGCCGGCATCTGCGGCAGGTTGGGGCTGATCAGGGCAACCCGATCCCCCGGCTGCACTCCCCGCGACGTCAGCAAACCGGCAATCTGCTTGCTGAGCCTGTCCAACGCACCGTAGCTCAGCTCGACGTCATCCATCCTGATGGCGATTCCGTCGGGGTTGGACGTGGCTGAGTCACTCAGAATGGTGGCCAGATTGGACATCGCGGGCTCCTTTGCTCGGCTGCAGTAACGCTCCGGCTGCCGTTGCGGCCGGGGGCGTTGTTCCAAGGTTAACGCCCCTGTCCAGAAGCCTGGGCGGCGGCAACCGCACCCTTGTAAAATAGTAGAATATATGTTCGAATAAGTGCATGCGTTGGGAGAACCAGGAACTTAAACCCACCGATGCGTTGGGCCGCCCGCCGGATGCGGCCCTGCTGCCGCTGTTGGGTCTGGTGCGTTCCGTGTCCACGCCCGAGTTCGCCGGCATCACCTTCCACGAAGTGCTCTCCAAGTCGGTCCTGAATAAGGTTCCTGCCGGGTCCAAGATGCCGTTCAACTGGACCATCAACCCGTACCGCGGTTGCTCGCACGCCTGTGTCTACTGCTTTGCGCGCAAGACCCACACCTACCTGGACTTCGACGCCGGGATGGACTTCGACAGCCAGGTGGTGGTCAAGATCAACGCCGGCGAGGTGCTCCGCCGCGAACTCTCCAGGCCCGGCTGGGGCCACCACCACGTCGCGCTGGGCACCAATACGGACCCTTACCAGCGGGCCGAGGGACGCTACAAGCTCATGCCCGGCATTATCAGCGCCCTGGCTGAGTCCGGGACACCCTTCTCCATCCTCACCAAGGGCACGCTGCTGGGCCGGGACATCCCGCTGCTGAAGGTGGCCGCCACCCAGGTACCGGTCGGGATGGGAATCTCGCTGGCCCTGACGGATGAGGCGCTGGCCCGCACCATTGAGCCGGGCACGCCAACGCCCAAGGCAAGGCTGGCGCTGGTCAGCCGGCTCAGGGAAGCAGGGTTGCCATGCGGGGTGATGGCCATGCCCATCATTCCCTGGCTCACCGACAGTGACGAGGCCCTTGATTCGCTGTTCGGCGCCCTGTCCCGGGCCGGGGCCACCGGTGTCAGCGCCGGCGCTCTCTACCTTCGCCCTGGCACCCGGGAATGGTTCATGCAATGGCTGGCGCGCGAACACCCCACGCTGGTGGGCAAATACCGCAGACTGTATTCGACCGGCTCCTACGCGGATAAGGACTACCGGCAGTGGCTCGCCGGCCGGGTCGGCTACTTCAAGAAGCGCCACGGCTTCGCCGGAACGGCCGGCTTCAGCCACAACGCCCGATCCGACGAAGGGGACTATCCGGAGGGCAGTCTGCCCGCGGCGGGCCTTGCCGCTGGCGGCCGGATCCAACACAACGAAGTCAGGGAACCGACGTTGTTCTAAGGCACGGTTTTGGGGGCCGCGGTTTTAGGGCACCGCGGTTTTAGGGCACGGCGTCCGGCAAGGACGTCATTGTCAGAGCGAAGGGGCACGTTCACCGGAGCTTGGCCACCGTGAGCAGTACCACCGCATTTTCCAGCGCTTCCAGGGCGTGGCGGGCCTGCGGAACGATGAGTAGATCCCCGGTCATGCCGTCCCAGCTCGATTCACCGGTCAGCAGCCGCACCCGGCCGTGCATCACGAAGATGGTTGCTTCGCCCGGATTCTCGTGCTCATCCATGCGCTGCCCGGCCACCAGCGAAACCAGGGTCTGGCGCAGCACGTGCTCGTGGCCGCCGTACACCGTCCGGGCGCTCCGGCCAGCCGGTGCGGTCCGCGCCAGTTCCGTCTGCTCACGCGCCAATGCGGTCAGGGACAGTTTTTCCATCGGAATTCCTCCTTAAGTCCGCAACAGTGCAGCGTTGCCAGCATGATTGACGATACGTCACCCACGCTTGGCTTGTCTGCACGAAATCCGCTAGAGCCAGTAATCCACAGCGCGAACTGGGGACGCTCTCGCACGCCACAACAGATAGGCCGGCAAAAGGCGTCAGGAACTGCCGCACTTGTCCCAGCACCCACTTCAGCCACAGCATCTGTTGCCCCGTGTAAATCCGGAAAGAGGAATGGCCCGCAAATGCCAGGCATGCGGCCAAGGCGTCCAGCAAGGCACCTTTACCGCCACGTCTTGGCAAGCGCTTGGAACCGTTATGTCTTGGCCGGTGCCTGCGCGGCGGCCAGCGGCGGCTGGCCAATCCGGCCGGAGGCGGTGCCTGCCGCAGATCGGGAGGTGCGCCCGGGTCCTGGCGTGGCGACCGACCCGGCCGCGGCGCCGGCTTCACGGCTCAGGAACGCGCCCAATTCGCTGATCGTGCTCATCAGCGGCGCCGGGAATACCACTGTACTGTTCTTGTCCACGCCCAGATCCAGCAGCGTCTGCAGGTTGCGCAGCTGCAAAGCCAACGGGTGGGCCATCATGGTGTCGGAGGCGTCGCCCAGCGCGGCGGCGGCCAACGACTCGCCCTCCGCTGCGATGATCTTGGCGCGCTTCTCCCGTTCCGCCTCGGCCTGCCGCGCCATTGCGCGCTTCATGCTTTCCGGCAGCTGGATGTCCTTCAATTCCACCAGCGTCACCTCCACGCCCCATTCCAGCGTGGTGACGTCCAGGATCTGCCGGATGCCTGAGTTGATGACATCCGTCTCGGCCAACGTTTCATCCAGGGTGTGCTGGCCCACCACCTTCCGGAGCGTGGTCTGGGCGATCTGGTCGATGGCGGAGTACACGTTTTCGATGGCGACGACTGACTTCACCGCGTCAATGACGCGGAAATACGCGACGGCGGAAATATCGACGCTGACATTGTCCCGGGTAATGATGCCCTGGGACTGGATGGGCAGCGTGATGATCCGCAGCGAAACCTTGGTCAACCGGTCAATGACCGGAATGATGACCGCCAGGCCTGGATTCCTGACGCCGGCTACCCGGCCCAGCCGGAACAGCACGCCCATTTCGTACTGGCGGACCACCCGGAGAGAGAGGGAGAACCAGATCCACAACAGGATCACGATGATCACGATGATGACGATGAGCAGTGCCATGACGCGTCCTCAGCGCCGCCCCGGGGGCTGCTGGGGGCTGCCGGGCGCACCGAAGCGGCACACCTCCAGTCTACGCGTGTGCCGGTTTTCCGGACGTCCGATTCACTCCCGCCGGCCGCTACCCGCTCTTGCGGCGGAACTCGCGTTTCTGCGACGCGCTGCCCTGGGCATGGCTGATCTTGCTGCCGTTGTTGGCCTCCATGCTGGCGTGGTGCCGACTGTTCTTGCGCTCCAGCGCCTCGCGGAACTTCTTCTTCAGGTCCTCGTTGGAGCCGGCCTGCTGGTCAGACGGCTGGTCGGCCGGCAAGTCGGCCTGCTGGTCAGACGGCTGGTCGGCCTGCTGGTCAGACGGCTGGTCAGACTGCGTCATGGGTTCCTCCTCCATCCGGCATCGAAGCTCCAGTCTGGCACAGATCCAGGACCGCACGGACAATCGGAAAGTCCGCGGGGATCCACCGCAGCGCCAGCAGGTCCGCCCCGGTGTCCAGCGGCACCCAGCGCACCGCGTCATGGTCCTGCAGGGGTGCCGGCTCGCCCAGGGTCAGCTCAGCGAGCCAGACGCGCATGGAAGCCGAGCCGTTCAGCGGCCAGCCCGCCGTCGTCGGGCCCTCCACTTCCGGCCCCAGCCGCACCTGCACCCCCAACTCCTCGTGCAGTTCGCGGTGCAGCGCCGCCTGCTGCCCTTCCCCCGGTTCCACCTTGCCGCCGGGGAACTCCCACATGCCCGCAAAGGCCGGCGGGGCCGTGCGCCGGGCGGCGAGCAGTTGCCGGGGGCGCTGAAGGGAATCCACGATCGCGGCGCCGACGATTGGCTTGGGCTCAGTCACCGCCCCAGTTTAGGGCCAACTAGACTGGGGGCGGACAACGCCGTCTGTGCCTTATAACCAGACCACGACGGACCACAAGGGACCCGATGACCAAGACTCTTTCCCCGCGGCACATTGCCCTGGCCATTGCCTCGCTCGCCATCGGCGGCTTCGGCATCGGCACCACGGAATTCGCCATGATGGGCCTGCTGCCCAATGTCGCCGACGGCGTCCATGTCAGCATTCCGCAGGCCGGCCACCTGATCTCCAGTTACGCGCTGGGCGTCGTGGTCGGAGCACCGCTGCTGGCCGCCGCGGCGGCGCGGATGCCCCGCAAGCGCCTGGTGCTGGGGCTGATGGTGCTGTTCACGCTGGGCAACCTCTCCTCCTATTTTGCCCCGGACTATTCCTGGCTGCTGGTGACCCGGTTCATTGCAGGCCTGCCGCACGGCGCCTACTTTGGCGTCGCGGCGGTCATTGCCGCCTCGCTGGTGGCACCGAGCAAGCGCGGACACGCCATTTCCATGGTGATGCTGGGCCTGTCCATCGCCAACGTCGTGGGCGTTCCGCTGGCCACCCTGATCGGCCAGCAGTTGGGCTGGCGGCTGATGTTCGTCCTGGTGGGCCTGATCGGCCTGGTCACCCTGGCCAGCATCGCGCGCTTCGTCCCGGCACAGAAGGTGCACGCCGACGCCAGCATCCGCACCGAACTCGGCGCGCTCAAACGCCTGCAGGTCTGGCTGACCCTGCTGATCGGCATCGTGGGCTTCGGCGGGTTCTTCGCCGTCTATACCTATGTGGCCCCGACCATGACCGAGGTCGCCGGCTTCCCGGCGGACTTCCTGCCGGTGATCGTGGCACTGTACGGCCTGGGCATGGTGAGCGGAAGCCTGGTGGGCGGCCGGATCGCGGACAGGTCCGTGATGGGCAGCATCTACGGCTCGATGGCGTTCATCGCGGTGATGCTGCTGGTCTACAGCGCGGCGTTGCATGCGCAGTGGAGCGCGCTGGTGCTGGTCTTCATAGTGGGCGCCTCCGGTTCGCTGCTGATCCCGGCGCTGCAGACGCGCCTGCTGGACGTCTCCCCGGGCGCCCCCACGCTGGCCTCCTCGCTGAACCACTCGGCGCTGAACATCGCCAACGCGCTGGGCGCCTTCCTGGGCGGTGTGGTGATCAGCTGGGGCTGGGGGTACGTGGCGCCGGCGCTGGTGGGGGCCGGGCTGGCGGTGCTGGGGCTGGGGATCGCCGGCTTGAGCGGGCTGGTGGATGTCCGACGACGGCGGTCCCGGGTTTCGCGGGAGCTGGCGCCGACGACGTAGGGGTTTGGCCGACGCGTCGAATGATAGTTTGTCCGTGCGCCAGCATACGATGTTCCGTGAACCACTCGACACCCTTGGAGCACCGCGGTGGACTATTTTTCGGTCAGCTCGCTGCGTGATAGCCACGCAGGATGGTCGCTGTTGCGCGCCCAAAACGCACCGCTGGCACTGACGTTCTTCATGACCGCGTTCACCGACCCCAATGAAAGAAACCTAGGGCGCCAGGTTCTGGTTGATGTCCTTGATGACGTGCTGTTCAGCCTGCGGGATTCCTTGGGCGAAGACAGGTTTCCGCGCTCCGCCGGCGACTACCTGGACGACTGGGCCGAGCCAGACAAGGCGTGGCTGCGCAAGTTTTACACGGACAACCGGGACGAGCCCGTCTACGATCTCACTCCGGCCACCGAGGACGTGATCCGCTGGGTCGAGTCCTTGCGCGGCCGCGACTTTGTGCCAACGCAGTCGCGGCTGTCCAGCATCTTCAGCCTGCTGAAGACCCTGGTCCACGGCTCGGAAACGGATCCCGAAGCGCGGCTGGCCGAGCTGGCGCGCCAGCGCGACGACATCGACGCGCAGATGGAACAGATACGTTCCGGCAACATCCCCGTGATGACCGGGCCCGAGGCGGTGGACCACTTCCACCAGCTGACTACCCAGGCCAAGGATCTGCTCTCGGACTTTCGTGAGGTGGAGCAGAACTTCCGCAAACTTGACCGCGGCCTGCGCGAACAGATCTCCATGTGGGAAGGCAGCCAGGGCGATCTCCTCGAGTCGATCTTCTCCGGCCAGCAGGACATCACCGGCTCCCTGCAGGGCCGGACGTTCCAGGGCTTCTGGGACTACCTGATGTCTCCCCGGCTCCGCTCCGAACTGCACGAGTTGCTGGAACGGGCCACCCGGATCGAGGCGCTCGCCCGGCAGGACGGCCTGCAGTCCATCACGTCGATGCAAAAGGACTGGCTTCCCGCCGTCGAACAGACCCAGGCCACGGTGCGCCAGCTGTCCGCGCAGATCCGCCGGCTGCTCGATGACAAGGTCTTCCTCGAAAACAAGCGCATCATGGCCCTGATCCGCAACATCGAATCGAGCGCCGTCGCCGTGCGCACCGCGCCGCCGTCAGGCCCCTTCGCCGAGCTCCCCGGCCACGACGTCGCCGTCGCCCTTCCCTTCGAGAGGCCCCTTTACGAGCCCGGCAGGCAGGTGGCGATCCACGACGCCGTCTCCGTCGCCGAGGATCTCGACGTGGACGCAGGTGCCCTCTTTGACCAATTCCACGTCGATGCGCACCGGCTCGAAAGCAATGTCGATGCCGTGCTGGCAGAGGCACAGCACGCCACGCTGGCGGACATCACCGATGCCTTCCCGCTCAGCCAGGGCCTGGCCGAACTCGTCGCCTACTTCCAGCTGGCGACCGAATCCAACTGGGCCACGATCAGCGCGGACAAGTCCCAAACCTTGTCCTGGACCCTGCCGGACGGCAGCCTGCGCGAGGCAACCGTCGACCAAATCATCTTCGTGAGGCCATCATGACCAGCTCCCCTACGGGAATGTCCGAAATCAGCACCGGCGGCACGGACGGCCTGCCGCTGGCTGTCACCAGGCTGTTCAAGGGCGTCGTCTACCGCGAAACGGACGAAAAACTATGGCAGCGGCTCCTGGAGCTCCCAGCGCAGGTCCGGGACTACGTGGCTGTATTGGGGCTTGAACTGGTCCTGGATGACACCGAAGGCTACGCTTTCCTGCGCTCCAGCCCGGACGCCGACCCGGACCTGCCGCGGCTGATTCCGCGGCGCCAACTGAGCTTCCACGTCAGCCTGCTGCTGGCCCTGCTGCGCGCGCGGCTGGCTGAATTCGACCAGCAGAACAGCGAGACCCGGCTGATCATGACGGCCGAACAGATCGGCGACATGGTTTCCGTATTCCTGCCCGAATCCAGCAACGAGGCCCGCGTCCTGGACCAGCTGGCCGCCAACATCAAGAAGGTGTCCGAGCTCGGCTTCCTGCGCAGGCTCCGCGGGCAGGACCAAGCCTACGAGGTGGCCCGGATCCTGAAGGCCTACGTGGACGCCCAATGGCTGGAAGAATTCGACGCCCGGCTGGCCGACTACCGATCCGCCCTGGTCGGGGACTCAGCCGAAGGAGGTAAAGCATGAGCATCCAGGCGCAGCCCGGGCTCTTCAGCCTGGATGACCTCACCGAGGACGGCGGCATGCTTCCGGGCTTCCGGCTGCACCGTTTGGAGCTGCTGAACTGGGGAACGTTCAACAAGAACGTGCGCACCTTCCGGCTCGACGGAGAAAACAGCCTGCTCACCGGTGACATCGGCTCCGGCAAGTCCACCGTGGTGGACGCCATCACCACGCTGCTGCTGCCGGCCAACAAGATTGAGTACAACAAGGCCGCCGGGGCGCAAAAGAAGGAACGCAGCCTGATGTCCTACGTGCGCGGGTTCCACAAGAGCGCCCGCAGCGGCATCGGAGACGCCTCCCGTCCGGTAGCGCTCCGCGGCCCAGGAACCTTCACCGTAGTGCTGGGCGTTTTCCATAACGCCGCAGCCGGAAAATCCATCACCCTGGCCATCACGCTCTGGGCAACGCAGGAGGCCGGCCAACCCACCCGGTTCTATTCGATCGCCGAAGGTGAGCAGTCGATCAAGGCCGATTTCTCCGACTTCGGCACCGATCTGGCCAGGCTGAAGCGGCGGCTGCGGGCAGACGGCGTCGCCGTTTTCGACGTGTTTGAAAAGTACGCCGCCACCTTCAAGCGGCACTTTGGCATCGGCTCCGCCCAGGCCATGGACCTGTTCCACCGGACGGTGTCGATGAAGCAGGTGGAGAACATCACCCACTTTGTGCGCACCAACATGCTGGAGGAGGACGATGTTGAGACGCGCATCAAGAATCTGCTGCACCACTTTGATGACCTGAAGAAGGCCCATGACGCCGTCCTGCGGGCCAAGGACCAGATCCGGATGCTCGAACCCATCCGTGACAATGCCGCCCGGCACGATGCGCTGCTCGCCGACTACGACCGCTCCCACAAACAGCGCGAACAGCTTTCCCCCTGGTTTACCGACAAGAAGCTTCAGCTCAGCGAAGCCCACCTGCAGGAGCTGGACCGGACCGCTGCCCGGGTGGCTGAGGAGGAGACCGCACTGGCCGCGGAAGCGGGCCGGCTGGGACACGAACTCGCCGACCTGCGCGACGACATCCGCAACAGCGGCGGCGGCCGGATCGCGGCCATCGAGGCGGACCTGGCCCGGATGGCCACCGAATCGGCCGCCCAGCGCAAGAGCTACGAGACCTATTCCCAGGCCGCCAGCGATCTAGGCCTGCAGGCCCCTGACAACCAGGTGGTCTTCGACGCCAACACCGCGGCGCTACCCGGGATCGAGCAGAAGCTAGCCGCGGACAACACCGAGCTTCAGGGGCAGCGCACCGCCCTGGACCGGCAGCGCTCCGATGCCGCCGACGAGGCCAGGGAGCACTCGGAGGAGCTGAAAAGCCTGCTGAACAGACAAAATCTGCTTCCCGGCTGGCTCATCCAGTTGCGCCACAAGCTGTGCACCGGGACGGGCGTCGCCGAAGCCGAGCTGCCGTTCACCGGCGAACTGTTGCGGGTGCGTGAATCCGAAGCGGCGTGGGAGGGTGCGGCCGAGCGGACCCTGCACGGCTTCGCGCTGTCCATGCTGGTGACCGGGGATCACTACCCCGCGGTCAGCGACTGGGTGGACGCCAACAACCTACGCGCCCGGCTGGTCTACCTGAGGGTGGGCGAAAGTCCGGGGCCGCGGGCGGCGGCACCTGACACGCTGGCCAGCAAGATCAGCATCAAGCCGGGCACGCCGCTGCGCGAATTCCTGCTGGACGAGCTGGTCCGGCGCTTTGACCACCATTGCTGCCAGGACATGGCCGAGTTCCGGCGCCATCCCAAGGCCCTGACCATCAACGGCCAGCTCAAGGGCGGCGGCGGCCGCCACGAAAAGGACGACCGCAACGCCCTCACGGACCGTTCCAGCTTCGTCCTGGGCTGGGATAACCATGACAAAATCGCCCGGCTGCGGTCCGCGCTCGACGACGCCGAGGGCAAGGTGCGGGCCACCCGGGACGAATTGGTCCGGATCGATGCCCGGCTCGGCAACCTGGGACGCTCGCAGCGGCTCATCGGCACCCTCTCCGCCGTCGCCGGCTTCGCCACCCTGGACTGGAAAGGCACGGCCAGGACCATGACGGAACTTGCAGAGGAGAAGGCCGAGCTCGAGTCCTCCAGCGACATCCTCCGCGACCTCACCGCCCGCGAAGCCACTACCGCCGCGCGCCTGGCTCGGGCCAACGACAAGCTCACCCTGGTCCATGAGCGGATCGGCAGCAACAAGACAGCCGTGAAGGATATAACCGAGCAGATCGCGGACTGCCGCGATGCCCTTGCCGGGGCCGCCCTGACGGACGACGCCGGCCTGCTGGCTGAGCTGGGCAGGCTCACCGAGGCGGCGCTCGAGTCGGGGGTGCTGACGTACAAGAACACGGCAAAGGTGGAGAGCAAGGTCCGCGAGAAGCTGACCGCCGCCATCGATGCGCTGAACAAACAGGTGATCCGCGCCTCGGAGACCACCATCCGGCTCATGGCCGACTTCCGCAATAAATACCCGGCGGAAACCACCGAGCTGGACGCCTCGCTGGAGGCCGCCGGGGAATTCAACAAGATCCTGGCGCAGCTGGTGGACAATGACCTTCCCCGGTTTGCCGAGCGGTTCAAGGAATCCCTGACCCAAAACACCATCCACGAAATCGTGGCGTTCAACGCGTTCCTGGACGCCCGTAAGCAGGACATTGCCTCCCGCATTGGCGAGATCAACGAGTCCCTGGCGCGGATCGAGTACAACCCGGGCAGGCACATCCAGCTGGAACCGCAGGCCACCTCCGACGCCGAAGTCCGGGAGTTCGGCACGGAACTGCGGGCCTGTTCAGAAGGGACCGTGGGTGCCCAGGAACAGTATTCGGAGCAAAAGTTCCTGCAGGTGGAGAGCCTGGTGGAACGCTTCCGCGGCCGCCCGGGGCTAACCAACCTGGACGAACGGTGGACCGCCAAGGTCACTGACGTCCGCAACTGGTTCACGTTCTCCGCCTCCGAACGGTGGACGGAGACCGGGGAGGAACACGAGCACTTCACCGATTCCGGCGGCAAATCCGGCGGACAAAAGGAGAAGCTGGCCTACACCATCCTGGCGGCCGCGCTGG
>DASYGM010000061.1:0-3944 GCA_035999715.1 Micrococcaceae bacterium | reverse complement strand
TCAAGTAACCGCTGCCAGCTGCACGGAAGCCCCGCACCAATCGGTGCGGGGCTTCTGCGCTTTAAACCGGTCCACCAGGGCAGGAGCGTCAGGCGGGCTCGGAGATGTCGAGCACGGTGGCGTCGAGGGCGGCGAGCAGGTCATCAGCCTGGACAAACAGGCTGAATCCGTGCTCCCCGGCGCCCATCGCGACGCGTTGGCCCCGCATCGCTGTGTCCGCGAAGACGGGCCAGGCCGTGGTGCTGCCCAGCGGGGTGATGGTGCCCCGCTCGTAGCCGGTTGCCTGCTGGGCCAGCTGCGGCGAGGGCATGGACAGCCTGTTCACCCCGACGACGGCGCGCAGTTTGGGCCACGAGATCTGCCGGTCGCCGGGGATCAGGGCGAACAGGAAGGAATCGTCCGGGCGCTTGACCACCAGGGACTTGACGATGTCCGCTGGCCTGATACCCAGCACGGCTGCGGCCTCGGCGAGGCTGTTGGCCGGTTTCCGGGCGAAGATTTCCACCTCCAGGTCCCGTCCCGCGGCGTCCCGACGCACTCGCTCCCGGCCGGTGGCTGGTTGCGGGTCCTTAGCTGCAGGCATGCTCAGTCCCGGTACAGCAGCAGGGCCTCGCCCTGGCCGCCGCCGCCGCACAGCGACACGGCCGCCTTGCCCTGGCCGCGTCGGTTGAGTTCGGTGGCCGCGTGCAGCGCCAGCCGTGCGCCGGAGGCCCCGATCGGGTGGCCCAGCGCGATGGCCCCGCCATGGAGGTTGCACTGCTCCAGTTTCATGTCCAGATCCTTCAGGGACTGGACGGCCACGGAGCCGAATGCCTCGTTGATTTCAATAAAGTCCAGGTCCGAGGTACTCCAGCCGGCCTTGGACAGCGCGCTTTGGATGGCATGGGAGGGTTGCGAATGCAGGGAGTTGTCCGGTCCGGCGACCTGGCCGGGACGGCCGACGACGGCCAGCCAGTCCAGTGAGTGCTCCTCCGCATACGTCTTGCTGGTCAGGATTAGGGCGGCGGCGCCGTCGCTCAGCGGCGAGGAGTTGCCGGCGGTGATGGTCCCGCCCTCCGAGAATGCGGGTTTCAACGGGGCCAGGGTGTCCAGCGTGGTCTGGGGACGCACGCCCTCGTCGGTGGTCAGGAGCAGCGGGTCGCCCTTTCGCTGCGGGACCGTGACGGGAACGATTTCCGACTCGAACACTCCGGCGGCCGCGGCGGCAGCGGCCCGCCGGTGCGAGGCTTCGGCCACCTGGTCCTGGGCGAGCCGGTCGATGCCCAGGACGCCATTGCCGCGTTCCGTGGACAAACCCATGGAATCGCCGTCGAACGCGTCGGTGAGCCCGTCGCGGGCTGCGACGTCGAGGGCCTCGATGGACCCGTACGTCCAGCCCTGCCGGGAGCCGGGCAGGATGTGCGGAGCGCGGGTCATGGACTCCTGGCCGCCGGCCACCACGACCTGTGCTTCGCCGCTGCGGATCATCCGGGCGGCGTCAATGACTGCGGTGAGTCCGGAGAGGCAGACCTTGTTGATGGTCACGCTGGGCACGTCCCAGCCGATTCCGGCGCCGATGGCGCTCTGCCGCGCGGGGTTCTGGCCGGCTCCGGCCTGCAGGACCTGGCCCATGATGACGTGGTCCACGTCCTCCGCCCGCACGCCTGAACGTTCCAGCGCGGCGGCAATGGCCTTGGAACCAAGCTCGACGGCGGTAAAGCCGGCCAACGCTCCGTTCAGCCGGCCCTGCGGGGTCCGGGCTCCGGCCAGGATGACAACATCAGTGGCATTCGCATCAGTGGGAGTCGCGGTCATTGGAGTGTGTTTCCTTTTCCCTGGTGGGGCGCGCATCATGGTCGAGGCTGCGCTTTACTAGAATCTAACAGTTGGCCGGGCCGTTAAATTTCGACGGCGTTCGGCGGCTGCCGCGCGTTGGGCCTTCCATAATGGCGGCACGGGGGTATCATATGGCGCGCGTTGGACACGCGGGCGTGTTTGCCGTAGTATAGATCTTTGCGTCTCCCCTCTTAACCTTCAGCCTTCATATAGCGGTGGGCAATGCCTAGGAATCAGCTGTTTTCGCCGAACACAGCCGGTCATTTTGGCGTCGGACCGATCCGGAACGGATTGCTTCGATTCAGGTAAGGGGTTCGCAGGACAAGCCTGAAGGTCTGTGGAAGGATCCCTCTTGGTCGCCTCGAGCACCTCTAATGTAAACAGCTCTAATGTAAACAGCTCTAATCAAAACGGGGCTGCAACCGCTATCAACAGCAACAGCACCGACGGGGCAACCCGCCGGCTCTCGTTCGCAAAGATTCACGAACCGCTGGACGTTCCGAATCTGCTTGCCCTCCAGACCGAGAGCTTTGACTGGCTCGTCGGCAACGAGCGCTGGCAGTCCCGGATGCACAAGGCCGTCGAAGCCGGCGACCAGAGCGTGGCCACCACGTCCGGCCTGTCGGATATCTTCGAAGAGATCTCTCCGATTGAGGACTTCCAGGGCACCATGTCCCTGAGCTTCTCGGAGCCGGAATTCGCCGATCCGAAGTACACCACGGACGAGTGCAAGGACCGTGACGCCACCTTCGCGGCGCCGCTGTACGTCAAAGCCGAGTTCATGAACAATAACACCGGCGAAATCAAGCAGCAGACCGTGTTCATGGGTGATTTCCCGCTGATGACGGACAAGGGCACCTTTGTCATCAATGGCACCGAGCGCGTGGTCGTCTCGCAGCTGGTCCGTTCCCCGGGCGCCTACTTTGAGCGCGCCGCGGACAAGACCAGTGACAAGGACATCTTCACCGCCAAGATCATCCCGTCCCGCGGCGCCTGGTTTGAGCTCGAGATCGACAAGCGCGACCAGGTCGGCGTCCGCCTTGACCGCAAGCGCAAGCAGTCGGTGACGGTGCTGCTGAAGGCCCTGGGCTGGACCGAGGGGCAGATCCTGGAAGAGTTCGGCGAGTTCGACTCGATCCGGGCAACCATGGAGAAGGACACCACGGACACCCGCGAGGATGCCCTGCTGGACATCTACCGCAAGCTGCGCCCGGGCGAGCCGCCCACCGTGGAGGCCGCTGACGCGCTGCTGCATAACCTGTACTTCAACCCGAAGCGCTACGACCTGGCCAAGGTCGGCCGCTACAAGATCAACCGCAAGCTCGGGATCGACAAGTCCCTGGCCGACGACGACGCCTCGGTGCTGAGCATCGACGACATCGTCGCGATGATCAAGTTCCTGGTCACCCTGCACGCCGGCGGCAAGACCCTGATGGGCAAGCGCGACGGAGCGGACCATGAGCTGCGCGTCGAGGTCGACGACATTGACCACTTCGGCAACCGCCGCATCCGTGCCGTGGGCGAACTGATTGAAAACCAGGTCCGTACCGGGCTGTCCCGGATGGAGCGGGTGGTCCGCGAGCGGATGACCACCCAGGACGTCGAGGCGATCACGCCGCAGACCCTGATCAACATCCGCCCAGTGGTGGCCGCAATCAAGGAGTTCTTCGGAACCTCCCAGCTGTCGCAGTTCATGGACCAGAACAACCCGCTGGCCGGCCTGACGCACAAGCGCCGCCTTTCGGCCCTGGGCCCGGGCGGTCTGTCCCGCGACCGCGCCGGCATGGAGGTCCGTGACGTCCACCCCTCGCACTACGGCCGCATGTGCCCCATCGAAACCCCTGAAGGCCCCAACATTGGCCTGATCGGTTCGCTGGCGTCCTACGGACGGATCAACCCGTTCGGGTTCATCGAGACCCCGTACCGCAAGGTCAACAACGGCATGGTCAGCGATGAGGTGCACTACCTGACCGCCGACGACGAGGTGGAGGTGGTGATCGCCCAGGCGAACGCTCCGCTGACGGCGGACAACCACTTCGCCGAAGAAACCGTCCTGGTCCGCCAGCGCGGCGGTGGCGGCGAGCCCGTCCTGATCCCGGCCGACGAGGTCGAGTACATGGACGTCTCCC
>DASYGM010000047.1:0-24808 GCA_035999715.1 Micrococcaceae bacterium | reverse complement strand
ATGGTTGATTTCTAGATATCAACCCTTTACGATTTATCTGTGTATGTGATGACGATGGATCAGCGAGGCAGCCGCAAGGATCAGGACCGCGTGCCCGGGTTGCTGGAGTTGCTGCGCGACGTCCCTGTGGTGCTGGCCTTCGAACGTTCCGTAGGCGACGAAGTCCAGGGCGTGCTGTCGGACGCAGGCGTTGTTGTCGATGTTGTCCTCAAGGTACTGCGGCTGGGCGGTTGGTATATCGGAATCGGCGCCGGCGCTGTCCAGGAACCGCTGCCGCGCAGTCCCCGGGAAGCCAGCGGACCCGCCTTTGTGGCGGCGCGGCAGGCGGTGGAACGGGCCAAGAAAATGGGGGAGCGGGTGCCCGTATCCGTCCGCGCAGACCCGGCTTCGGGCGGCGCAATGGAGCGCGGGGCAGCGGCGGAGGCCGTGCTCTCCCTGCTCGGTCGGCTGGTCCGCAACCGGACGGAGGCCGAATGGCGCGTCCTGGACCTGCTGCGGCCCGGTGCCAGGGGCCAGCAGGTGGAGGTTGCGTCACGGCTGGGCATCAGCCCACAGGCAGTCAGCAAGGCGGTGTTCCGCTCGGGCTGGCAGGAGGAGCAGGGGGGCCGGGCCGCGGCCACCATCCTGTTGGAACTGGCGGATCAGTAGTTGGTTCCAGCTCCGGCCCGCCCCTGGCCTTGTCCGCCCGGACGCGGCTGCCTAGGGTGGTCAGTAGGCTTCCTGTTTGGAGAACCACTGATTGGAGAGCACGGTGAGCACAGACCAATACACGTTCCAGGATCCGAAGACCCGCTTCCCCTCTATTAGCCCGCCGAAGCAGGACCAGCCCGAACCCGGCTTGGACCAGAAGCTGGAACCGCAGACCGATCGGGGCCAGGAGTCCTACCGCGGCACCGGCCGGTTGCAGGGGCGCAAGGCCCTGATTACCGGCTCCGATTCCGGGATCGGAGCGGCCGTTGCCATCGCCTTCGCCCGGGAGGGTGCCGACGTGGCGCTGTCCTACCTGCCGGTGGAAGAGCCCGACGCACAGGAAATCGTCCGCCTCATCCAGGACTGCGGGCGGAAAGCCGTTGCCCTTCCGGGAGACATCAGCAGTGCCTCCGCTAGCCGGGAACTGGTGCAAAAAGCAGTGGACGGACTCGGAGGCCTGGACATCCTGGTCAGCAACGCCGGCAAACAGATCGCCTGCGAGAAGCTGGAGGACCTGAGCGACGAGCAGTTCGACCAGACCTTCAAAACCAACGTCTACCCGCTGTTCTGGATCACCAAGGCGGCGCTGCCGCACCTAAAACCCGGCTCGTCCATTATTGCCACCACCTCCGTGAACGCCTACATGCCTTCCCCGGACCTGATCGACTACGCCATGACGAAGGCCGCGATCAACAACTTCGCCAAGGGAATGGCCCAACAACTGGCCCCCCGTGGCATCCGCATCAACGCCGTTGCGCCGGGCCCTTTCTGGACACCGCTGCAGGTCTCCGACGGCCAGCCCAAGGATAAACTGCCCGAATTCGGAAAATCGACCCCGCTGGGGCGGGCCGGACAGCCCACCGAACTGGCACCGGCCTACGTCTTCCTGGCCTCCTCCGAATCCAGCTACGTGATGGGTGAAACGCTCAACGTCAATGGCGGGATGCCCACTCCCTGAATCGGCACCGCTCCAAAGCCGGGACCGCTCCAAAGCCGGGACCGCTCCTAAGTCGGCACCGCCGAGCGAGTCCCGCCCAGCATTGTCGGCACCCGTCGTTAGGCTGGAAGCACGGGAGCGAAGGAGTGTGGGATGCAGGCGCTGTGGATTGTGCTCACTGTCCTGGCGGCGGCAGTGTTGGGGTGGCCGGTGACCGCCGGGATACTGCGGTTGGCCAAGACTGCGGACGTACGCGAAGCTGGTGGCGCCCACGAGCGCGCCCCGGCCGCTCTTCAACGGGTGGGCGCCTCCGAGTCCGCCGCGTTTCCGGCCCCGGATGCGTCCCTGGAGACGGTGCCCGCGGCGGCGCCCACCGGAACCTCGGAACTGACCAATCCCACCGTGCTCCGCGGCGGACTGGTCATCGGCATCCTGGAACGGACCGCCGTCGTCGTCGCCATCCTGGCAGACCAGCCGGTGGCCATCGCCTACATCGTGGCCATCAAGGGGCTGGGGCGCTACCCGGAACTCAAACAGACGCCCGCTGCCAGCGAACGGTTCATCATCGGCACCCTGGGCTCGATGCTGTGGGCGGCGGGGCTGGCTACCCTGGCCAAGTGGCTGCTGCTGGGGTGACCCGCGCCGGCGGACAGATAAGGTGGTTGCATGAGTGTTTTTGCCGTTGAGTATGTATATGACCCGCAGGCTGCCGGGATCCGCGACCAGCACCGGCCAGCGCACCGCGCCTGGTTGGCTTCACTGCTGGAGGAGGGGCGCCTGCTGGCGTCCGGTCCGTTCGGGGATGGTACGGGTGCCCTGCTGATCTTCAAGGCCGACGACGAAACGGCGCTGAACCGCCTGCTCACCGAAGACCCGTTCAATATCGCCGGTGGGATCGCCGGCCTCAAAACCAGCGCCTGGAACCCGGTGACAGGGGAGCTGAGCAGCCACGCGGATTGAGGTTACGGGAATCGCTGTGAGCAAAGTTGTGTGATCACGGAACAGCCCGAAGCCTACAATTGAAGCGGACCCATCCGTCCGCCACAGCAACAAGGAGCATATTTTGACCTCGGTCAGCCTGGGAATGCCGGAAGCACCACCGCCCGTCCTCGCCCCCCGGCGCAAGACGCGGCAGATCAGGGTCGGTTCGGTCGGCGTCGGCTCGGATTCGCCCATCAGCGTCCAGTCCATGACGACGACGCCAACGACGGACATCAACGCCACGCTCCAGCAGATTGCGGAACTGACCGCCTCCGGCTGCGACATTGTCCGTGTCGCCTGTCCGTCCGCCGATGATGCCGAAGCCCTGCCGATCATCGCGAAGAAGTCGCAGATTCCGGTGATCGCGGACATCCACTTCCAGCCGAAGTACGTCTTCGCCGCGATCGAGGCCGGCTGCGCCGGAGTCCGTGTCAATCCCGGCAACATCCGCAAATTCGACGACCAGGTCAAGGAAATCGCCCAGGCGGCCAAGGACCACGGCACCTCCATCCGGATCGGCGTCAACGCCGGGTCGCTTGACCCACGGCTGCTGCAGAAGTACGGCAAGGCCACCCCGGAAGCACTGGTGGAGTCCGCCGTCTGGGAGGCGTCCCTGTTCGAGGAACACGACTTCCACGACTTCAAGATCTCGGTCAAGCACAATGACCCTGTGGTCATGGTGCGGGCCTACGAACTGCTGGCCCAGCGCGGCGACTGGCCGCTGCACCTGGGGGTCACCGAGGCCGGCCCGGCGTTCCAGGGCACCATCAAGTCCGCCACGGCCTTCGGCGCGCTGCTCTCCCAGGGCATCGGGGACACCATCCGGGTTTCGCTCTCCGCCCCGCCGGTGGAGGAAATCAAGGTGGGCAACCAGATCCTGCAGTCGCTGAACCTGCGCCCCCGGAAGCTGGAAATCGTCTCCTGCCCCTCCTGCGGCCGCGCCCAGGTGGACGTCTACACGCTGGCCGAGCAGGTCACGGCCGGTCTGGAGGGAATGGAGATCCCGCTGCGCGTGGCCGTAATGGGCTGCGTCGTGAATGGCCCGGGCGAGGCGCGCGAGGCGGACCTCGGCGTGGCGTCAGGCAACGGCAAGGGACAGATATTTGTGAAGGGGCAGGTCATTAAGACTGTTCCGGAGGACCAGATTGTTGAGACACTCATTGAAGAGGCCATGAGGATCGCCGAAGAGATAGGGGAAGCCGATGGCAAAGATGCTGTCAAGGGTAGCCCCGTGGTTAACGTCTCCTAAGGACGTCTACCGCCGCGTGCACGTCCTGGCACCGGAGGACACCGCGGCCTTGACGGAGCTGGTGCGGAAGGACCCGGTGGCCAACGTGTTCGTGGCCTCGCAGCTGGAAATGTCCCGCAGCGCCGTTCCTTCCTCCCCCGGCTCCATCATTCTGGGCTACTTCGACGACGGCGGGGCCCTGGCCGCCGCCTGCTGGATTGGCTCCAATGTGGTTCCGGTGCAGGCCGACCCGGATCAGGCAGCCTACTTTGGCCAGTGGCTGGCGGCCTCGCAGCGGCGCGTCGCCTCCATTTTCGGTCCGGCCGAGGCCGTACTGGGCATTTACGACGCCGTCCAGGAGGCCGGGACCAAGGCGGTGGAGGTGCGGCGCAACCAGCCGCTGCTGGAACTGCGCGGGGAACCGGCCGTTCCGGGCAACCCCGCACTGCGGACCAGCCGGCCGGAGGAATTTGCCTGCATCCTGCCCGCTGCTGCTGCGATGTTCGAGGAGGAAGTCGGCTATTCCCCGTACCAGGGCGGTGAGGACTACTACCGGCGAAGGGTGGCGGCCCTGATCCGGCAGGGGCATTCCCTGTGCCATCTGGACGAGGACGGGGAAGTGATTTTCAAGGCGGACCTGGGCGCGGTGTCCGGGGACGTCACCCAGATCCAGGGCGTCTGGCTCAATCCGGCCTGCCGCGGCCTGGGCCTGAGCGCCGGCTACGTGGCGGCCACGGTCCGGCTGGCGCATTCGTTTGCGCCGGTGACCAGCCTGTACGTCAACGACTTTAACACCCGCGCCAGGGCAACGTATGAACGCGTCGGGTTCCGCCAGGTGGGCACGTTCGCCACGGTGCTTTTCTAGCCGGCACCTCATTCCGGCACCTCAGTCCAGCGGTCCGGTCAGGTATCGCTGCAGCGTCGGACCAACCAGGGCGACTATCTCCTGCTGCGTGGCGGAGGCAAGCGGCTCCAGCTTGAGCACATACCGGCTGACCATTAGGCCGATCAGCTGGCTCGCCAGCAGGGACCCGCGCAGCCGCCTGCCGGCGTCGTCGTCGGGCAGGTCAACCAGCGCCACGCCCACAATCCGCTTGCTCAGGACCTCTCTCAGCAGCGCGGCCCGGGGGCGCGAGCTGACCGCCCCGCGCAGCAGGGCCAGCAGGGCAGGCTGGACGGGGGAGTCCCAGAGGGTGAGCAGGGTGCGCAGGATCGCCTCGCCGCGCCGGGCCACGGGAACGACGACGACGTCCGCCAGCACCTCGCGCGGGTCCGCCGGCAGTTCGACGCAGGCGGCGAAGAGCTCATCCTTGTTCTGGAAGTAGTGGTGCACCATGGCGGCGTCCACCCCTGCGTTGCGGGCAATCTGGCGCAGGCTGGCCGCGTCGTACCCCTGCTCGGAAAATAGTTTCCGGGCACTGGCCAGGATCAGCTCCCGGCTGCTGTCCTTGCCGCTGCGCCGGCCGCGGCGGGGCAGAGGCAGACTCATGCCGTCTTCCGGCGCAGCGTCAGGGAGGCCAGCACCAGCACCACCACCACAAAGCCGATGGCCACCGCGACGTCGTTCCACATCACCGAGGTGGCGTCGGCATAGGCGGCGATTTGCTGCAGCGCATCCACCATGTAGCTCAGCGGAAGCACATTGGCTATCGCCTCCAGCACGCTGTTCATCTGGTCGCGGGCCACGAACAGGCCGCAGAGAAGGATCTGCGGGATCACCACCACCGGCATGAACTGCACCGCCTGGAACTCCGTGCGGGCAAAGGCTGAGCACAGCAGTCCGAGCGCCACGCCGAGCACCGCGTTCACCACGGCCACCAGCACCACCAGACCGGGACTGCCCTTGATAGCCAGCCCGAAGACCCAGTAGGCCACGGCCGTGGCCACCAGGGATTGGAGCGCGGCCATGATGGAGAAGGCCAGGGCATACCCGAAGAGCAGATCCGCCTTGTGGATGGGGGTGGTCAGCAGGCGCTCCAGCGTCCCCGAGGTGCGTTCGCGCAGCATGGTAATGGAGGTGACCAGGAACATCACCACAAAGGGAAAGATGGCCAGCATCATCAGGCCCACCTTGTCAAAGGTGCGAGGGACCCCCGTCGGCTGCGTCTCGTTCTGGTAGAGGTAGTAGACGAAGGCCAGCAGCACAGACGGAACCACCAGGATCAGCGCAATGCTGCGGGGGTCGCTGCGCAGCTGCCGGAGCACCCGCCCGTTGGTGGCCATCATCATTTTCGGATTCATTATGCACCGGCCTGGGTGGTACTGGGGATTTCGGAGCTGCTGGGCGTTTGGGACGTGCCGGGGGTTCCGGACCGGGACTGGATCAGATGGAGGAAGGCCAGTTCAAGGTCATCCGAACTGCCGCGTTGCCGCAGTTCGTCGGGGCTGAGCTGTGCCAGCAGTCGGCCCTCGCGCAGCAGCAGGAGGGAATGGCAGTGGCTGGCTTCCTCCATCACATGGCTTGAGATGATCAGGGTGGTCCCGGCGTCTGCCAGTTCGCGGAACTGCTCCCACAGGTCCGCCCGCAGCACCGGGTCCAGGCCCACCGTAGGTTCATCCAGGATCAGCAGCCGCGGCTTTGCGACCAGGGCGCAGGCCAGCGAGACCCGGCTGAATTCGCCGCCGGAGAGACCTCCTGCCTTGCGCCTGGCATGGGCGGACAGGCCCACCGCACCGATTGCCTCCCGGGCATCGGCGCGCTTGCAGCGGTGCATCGCGCCGAAGTAGCGCACATTGTCCTCCACACTGAGGTCCTTGTAGACGCTGGGCGCCTGGGTGACGTAGCCGACCGTTTGCCGCAGCAGCGGGTCACCGGCCGGCCTGCCGAGCACGGTCGCAGAGCCGGAGGTGATCCGCTGGACCCCGACGATGGCGCGCATCAGGGTGGTTTTGCCGCTGCCAGAGGGCCCCAGCAATCCGGTGATCCGGCCGGAGTCCATGCTGAAATCAATGTCCTGCAGGATCCTGGTTTTTCCGCGCTGCACATCGAGCGACCGCACCTCAACAGCGGCTTCCTCAATGGAGTAGCCGTGTTTCTGCGGGCCAGGATGGCGGGACCGCGCCTGCAGCTCCTGCGTCGGACCGCCTGCCGGACCGCCTGGGGGAGCCAGATGGGACATCGGAACCGCCTCCTGGCCATAATTCACCGCTCGATGAATTAAACATATATCTGCCGGAGCCGGCTGTCCAGAGCCGGCCAGTCGCCCTGGGCGAGGGGGAGGAAGCCGGGGAAGCCGCGGAAACCGGTAGATTAGTAGGTGTCCCTTTGGAGCCAAGGCACCTGGGACGCCTCCCACCCGCCCCTGATTGAAACGGATTCCCGCGTGGTCCTTCGCCTTTCCACTCTGTTCCTGCGCACCCTGCGCGAAGATCCGGTCGACGCCGACGTGGCCAGCCACAAGCTGCTCGTCCGTGCCGGCTATATCCGCCGGGCGGCCCCGGGGATCTACACCTGGCTGCCGCTGGGCCTGCGGGTGCTGCGCAAGGTGGAGGAGATCATCCGCGAGGAAATGGCGGCGATAGGCGCCCAGGAGGTGCATTTCCCGGCGCTGCTGCCCCGTGAGCCGTACGAGGCGACAAACCGCTGGACGGAGTACGGCGAGGGTCTGTTCCGGCTGCAGGACCGCAAGGGTGCGGACTACCTGCTGGCGCCCACGCATGAGGAAATGTTCACCCTGCTGGTCAAGGACCTGTACAGCTCCTACAAGGACCTGCCGTTGAGCCTGTACCAGATCCAGAACAAGTACCGCGATGAGGCCCGGCCGCGTGCCGGCCTGCTGCGCGGCCGCGAGTTCATCATGAAGGATTCCTACTCCTTTGACATCGACGACGACGGCCTGGAGGCGAGCTACCAGGCCCACCGGGGCGCCTACCTGCGGATTTTCGAACGGCTGGGCCTGGAGGTGGTGCCGGTGACGGCGACCGCCGGAGCGATGGGCGGATCCAAGAGCGAGGAATTCCTGCACCCCACTCCGATTGGGGAGGACACCTATGTCCGCTCGGCCGGCGGCTACACCGCCAACGTGGAGGCCGTGACCACGGTGCCGCCGGCACCCATTGATTTCACCGATGCTCCGGCGGCCCAGGTGCTGGACACCCCGGATACGCCCACCATCGAGACCCTGGTTAGCGCTGCCAATGCCATCGCCCCCAGGGCTGAGGGTGCCTGGACGGCCGCGGACACGCTCAAGAACGTGGTTCTGGCCGTGGACCTGCCCACCGGGGAGCGGCAGATCGTCGTCGTCGCCGTTCCCGGCGACCGCGCCGTGGACCTGAAGCGCATCGAGGCCAACATCGGCCTGCACCTGCCCATTGGCGGCGAGGTGGGTGTGGAGGCCGCCGGCGAAGAGGACCTGAAGAAACATCCCGGACTGGTCAAGGGCTACATTGGCCCCGGCCTCAGCCTGGACAAGCCGGTGCTCGGCACGGAGGGCAGCACCAAGCTGCTCTTCCTGGTGGACCCGCGGGTGGTCCCCGGAACCAGCTGGATCACCGGCGCCAATGAGAGCGGCAAACACGTCTTTGGCCTGGTGGCCGGCCGCGACTTCGGCTGGGACGGGGTGATCGAAGCCGTGGAGGTACGCGAAGGCGACGAGGCGCCGGACGGCTCGGGTCCGCTGGAGGCAGCACGCGGCATCGAGATGGGCCACATTTTCCAGCTGGGGCGCAAGTACGCCGAAGTTCTGGATTTGAAGGTACTCGATTCCAACGGCAAGCTGCAGGTGGTCACCATGGGTTCCTATGGCGTGGGGGTAACCCGCGCCGTCGCCGCCCTGGCGGAGGCCTACCACGACGACAAGGGACTGGCATGGCCGCGCGCCGTGGCCCCCGCGGACGTGCACGTGGTGGCCGTCGGACGCGGTGAGGAGATTTTCGCAGCCGCCGGCAAACTCGCAGATGACCTGGCGGCCGCGGGGCTGGAGGTCATTTACGACGACCGGCCCAAGGTTTCCCCGGGCGTGAAGTTCGGCGACGCGGAGCTGATTGGTGTGCCCACCATCCTGGCAGTGGGCCGCGGACTCGTAGACGGCGTCGTCGAAATCAAGGACCGGACCACCGGCGAGGCCCAGAACGTTGCCCTGGAGGAGGCCGTCGGCTACGTCGTGAACCGGGCGTGATCTCCGGGCTGGAGCACATCCAACTGGCCACCATCATCCTGGTCGTAGTGGCCGGTTTCGCAGCCGGCTGGGTGGATGCAGTGGTGGGTGGCGGTGGCCTGCTCCAGCTGCCCGTGATGCTGATGGTGCCCGGAATAACACCTGTGCAGGCGCTGGCCACCAACAAGATGGGGTCCATCTTTGGCACCACCACCAGCGCCGTCACCTATTACCGGCGGGTCGGCCCGGACCTGAAGACCGCCATTCCCATGGCGGTGATCGCCCTCGGCGGCAGTTTTTGCGGCGCCATCCTGGCTGCCACCCTGCCGCAGTCGGTGTTCAAGCCCATCATTGTGCTGGCCCTGATTGCGGTGGCCGTCTTCACCGCCCTCAAACCGAACGTCGGCGAGCTGACCACGCTGCGCCACACCGGCCACCGGCATTACGTGGTGGCCTGCCTGATCGGCGCGGTGATCGGCTTCTATGACGGGCTGATCGGTCCCGGCACGGGGTCGTTCCTGATCATCGCGCTGGTGACCCTGATGGGATACGCCTTCCTGGAGGCCAGTGCCAAGGCCAAGATCGTGAACATGGCCACGAACGTCGGAGCCCTGCTGTTCTTCCTGCCGCACGGCTCGCTGCTGTGGGGCGTCGGCTTGGTGCTGGGACTGGCGAACATGGCCGGGGGCTATCTGGGCGCCCGGACCGCGGTAAAGCAGGGCAGTAAATTCATCCGAATCGTGTTCCTGGTGGTGGTCGGGGCGCTCATCGTCAAGCTGGGTTTCGACGTCTGGAATGAGAACGTCGTCCGCGCCCTGACGCGGTGATGAACCAAGACCCCTTACCGCGTATTTATTGTGGCCCATATCACACCGTGGGATAATTGCCCGTGCCGGACGGCGGACGGAGGTGACGATTCCCATGGTGAAAATTTTCCTCCTGGGCGAACAGCGCTTATGGCGGCCGGGGCAGGACGCGCATGTGCCAGCCTCCCGATCGTTCGAGCTTTTGGCCTACCTGGCGCTGCATGCCGGCCTGGAAGTATCCCGCCAGCTTTTGGCCGGCTTGTTCTGGCCGAATTCGGCCGATCAGCAGTCCCTGACCAACCTGCGCCGGGAGCTACACCACCTGCGCGGTCTGCTCGACGACGGCGGTACGGGCGGCAGCGCAGGCTTGCGGATCGGGCGTACCGCGCTGCGCTGGACGGACTCACCAGCCTGTCGGGTGGATGTGTGTGTCTTCCGCGCTGAGCGGGACGCCGCCTTGGCCGCGGCAGCGGCCGGTGACGAGCCGCAATTCCTGGTCCACGCGCAAAGAGGAATTGACGAATACCGGGGAGATCTCCTGCCTGGCGCTTTTGCGGACTGGGTCCTTGAGCAGCGAGACGAACTCCGTGGCGAATGCGTCCGGCTCTGTGACCAATCGGTCGCCGCATTGCGGCGCTCCCATGATCTTGCGCAGGCAATTGTTTTGGCCCGCCGAAGGGTGCGGCTTGAGCCGCTGGAGGAATCCGGCTATCGCCTCCTGATGGACCTGCAGGCATCCCTCGGGGACCGCGCCGCCGCGATGACCACCTATCATCGCGTTGCGGCAATTCTGGAACAGGAGCTCGGGGTTCGGCCGGACCCGGCCACCACTGCCCTGCTGGAGCAGCTCCTGGGAACCGAGTCGGCCGGCACCGGCGGGTCCGGTAGGGACTCCCGGCCGGCTGCTGAGCCGGTTGGGGCAGCCGATTCAGCGGGAGGCGCCGGTGGGCCGGGAATGAGGGTGGAAGCTGACCCGGTTCACCCGACCGACCGTGCGGGGCCGCCGGGAGTGGGGGATCCGGCAGGGCATAAGCAGCCCGAACTGGTTGGCCGCGCCCGCGAAGTCGCGCAGTTGGAGGCAGGCTGGCTGCTTGCCCTGGACCATCAACCGGGGCTGCTGCTGATCACCGGCGAAGCCGGTGTCGGCAAGACCCGCCTGGCTGCCGAGCTCATGGCCAAGGCACGCGCTTCGGGAGCCGTAGTGGCCCAGTCTAGGTGCTTCAGCCGGCCAGGCCGTATCCCGCTGGCGCCGGTGGCCGACTGGCTGCGCAGTCCCGCGTTGTGGTCCTGCCTGCCTGCCCTTGCGCCGGTCTGGCGGAACGAAGTGAACCGGCTGCTGCCAGAGATGGAGTCGGACCCCGGCGGTGCCGGGAACGCAGGTGCCGGGATCACCGGAGCGGCGACAGGCGCTCCGGCGGGGGTTGAGGACCGGAGTGTTGCCGGCTTTCCGGCGCCGGCCGCTGATAACCTGCCCGCCACCTCCCGGGCCATGGTGGACGCCTGGCAGCGGCACCGGTTCTTTGAGGGGCTGGCCCGGGCGGTGCTGGTCCAGGACCGCCCTGTGCTCCTGGTCCTGGACGACCTGCAGTGGGGGGATGCGGAAACGGTGTCCTGGCTGGCCTTTTTGCTGGGCTACGCCCACGAGTCCCGGCTGTTCGTAGTGGCAACGGCTCGTCCGGACGAACTGGAGGCGGCCGCGGACCTTGCGCCGCTCCTGCACCCCATGCAGTCCGCAGGCCTGATCACCCGGTTGCGGCTGGACCCGCTGACGCCGGAAGCCGCTGCCGCACTGACGGCCTCGCTCACCGGACGAAACCGGGGGACGGACCAAACCGCCATCCTCTATGCGGCTACCGGGGGCTATCCGCTCTACATTGTCGAAGCCGCCCGGATCGCTCCGGAGCCAGCCACGCCGGAAGAACCTTTGGGGGTCAGCGACCTCGAATCGGTATTGCAGCGCCGCCTTGGGCAGGCTTCGGAAGCCGCCAGGGGACTGGCAGCGCTGGCGGCCGCCTACGGCCACGACGTCAGCCTGGAACTGCTCAGCGAGGCAGGGGACCTTGGCATCCAGGAACTGGTCACCGCGGTGGACGAGCTGTGGCGGCTGCGGATCCTGCGTATTCAGGGCCACGGCTACGACTTTGTCCACGATCTGCTCCGGGAGGCCGCCTACGAGGCCGTCAGCCCGGCGGGCAAATGGTTGCTGCACCGGCGCCTGGCCCAGGCGCTGGAATTGCTCTTTGCCGGCCGCCTGGACGACGTCGCAGCCCAGCTGGGCGAACAGTACCGGCTCGGTGGCCGTGGGGCCAGCGCGCTGGAGCACTACCGCCGCGCGGCCGAGATTGCCGTGGGCGTCTTCGCCAATGTCGAGGCCCTGAGGTATTACCGCCGCTGCCTGGAGATCATTGAGTCGCTGCCACCGGGGGAGAGCCAGAGCGGGTACGAGCTGGAGGTGCTCCGTGCCATGTCCGCCCCGCTCACGGCGGTGTACGGGTACTCCTCTCCCGAACTGCAGGCAACGCTGGAGCGTACAGAGGAATTGGCACAGCAACTGGGCCGACCCAAGGTCCTGCTCTCCAGCCTGATCGGGCTGTTTTCCTCCAGATTTGTCCAGGGCAGGACCGCCCTGTCCTTCCGGACTGCCGAGCGTGCCCTTGCCCTGGCGCAGACGGTTCCGGACCAGTTGGGGCAGGCCCATTTTGCCTTTGCCGGCGCCGCCCTGGGCTTGGGCCGGCCCCAGGAGGCCATCAGCCACTTTGACCGCGCCATTGAACTGTCCCCGGACAGGTATTCCTATATTCTGGGCACCAAGCTTGAGGTTCATGCCCGGGCCTGGTCCGCGCATGCCCTCTGGCTGGCCGGTGAGGACGATGCCGCCCTGGCCCGGTGCCAGAATGCCGTGGAGCGGGGCCGGGCCGCCGCCCATCCCTACAGCCTGGCCATCGCGCTGGCCTACGCCGCCGTGCTGTACCAGCTGCGGAACGACCGCGAGGCCCTGGCCTCGTCCTCGGTGGAGCTGCAGGAAATCTGCCGGCGCTACGACTTTGCCTACTACGGCCAGTGGGGTCTCATCATGGGCGGCTGGCTGGCCGGCGGCCAAACGGGCGCGGAAACCGTCCGTTCCGGCATCCGCATGCTGCGCACGCAGGGTGCCTTTGCCCGGATGCCCTACTGGCTGGGCCTGCTGGCAGAGACCCGGATGGGTTATGGCCAGTTCGACAAGGCCGCGACGGCCCTGGATGCCGCCGTGGCTGCCGTGGAGCAGCACGATGACCGCTGGTGGCAGCCTGAGGTGCTGCGGCTGCGGTCCCTGCTGGCCGACGACGACAAGGCAGCGGACCTGTTGCGGCAGGCCCGGGAGCTAGCGCTCAGGCAACAAAGCCTCGCCCTTGTGGCCCGCTGCGATGCGGAATCGGCCGCCGCTGAGGCAAGGTACGCCGTCGTCGTTCCTTCCGTTCCCGCCACCGGCAGGCCAGGGACATAAAACGAACGCTGGCCGAACGCCCTCCTTTATACGGTGGCATCACCAAGCGCGGCAGCCACCCCGACCGCCGCCGGCTGCAAGGAAGAAGATCACCATGTCCCTAGCGACAGAACCCGAAACCGGGCTGGAGTACGCGCTGCCTCCCTTCGGAGACCTGGCAGCCGCCCTGCGCGGCCCTATGACCCGCCCGGGCGAGCTGGATTACGATGCGGCGCGGGCCGTCTACAACGGCATGATCGACAAGCACCCCGCCGCCGTTGTCCGCTGTGCCGACGCTGCCGACGTGGTCCAGTGCGTCCGCTTCGCTGCCAAATACGGCGTGGATCTGGCTGTGCGCGGCGGCGGCCACAGTGCAGGCGGGCTCGGCACCGCGGACGACGCGCTGGTGGTTGACCTGTCCGGCATGCGCGGAACCAGGGTGGATCCGGCCGCCCGCACAGTTCGGGTGGACGGTGGCTGCACCTGGAGCGACGTGGACCATGCCACGGTGGCCTTCGGGACCGCCACTCCGTCCGGGTTTCTTGGCTCCACCGGCGTTGGTGGACTGGCCCTGGGCGGCGGCATAGGATATTTGACGCGCCGCTATGGCCTGACGGTGGACAACATCATCAGTGCCGACGTCGTCCTGGCGGACGGTCGGCTGGTGACGGCGGACGAGCGAACACACCCGGACCTGTTCTGGGCCATCCGGGGCGGCGGCGGGAACTTCGGCGTCGTCACGTCCTTCCTGTTCCGGACCAATGACATCGGGGAGAACGGCGTCATAGTCGGCGGCCCCGTGCTGTACAGCCTGGAGGATGCCCCCGCTGTCATGCGCTGGTACCGGGAACTACTGCCCTCGCTGCCGGAAGAGCTCAGCGGCTGGATCGGACTGGTCACGGTGCCGCCGGCCCCCGGATTCCCCGAGGAAATTGTGGGGACCAAGGCCTGCATCATCGTCTGGTGCTACACGGGAGAGCATGCCAAGGCGGATGCCGTCCTCGCACCGGTTCGTGAGTTCGGTTCACCGCTGGTGGTGGGGCTCGGTGAAATGCCGTTCAACGTCCTGCAGAGCACCTTCGACCCGCTGTTCCCGGCCGGGTTGCAGTGGTACTGGAAGGCCGATTTTGTCCGCGAGATCTCCGACGCGGCCATCGACGTGCACGCCAAATACGGTGCACAGCTGCCGACACCGTTTTCGACCATGCATATGTACCCCATCGACGGGGCTGCTGCCAGGGTAGCTGACGACGCGACCGCCTTTGCCTACCGCGATGGCGGCTGGGCCGCCGTCATCGTAGGTGTGGACCCGGATCCGGCCAATGCGCCGCTGATCAGCGACTGGGCCCGGCGCTACTGGGAGGAACTGCACCCGACCACGGCCGGAGGCGCCTACATCAATTTCATGATGGATGAAGGCCACGACCGCGTCCGCGCCTCCTACCTGGGCAACTACGACAGGCTGGCGCAGGTGAAGGCCACCTACGACCCGGACAACCTGTTCCACATCAACCAGAACATCCCGCCGGCGGCCTAAAGCCACTGTCTGTAACGATCATCAAGGAACAAGCATGAGCAACTCATTCCCACAGCTGCCCCGGCGCCCCAGCGTGGCCGCATCCATGGCGGCCCATGCGGGCGTGGCCCTGCAGAACTGGGCGAGCCGCCGCGGCACCGCCTCGGCTCAGGCCCTGCTGTACCAGGCGAAGCAACAGGAACGGCGGGACCGGGAGAGCGGCGCGATGCACGACGGCCTGCTGCGCTAAACCGACGACGACGGCGGCCCAGGTGGCTGCCGTCGTCGCTGCCGCCTGGCGCTAAAGGGTTTTAAGTGTGTGCGCGGGCGGTAGGCCGTCCAGGGTCCTGCCCGCCAGCGTACTGGCCACCCAGAGGGAGCGCGCGGCGTCGCCCTGGTGGAAAGGTTTGGAGAGGTACCACAGCGCGTTTTCCACCTCGCGGACCACGGTCCACTGCCGGGCCACTTCAAAGTCCAGCCCGGCTGCCTCGCACAGGTCCGAGCAGCGGGCCCACAGCGCCCCCTCCGGATCGGCGGGCAAGAGGTCCGGGATCCTGTTCCACAGGCACGGGGCGACGGCGAACTCGGCCTCGCCGATGGTGGGCTGCGGGTCGATTGCGGCGTAGGCAAGCGAGCCTGCGCCGGCCTCCGGCCTGGCCAGAACATTCATGTAGTGCACGTCCGAGTGCACCAGCACGTCCCGGCCGGAGCGCCGGCCCACCGCACCCCGGGTCTGGCACACCTCCAGGGCGGCCTCCAGCAGCCACCGTGCAAAGGGCCGGCCCAGGCCCTCCCAATCCGCCGGCAGCTCGTCGCTCCAGCGCTCGGCCGTCTGCGCGATGTGCGGCAGAGCCGCCCACTCGGGCCGCTCGTCCGGGGCAATGGAGAGCCGGCGGACCAGCCCTCCCCAAATCTCTACCGCGTCGGACATCGGCACGCTCTGCAGCCAACGGCCGGCGTCCAGCCGTTCCAGCACCATCGCGCACCGCTCCCGGTCGCTGCGCAGCAGCCGCACCGCGCCCTGGCCGTGCCACAGGCTCAGCGCCAGCGGCTCCAGCAGGGTCTCCTCGGACGGGAAGGCGACCTTCAGCACTGCCGGCCTGCCGCCGTCGTCCGTCACGGGCACCACGATTCCGGCGGACCCGTTCCACGGTTCCCGTCCCGGCGCCAGGTCGACGCGCAGGTTCCACTGCTGCAGGCAGCCGTCGATGAGGTCCGGGAGGCCTGCAAGCCAAGCGCGGCGCTCCGTGCTGTTGCGGTAGCGCCGCTGCAGGTCGTCAGGGATCGGGATCACCGCGTGCACGGTCATAGCCTACTGCGCCATCCCGCCGTTCGAGCGAGCCCCGCCGCCCGTTGAGAGCACAGTTGGCGCCCATGTTTTCCAAAACTTGGGCGCCAAGTGCCAACTCAACACGGGGGAGCGGGCGGCCGGGTCAGCCGACGATGCCGCTTGCCCCCAGCAGGTGGCCGATGACGAAGGTGGCGGCAAGGGCCACGGCGCCGCCGACCACCACGCGCAGGCCGGCGCGCAGCCGGGACCCGCCGCCAATGAACGCTCCGAGCCAGCCGGTCAGCGCCAGGGCCAGCAGCACGGCGACGAACGTGACCGGGACGCGCCACGCTTCCGGCGGCAGCAGGATGGCCAGCATCGGCAGCACCGCGCCGATGGTGAAGGATGCCGCGGAAGCAATGGCCGCATGCCAGGGGCTGACGACGTCGTTCTCATCGATATTCAGCTCAATCGACAGATGCGCGGCCAGCGCGTCGTGGTCGGTCAGCTCCTGGGCGACCTTCTTGGCCGTGGGGAGGCTCAGTCCCTTGGCCTGGTACATCGCCGCCAGCTCCGCCAGTTCCTCTTCCGGCTGCTCGGTGAGTTCGCGGCGTTCCTTCTCGATCATGGCGCGCTGGCTGTCGCTCTGGCTGCTAACCGAGACGTACTCGCCCAGGGCCATGGAGACCGCCCCGCCCACCAGCCCGGCCAGGCCGGCGGTCAGGATGGGCCCGGTGCTGGTGGTCACCCCGGCCACACCCACGACGATGGCGGCCACAGAGACGATGCCGTCGTTGGCGCCAAGCACCCCGGCCCGCAGCCAGTTGAGGCGTTGCGCGATGTCGTTGCGGTGGGGTTCGTTTTCGTGGGTGGTGATTTCCTGCGCTTCACTCATAATCCCAGCAAACCACTCCCGGGAATGGGCCGCCAGCAAGGTGAGGATGTCCTAGCACCCGGGCCTGCGCCGGTGCGAAGATCAGCGTCCGGTCCCTAGCGGCTGGAGCTGGTGGCCGCGGGCTTGGTAGGCAGCGCTACGTTCAGTCCCGGAAGGGCGCGGGCCGGCGGACCCCAGAGCAGGCCGTGTTCGGCCGTCTGAACCAGGGCGGTGATCGCGGTGCCGCGGACGGGGCCGCTGGCCAGGGCCACCAGATCCCCGTAGACCAGGCCGAGCTGATCCTCCAGTGAAGCCAGCGCCGCGGCTGGCTGCTGGGTGAAGGCAGAGGCTAAGGTGTAGCCCGGATCCACGTCGGGCAGAGCCAGGCAGGAGCTGCGCAGCTGATCCTGCAGGGCGGCCAGCCGGTCCTCGTGGGTTGCCAGCACGGCTACCGCGCGGCTGGAGGCCGGATCGGTCATCCGCGTCGCGGAGACCTGATAGGCGTAAACGGCCTTTTGCTCTGCCTCGGCCGCGGTCAGGAGTGCCTGGTCAGCATTGACCCCGGGGGCCGCCGTCCGCGGCGTCGGACAGGAGGCGGACGACGGCGGCGTGGCGCCAGTGGTAGCTGCCCCCTGGCCGTTGGGGCCGGACGCCTGGGCCAGCGGGTTGGTCGGCTGGTAGGACTGAGCGGAGGCTGGAGTTCCTGTGCCGGGCAATCCCGGCGTGGCTGCAGACGTGCCGTTGGCCGGAGCTGTCCCGAGATCTGTTGCAGACGGATCGGTCACCGGCGCTTCCGGGATCGGCAGGCCCGCCGTGGTGGCCAGGGCCCGGGCGTTCATCAGCTGTCCGGCACCTACGGCCGCCAGCAACCGTGCCATGCCGCCGTCGGCGGTGGCCGCGGCGTGCAGTGAGGCCGTGCTGCTTTGGGTTAACGCGTCCACAAAATCCGGCACCGTTGATGCTGGCGAAGGCGTTGGGGCACCGGCGGTACCTGGGCCACTTGCGGCCGGGGAACCGGCAGGGGCGGACGCCGTAGCCGAAGCGGTGCTGGTGGCCGGAATGGTCAGGGCATCAATGTCCGCTCGAAGTGCCGTTCCGGTGTCCTGCAGCGCCGCTTTCATCCCGGGCGAGGCGGCTGTAGCCAGCTGCTGGACTGATGCGTTGAGCGTCGACGCGCGGTCCAGGGCGGCCACCCTGGCCAGCTCCGTCGCGGAGGGCTGCGCGGACTTCTGGTCGGTTTCGCGGACGACGACGGTCCCAAGGGCCACGACGATGACTGCGACGATGAGCAACAGCAGCACCCGGCCTGCCCTCCGCGCAGTCCTCCGTGGCGCGCGGGGCCGTGGCGGCTGTCCGCCGGCGCCCGCGACAGGAGCAGCGGGTGAGGCAGGCCGGGCGATCTCCTTCGCGGACCCGGCAACCACCGCGCTCATCTGTTCCGAGTGGTCCGGCCGGGACGGCGCCGGTTCCGGCCGGGCAGGCCGGCGGCCAGCGGAAGCGCGCTGTGCGGCTTCTTCCGCCCGCAGGGAACGCCGCGATACCGGTTCCGTGGCCGGCTCCCGAGCGGCGTCGGGCTCGGGCTGGACCTCCTCGGCCCGGTCGGCTTCGGGCTCCGGGTCGGCTATCGGCCCGGCTTCCGGCTCCGTCTGCGCGGCTGGAGTCTCCGGCTCCAAAAGATCCGGCTCCAAATTAACAGGCCGGGCAGCATCACGCTCAACCTCGGATGTGACGTTTCCCTCGCTGTCGCGGACTTCGTCTTCCGCGGGAACAACCGGTGTTATGCCCAAGACGACGGGACTGGGGGATTTGCTGGCCGTAGCGGGAGGGCCCGCAGGAGCACTCACCCGCCGCGAACCGATCCGCCGGATGCGGGGGGTCGCCGGAGTCCCTGATGCGGCCGGACCGGTGGCCGCACCGTCGGCATTTTGGCCGGGGCGGGAGGGGGAGTCATTCACAACAGTCGATGATGTCACGCCCGGTGCGGTGCGTGCACACCGGCACCGCCCGACGCCCCGCGCAGGCGTTCGGGGTGGAACCTGGTTCACCAGAGCGTGCCGAAACTCGGTAGGCTATGAGCTACAACAATATCTAGTGGGAAGGCGGCAATCGGATGACCAAGCCGGATCGGCCCAGTACGGATCGGCACGGGGCAAACAGTGGCAATAGCGCCACCACGGCAGAAGCCCAGCGGTTGTTTGAGCTGCTAAATCCCACCGTCCAAGCCCACGGGCTTTTCCTCGAGGACGTCAGCGTCCACCTCGCAGGCACCCACCGCACCATCAGCGTCGTCGTCGACCTCCAACAGGACCAGAGCGGCAGCGTTGGACTGGATAAAATCGCCGCGATTTCCCGTGAACTGTCCGCCGCGATGGACTCGGACCCACACGATGACGACCGCCCCTACGACCTTGAGATTTCCTCGCCCGGAGTGGGCCGTCCGCTCACCGAGCCGCGGCATTGGCGTCGTGCCCGCGGCAGGATGGTCAAAATCAACGTGGCAGCGGGGGACAGCATCACGGGCAGGCTCCTGGACGTTGACGACAGCGGCATCACCATCAGGCCGGAACTGCCGGTTAAGAAGGGCATGAAGCCCAAGCACGGCGAGCCGGAGCGGATCGGATTTGCCAAGATCCGCAAGGGCAATGTGGAAATAGAATTCAGCCGTCTGGACGACGCGCAACTGGATGAGGAATTTGATCCGACCGACGCGGTCGAGGGAGAGGAAGGCTGAGATGGATATCGATATGAGCGCCCTGAGACTGTTGGAGCGTGAACGCGAAATCCCGTTGGACAAGCTGATTCCCACCATTGAGCAGGCACTGCTGGTGGCGTACCACAAGACGCCCGGTGCCATCATGGCGGCGCGAGCCGAGCTGGACCGCAAGAGCGGGCACGTCACCATCTGGGCCGCGGAGGTCGACGACGACGGCACAGCGGTGGGCGAATTCGACGACACCCCCGCCGGCTTCGGCCGGATCGCGGCCAGCACCGCACGCCAGATCATCCTGCAGCGCCTGCGCGATGTGGAGGACGACAATGTGCTGGGCGAATTCCGCGGCAAGGAAGGCGAGCTGGTATCAGGGCAGATCCAGCAGGGCCACAACCCGCACATGATCCAGGTCAACCTGGGGTCGGTGGAGGCGCTGTTGCCGCCCACGGAACAGGTTCCGGGGGAGGACTACCGGCACGGCAACCGGCTGCGCGCCTTTGTCGTCGACGTACACCGCGGACTCAAGGGCCCCTCCATCACCTTGTCCCGGTCCCACCCCGGGCTGGTGCGCAAGCTCTTTGAACTGGAAGTACCCGAGATTGCGGACCGGTCCGTGGAAATCGTGGCGCTGGCGCGCGAAGCCGGGCACCGGACCAAGATCGCGGTCAAGGCGCACCAGCCGGGGATCAATGCCAAGGGGGCCTGCATTGGCGAAATGGGTTCCCGCGTCCGGGCCGTGATGACTGAACTGAACGATGAGAAGATCGACATCGTGGATTACAGCGACGATCCGGCGACGTTCATTGCCAACTCGCTCTCGCCGTCGAAGGTCCATTCGGTGGCCATTACGGATCCGGATACCCGTTCCGCGCGGGTGGTGGTGCCGGACTACCAGCTGTCGCTGGCGATCGGCAAGGAAGGGCAGAACGCCCGGCTGGCGGCGAAGCTGACCGGCTGGCGGATTGACATTGTCTCCGATGCGGCCGCCGCCCGGACCACGCCAGCCGGGACGCAGCCCGCTTAAGGGTCCGCCGGCGCGTTTAGGCTCGCGGGCGGACGGGGGCTAGAATAGATGAGGCCGGGTCCAGCGACCGACAACTCCCACCTAAGGCAAGCGCGGTGTTAGAAGCAGAAACACAGTTTCTGGCTGCTGCACAGCCCTTGCGGACGTGTGTTGGCTGCCGTCGTCGCGATATCCAGCCTCATTTGTTGCGCATGGTGCGGGAAGTCTCTGCCGGCGGTGAAACCGCTGCGGTAGCCGACCCCCTTCACCGGCGGTCTGGCCGCGGTGCCTGGTTGCATCCCAGCCCGGCATGCCTGGCCTTGGCGCTCAAACGCCGCGCTATCGCTCGTGCCCTCCCGGGTTCAACCGATAGCAGCTCGGTTGAGAGCTACATTGCCTCGCTGCCCGGACCGCACCACGACGAATGATGAACGAACTGTCCAACCGAAAGCGGGTCAGAAAACCGATGGAAACCCGATGAGTACCCAGCGATGAGTGCCCAACGATGAGCGTTTTGTTGTGCTCTGCAGCCGGACATTCCGCCGTGGAATGCCGAAGTAAGAAGTAGACGGTTCGTACCTGTCCGGTGCGGGCCGAGACAGGAGAAATGTGGCCAAGGCCCGCGTACACGAGCTCGCTAAGGAGCTCGGCATCACCTCTAAGGAAGCTGTCACCAAGCTTCAGGAACTGGGCGAGTTTGTCCGCTCCGCTTCCTCCACCATTGAGGCCCCCGTCGTGAAGAAACTTCGCGACGCGTTCCCTGCTGCCGCCGACGGGGCCGCGGCGAAGAATTCATCCAGCAACTCCCGGCCGGCAGCCGAGGCCGCCCCTGCTGCTTCGGCAGCAGCAGCCGCGGCACCTGCTGCGCAGCCCGGCGCGGCTGCCGCCGCGGCACCTGCCGCCCCGGCCCCGAGCACCGGCATCAAGCCCGGCGCCCGTCCGGCTCCGGCTGCTCCGGCTCCCGCCACTTCTGCGGCGGCGCCGCCCGCTTCGGCACAAGCTCCCGCCCCCGCAGCCGGGACTCCGGCAACGCCCGCAGCCCCGGCTCCGGCCGCAGCTGCATCGGCAGCTACGACACCGGCGGCTCCCGCGCCTGCACCTACCCGCCCGCCGGCTGCCGCCGGCGCACGTCCGGGTGGACCGCGTCCGGGCAACAACCCGTTTGCCACGTCGCAGGGCATGCCGCGCTCCGGCGCCCGTACCGAACGCGATGGCGGACGTCCCGGTTCCGCCGGCCCGCGTCCGGGCAACAATCCGTTTGCCCCGTCCCAGGGCATGCCCCGGGCCGGAGCCGGACGTTCGGCTGAGGCCGGCGCCGGCGGACCCCGCCCGGCCGCAGGTGCGGGCGGACCACGTCCCGCAGCCGGTGCCGGCGGTCCCCGTCCGGGTGCTCCACGTCCCGGTGGAGCCCGTCCGACCCCGGGCATGATGCCCAACAGGACCGAGCGTCCGGCAGCACCCAGCCGCGGTGCCGGTGGTCCAGGCCGTGGACGCCCCGGTGCTCCGGGTGGCGCACCCGGTGCCGGAGGCGGTACCGGTGCTCCGGCCGGCGGCGGCTTCGGTAAGGGCGGCCGCGGACGCGGTGGCACCCAGGGCGCCTTCGGTAAGGGAGGCGCTGGCCGCGGCAAGCAGCGCAAGTCGAAGCGGGCCAAGCGGCAGGAACTGGAGCAGATGAGTGCCCCCTCGCTGGGTGGCGTCTCTGTTCCCCGCGGCGACGGCAACACCGTTGTCCGGCTGCGCCGTGGCTCCTCCATTACCGATTTTGCGGACAAGATCGAGGCAAACCCGGCAGCACTGGTGACAGTGCTCTTCCACCTCGGCGAGATGGCAACCGCCACCCAGTCGCTGGATGAAGACACGTTTGCCCTCCTCGGCGAGGAACTGGGCTACAAGCTGCAGGTCGTCTCGCCGGAGGACGAGGAGCGCGAGCTGCTGAGCAGCTTCGACATCGATTTCGAGGCCGAGCTTGAGGCCGAGGGCGACGAGGACCTGGAGGTCCGGCCTCCGGTCGTGACTGTGATGGGCCACGTCGACCACGGTAAGACCCGGCTGCTGGACGCGATCCGCAACTCGGACGTCGTCGCCGGCGAGCATGGCGGCATCACCCAGCACATTGGTGCATACCAAATCGAGACCGAGCACGAGGGTCTCGAGCGGCAGATCACCTTCATCGACACCCCCGGTCACGAGGCGTTCACCGCCATGCGTGCCCGTGGGGCCAAGGTGACCGACATCGCCATCCTGGTGGTCGCTGCCGACGACGGCGTCATGCCTCAGACGGTGGAGGCGCTTAACCACGCCCAGGCTGCGAACGTGCCGATCGTCGTTGCGGTCAACAAGATCGATAAGGAAGGCGCCAACCCGGAGAAGATCCGCGGCCAGCTGACCGAATATGGTCTGGTTCCCGAAGAGTACGGCGGCGACACCATGTTTGTGGATGTGTCTGCGCGGCAGAACCTGCACATCGAGGAGCTGCTCGAGGCGGTCCTGCTGACTGCCGATGCTGCCCTGGATATGCGGGCCAACCCGAACAAGGACGCCCGCGGTATTGCCATCGAGGCGAACCTGGACAAGGGCCGCGGCTCCGTGGCCACCGTCCTGGTGCAGTCGGGAACGTTGAAGGTCGGGGACACGATCGTGGCCGGCACGGCCCACGGCCGCGTCCGCGCCATGTTCGACGAGGACGGCGCTAACGTCACCGAGGCGGGCCCGTCGCGGCCGGTGCAGGTGCTGGGTCTGTCCAACGTCCCCCGCGCCGGCGACACCTTCTTTGTCACCGGTGACGAGCGGACCGCCCGTCAGATCGCTGAGAAGCGGGAAGCGGCCGACCGCAACGCCGCACTGGCCAAGCGCCGCAAGCGCATCTCCCTGGAAGACTTCGACCAGGCCGTGGCCGAGGGCAAGGTTGACACCCTCAACCTGATCCTCAAGGGCGACGTTTCCGGTGCCGTGGAGGCACTGGAGGATTCGCTGCTCAAGATCGACGTGGGCGAGGGCGTGCAGTTGCGCGTCATCCACCGCGGCGTTGGTGCCATCACGCAGAACGACGTCAACCTGGCGACGGTGGACAACGCCATCATCATCGGCTTCAACGTCAAGCCGGCGGAGCGCGTTGCCGAACTGGCGGACCGCGAGGGCGTGGACATGCGCTTCTACTCGGTCATCTATGCGGCCATCGATGACATTGAGCTGGCGCTGAAGGGTATGCTCAAGCCGGAGTACGAGGAAGTCCAGCTGGGCACGGCGGAGATCCGCGAGATCTTCCGTTCCTCCAAGTTCGGAAACATCGCCGGGTCCATCGTCCGCTCGGGCACCATCCGCCGGAATTCCAAGGCCCGCGTGCTGCGCGGCGGCAAGGTCATCGGGGAGAACCTCACGGTCGATTCGCTCAAGCGGTTCAAGGACGATGCCACGGAGGTCCGCGAGGGCTTCGAGTGCGGTATCGGTCTGGGATCGTTCAACGACCTGCAGGTGGAGGACATCATCGAGACGTTCGAGATGCGCGAGAAGCCGCGCGCGTAAGGAAGTTGTGGCGGGGCCGCGGGATTTTTCCGGCGGCCCCGTCCACTCCGTGCCGCACTCGGGCTTCGTCCGGTGCGTCGCTCAGGCGCCCGAAGCCACTCCCTGGCCGCCGGAAAAATCCCACGGCCTGCATGTTCGTGGCCGCCGGCTTCGTTCATACAATATTTTAGGAGTTTGTTATGGCTGATCCGGCACGCGCTGCGAAGTTGGCGCAGCGGATTAAAGTTGTGGTGGCCGAAGGCCTCCGCAAGCGGGTCAAGGACCCACGCGTGGAGGGTGTAACCGTCACCGACGCCCGGGTCACCAATGACCTGCAGCACGCGACCGTGTATTACACCGTGCTGGGGGATGAAACCGCTCAGGCGGATGCCACAGCGGGCCTGGAGAAGGCCCGCGGCGTGCTGCGCCAGGAGGTCGGGCGGAACATTACGGTCCGGCTGACCCCGACGCTGGAATTCGTCGCGGACCAGATCCCGGTCAACGCCAGCCACCTGGAGGAACTGCTCCGCGTAGCCAAGGCCAAGGACGCCGAAGTGGCGGCGATCCGTGAGGGTGCGCAGTTTGCCGGCGAGCCGGACCCGTACAGGAAGCCGGACGAGTCCGACTCGGAGGAAACCTCAGACAACCCTGGCGCGGCGCACGGCTAATCCCCGGCACCACCCGCTGTTGAGAGCTGTTGAGAGCACAGTTGGCGCCCATGTTTTCGAAAACA
>DASYGM010000262.1:0-8407 GCA_035999715.1 Micrococcaceae bacterium | reverse complement strand
GATCGTGGTCACCGAACGCCCGCAGGAGGCGCACCCGCTGCTGGAGGCGCTGCGGCTAGGCGGCTGGCGTGCCATCGCCGCCAACAGCACGACCTCGCTGACCTCGGCATGGGCGTATTTTGACGATGCACAGTTTTTCGCCGCCGCCAGCGGCATGACAGCCCTGGATATGCACCGGGCCCCCGCGCACCGGTCCCCAACCGGGGGTCTGCCGTGAGCACCTCGACACGGGTCGCAGCCGGCGCTGGCCGGAACCGGCGTTCCGGAACCGGGAGCCGCAACAGCCAGGTTCTCCGCCCGCCGGTGGGCCCCATGCCGTGGGCCATGGCGGCGGCCATCTTTGCCGGCGTGATTGGCTGCTCGCTGGGCCTGGACGGAGTGCTGCGCGGCTGGTCCTGGCTGTTCTCCGTGGCCGTCACGGTGGGCGCCGTGCTGCTGGTGATGGCGGCGGCCCGCACCGTTCGCCTTCCCGAGGTGCTGGTCCCGGTCCTGGGCTTTGCCGCCCTGGTGGGCATGCTGACCCTGCAGTTCTTCAATTCGACCGCCTTCCTGGGCCTGATCCCCACCAAGGCCACCTTTACCGAACTTGGTCCCCTGCTCCGGCTGACCTCCGATACCGTGATCGGCGGGGTAGCCCCGGTGGATCCGCTGGACGGGATCCTGCTGGTGACCTGCGCCGGACTGGGGCTGGTGACCCTGCTGGTCGATTCCCTGGCTGTCAGCCTGACCATGCCGGCCAGCAGCGGGCTTGGCCTGCTGGCCGTGCTGCTGATTCCGGCGCTGGTCAAACCGGACAGTGTCGGCGGGCTGGGGTTTGTGGCCGGCGCTGCCGGCTACCTGCTGATCCTGGGCTGCAGCCAGTGGTACGCGCCGCACGGCCAGGGCTGGACCGCCCCGACCCGGACCGGAGGCCAGCTCAGGCGCGCCATCGGCATAGGAGGGGCCGCCGTCGTCGTTACCCTGGTGCTGCCGCTGGCCATCCCCGGCTTCAACAGCGGAAGCTTCCCCGAGGGTTCGCACTTCAACCCCTTCGGGAAGGTCTCCGGACTCAACCCGATGATCACGCTGGGCAACGACCTGCGCAACCCCAGCGCACTGGGTCAAATGACCTACGCCACTGACTCCACCACCCCGGTCTACCTGCGCTCGGCCACGCTGGAGAACTTCCAGGGCGACTCGTGGGAGCCGGACAGCCGCAGCGCCGAACGGCGGCTGGACCCTAGCCGGATCACCGACGACTTCTCCTCAGCGTCGGTCCAGAACGGAATTTTCACCACCACCCAGATCAATTCCGCGGACTTCAGCAGTCCCTGGCTTCCGGTCCCATACGCTCCGCTGAGTGTTGACGGGCTGCAGGGCCGGTGGACCTGGGACCCGGAAACGCTCACCGTCGCGGCGCTGGACAGCAACACGCTGCATCAGGTCTACCAGGTCCGCAGCGTGATGCCCAAGCTGACCCGGGCCGTCCTGGAACAGGTGGTCAGTCCGCCGCGGCAGTCCCTGGACCCGCAGTTCCTGGCGCTGCCCAAGGACACCCCTGACATCATCAGGTCCACTGCCCTCTCCGTCACCGGTAAGGCTCCGACACCCTACGACAAGGCCGTCGCGCTGCAGGACTACCTGCGCGGGCCTGACTTCACCTACTCGGAGCAGACGCCGCTGAAGGAGGGCTATGACGGCAGCGGGATGGACGTGGTGGCCAAATTCCTGCAGGTCAAGAGCGGCTACTGCGTGCATTTCGCGGCGGCCATGGCGGTGATGGCGCGGGAGGCGGGCATCCCCAGCCGGATCGCGGTCGGCTACGCCCCCGGCAGGCTCACGGGGAACAAGGTCACGGTCGACGGCGAGCAGCTGACCGAATACAGCGTGGACGGCCACAATGCCCACGCCTGGCCGGAGCTGTATTTCGACGGCCTGGGCTGGGTGCCCTTCGAACCCACCCCGACCCGCGGCCAAGTCCCCGCCTATGCGCTGCCGCTGAGCACGCCGGGCGCCAACGGCAGCAACCCGGATGACTCCCTGAACCCCTCTGGTACTGCCAGCAGTTCCGCAACCCCGACCCCGGCGGGCAGCCCGGTCTCCGGTCCCGGCACCTCAGCCGCCGGCCAGAGCGCCTCGCCGGCCGGCGTGTTCTGGCTGCTGGCGGGCGCAGCACTGGTGCTGCTGATCCTGGCCTCGCCGTACCTGAGCCGGACCGGGCTGCGCCGGCGCCGGCTGGCCGCCCTGCGGGGCGCGGCAGGGGGCGGCGCGGCGGCGGCGGGTGGCGCGGCGGCTGGCGAAGGCCCCGGCGCCGGCCCTCCCCCGGCTTCCGTGGCCTGGGCCGAGCTGCAGGACCTGGCCCGCGACTACGGCCTGCCGCCTGCCTTCAGCGACACTCCCCGGGCCTTCGCCGGGCGGTTGCCGGACGCGGGAGCGGCGGAGCCGCCGGTGCAGCGGCTGTTGGCGCGTTACGAACGCACTACCTATGGTCCCCCTGAAGGGCGCCGCCCCGAGGCCGGCCATGCCCGGGCCGAGCTCGCCGCGGTGGAATCGGCGCTGCGGGAACAGGCCACCACCGTCGCCAGGCTGCGGGCCCTGCTGCTGCCGCCGTCGACCCTTCAGCGCTGGGGCAACCGGTGGAACGCTGCGCTGGAACGGCCTGCCGTGCTGGTTGGCCGGCTGAATCCGGCGCCGGCGCTGCGAAGGCTGTGGCGTAGGCTTCCGAGCCGGACCAAATAACGGCTCGGGCCTGCCTTGCCAACAACCGCGTCCGGTGCAACCGTTGAACCCGAGGAGAGGGGTAAGCCGTGGAAGATTCCCGGATTGAGAAGTGGTGGCCGCGGTTGGAAACGCGGGCCAAGCAATGGCTTCGGACTCATCCGGGGTCTGCCGACATTCCGGAGAATATCCGGGCCGCCATTGACGCGGCCGGCGGCCCCAGCAGCAGCCCCTTGCTCAGTGGCCAGGACTGGGATTTCATTGAAACGCAATCCGAGTTCGTGGACTGATCCGATGCGTGATCCCGTCCGGTTGGTATGGCCAGGCACAAATGGCCTGAGGCCTCCCGGACGGTGGTCCGGAAGGCCTCAGGCCTTAGCGCAGGGGCGTGGCTGGCCAGTCCGGCTAACTAAACGCCGGTGCAGGCGCGGTTAGGCCCCGGCGTACGGATCGGCGATGCCGATGTACTGGGTATAGAGGTATTCCTCGATGCCCTCAAGGCCGCCTTCACGGCCCAGCCCGGACTGCTTCACTCCACCGAACGGGGCGGCGGCATTGGAGACGACGCCGGCGTTCAGGCCCAGCATGCCCGTTTCCAGCCGCTCCCCCATCCGCAGGCCACGGTTCAGGTCGCGGGTGAAGACGTAGGCCACCAGCCCGTATTCGGTGTTGTTGGCCAGTCTGACGGCCTCGTCCTCGGTTTTGAACGTCACGATCGGGGCGACGGGTCCGAAGATTTCCTCGCTCAGGATGCGGGCCCCGGCACCAACCCCCTTGAGCACGGTGGGCTGGTAGAAGTAGCCGGGTCCGTCCACGGCTGCACCGCCGACGACGGCGACGGCGCCGGAACCGACCGCGTCCTGGACCAGGGCGTCCACCTTGTCGCGGCTCTTCGCGTCGATCAGCGGGCCAATCTTGCTGCTGTCCTCAGTGCCGCGCCCCGGCGTCATCTCCGTCATCCGCGCGGCAAATTTTTCCGCGAACTCGTCGGCGATGGACTCGTGCACAATGAACCGGTTGGCGGCGGTGCAGGCCTCGCCCATGTTGCGCAACTTGGCTATCATGGCGCCGTTGACCGCGGCATCGAGGTCCGCATCCTGGAAAACGACGAACGGGGCGTTGCCGCCGAGCTCCATGGAGGTCCGCAGCACCATTTCCGAGGCGTCGGAGAGCAACCGGCGGCCCACCTCAGTGGATCCGGTGAAGGACAGCTTACGGAGCCTCGAATCCTTGATCAGCCCACCCGTGGTGGCCCCCGCCGTCGTCGTCGAGATGACGTTCAGCACGCCGTCCGGCAGGCCGGCCTCCTGCATGACCTGGGCGAAGAGGAGGGAGGTCAGCGGGGTCAGGTTGGCGGGCTTGAGCACCATGGTGCAGCCGGCGGCCACAGCAGGGGCGATCTTGCGGGTGGCCATGGCCAGTGGGAAGTTCCACGGGGTGATCAGCAGGCAGGGGCCCACCGGCTTCTTCGTCACCAGCAGCCGCGACTTGCCGTCCGGGGCCACCGAGTAGCGGCCAAAGGCCCGGACGGCTTCCTCGGAGAACCAGCGCAGGAATTCGGCGCCGTAGGTAACTTCGCCGCGGGCCTCGGCCAGCGGTTTGCCCATTTCCAGCGTCATCAGCAGGGCAAAGTCCTCGGCCCGCTCGGTGACCAGTTCGAAGGCGCGGCGCAGGATTTCCCCGCGCTCGCGCGGCGCAGTCGCCGCCCACGCCTCCTGGGCCGCCGCGGCAGCATCCAACGCCGCCGCACCGTCCTCGGCACCGGCGTCGGAGATAGTCAGCAGGGTGTGGCCGGTCGAGGGATCCTCGACGTCAAAGGTCTTCCCGGAGGCGGCCGGCTTCCACTGGCCGTTGATCAGCAGGCCGGTCGGAACGCTGGCCAGCAGCTCACTTTCACGCTGTGAGGTTATGGTCTGGGTACTGGCAGCCATGGGGGACTCCTTCGTCAGGCGCTATCGCCGGGATCAGCGGGGATTCGTCAGGGATGTGTCAGACGTCATGCACGTGCGTGACTCCGACTCTCACGGTAGTTCTCACGCCGGAGCAGTGTCTACGCATCTAAGCACCATCGGACTGTGCTCGTGTTGTGCAGCTGCACAAGAAGGCTCTGCCTCTTCCCCTAGACGGTCAGGAGCCGTAGTGATAGCGGCATCCAGCCACGCGGATCTCCTCGCCTTCCACCTTGTAGATAAGGCGGTGTTCGCTGGTAATCCGGCGGGACCAATAGCCCTGGAAGCCATGCTTCAAAGCTTCCGGCTTTCCCATCCCCTCGTTGCCGTTGCGTACGATGCCGTGGAGGAGCACATTGATGCGTTTGAGGATCTTACGGTCCTGGGTCTGCCACCACTCGTAGTCTTCCCAAGCGTCCTGGTCCCAGACGAACTTCACTCGAGGAGGTCACGTTCAATGCCGTTGCCGGATTCCAGCCGTTCAATCGAGCCCAGCAACCGACGGGCATTCGCAGGGTTCTTCAGCAGGTAGGCGGTCTCCCTGAGCGATTCGTACTCGTCCAGAGACACCATCACCACAGGGTCGTGGCCTGCGCGGGTAATGATGACCTCTTCGCGGTCATCCACAACAGCGGACAGGGTTTCGGCATACTTTGCCCGGGATTCCGAGTAGGTCATGGTCCGCATGGCAGCACCTCCATTCCGTACAATAAATTGTACGCGCTAGGCGGGGCGGGCGGCAAGCACCGCGCTGTAGAGCTCCCGCTTGCTGACGCGGCTCTCCTCGGCCACCGCGGCGACGGCGTCCTTGAGCCGGATCCCCTGACCCACCAGCGAATTGACGGCATCGACCAACTCCTCCGGCCTTGCGGCCGCGGTTTCCGGGGCACCGGCGACGACGACGGCGATTTCGCCGCGCACTTCGGTGCCCTCCGCCCATTCGAGCAGTTGGCGCAGCGGGCCACGGAGCACTTCCTCATAGGTCTTGGTCAGCTCCCGTGCCACTGCGGCCCGACGCTCCGCCCCGAAGGCCTCATGCAGCGCCCGGAGCATGGCCTCAAGCCGGTGCGGAGCCTCGAAGAAGACCATGGTGCGCCGCTCGGCCGCCAGTTCCGACAGCCGGCCAGCCCGTTCCCCCGCCTTGCGCGGCAGGAATCCCTCAAAGCAGAACCGGTCGGTGGGCAGCCCGGACAGTGCCAGCGCCGTCAACACCGCGGACGGGCCGGGGACGGCCGTCACGCGTACTCCCGCCACCACCGCAGCCTCCACCAGCCGGAAGCCCGGGTCGGATACGGCGGGCATACCGGCATCGGTGACCATCAGCAGGGTCTTGCCCTGCTGCACCTGGGCCAGCAGGTCCGCGGTCCGGGTCGCTTCATTGTGCTCGTGGTAGCTGACGATCCTTCCCTTCACCTCCACGCCCAGGGACTGAACCAGCCGGTGCAGCCGGCGGGTGTCCTCGGCGGCCACCAGGTCCGCGGCGGAGAGCCACTCGATCAGCCGCGCAGAGGCATCCCCGGTGTTGCCGATGGGGGTCGCGGCCAGCACAATATAGCCGGTACCACTGACCTCGCCCGCGCCAAGGCCGCCCCCGCCATCCCGCCTGCCGTCCCGCCCGCCGCTGCCGCCGCCGTCGTCGTCGTCCATTCCGCCGCTGCCCGCCTCCGAGTCCATCCTTCCAGCCTACTGTTCCTCCGAGCGTCCCCACCGCGGCAACCAGCACCACAGCATCGCGACGGTAGCATTGGCAGGGTGACCCTGAACGCCACCGATCCCGCAGAGGCGGCCCCACTGCTGCCCGCGGATCAGGACAGCCGGCGTCGCTGGGTCCACGACCCGAAGACCGCGTTCACCCTTACCTCACTCACCTTGCGGCTGTTGGGGACCCGTTGGCGCTGGCTCGACACCCCCGTATCGCTGCGCCTGTGGTTCTGGCTGGCACCGGCCCTGGCCGCCGTCGTCGGCGGTATTCTGCGCTTTGTCCGGCTCGGCGACCCGCACGCACTAGTCTTCGACGAGACCTACTACGTCAAGGACGCCTACTCTCTGCTGCAAAGCGGCTTCGAGCGGAACTGGGCGGACAAGGCCAACGACCACTTTGTGTTGGGCGACTTCAGTTCCCTGCAGAACACCCCGGAGTACGTGGTGCATCCGCCCGTCGGCAAGTGGATGATCGCCTTCGGCATGTGGCTTTTCGGTCCGTCCAGCAGCTTTGGCTGGCGCTTCTCTGCCGCGGCAATAGGAACGCTGTCCGTGTTCCTGCTGGCGCTGATTGCCCAGAAGATGTTCCGCTCCACCATCCTGGGTGCCATCGCGGGCCTGCTCTTCGCCGTCGATGGACACGCCATTGTGATGTCCCGGACCTCCGTGCTGGACATCTTCGTCATGTTCTGGGCACTGGCGGCCTTCGGCGCGCTACTGATGGACCGCGACGACGGCCGGCGCCGGCTCGCGAAACGGCTCGCGGCCGCCGGGCCCGGCGGACCGGATGGGCGACCCCCGTCCAGAATGCTGGCCTACGGACCCTGGCTGGGCTGGCGGCCCTGGCGCCTGGTGGCGGGAATCTGCCTTGGCCTGTGCACCGGCACCAAATGGTCCGGTCTGTTCTTCCTCGTGGCCTTTGGCCTTCTCACGGTCTTATGGGACCTGAACGCCCGCCGGATTGCCGGCATCCGCTACTGGCTTGCGGGCGGCATCCTCAAGGACGGCCTGCTGGCCTTTGCCAGTATCGTGCCGGTGGCGGCCCTGACCTATCTGGCGACCTGGACCGGCTGGTTCCTGGCCAGCGACTCCTATGACCGGAACTGGGCCAAGTCCAACCCGGGCGGCGCATGGGGCTGGGTTCCGGACTCACTGCGGTCGCTTTGGCACTACCATCTCACTGCCTACAACTTCCATACCGGGCTCTCCTCCGACCACCCGTACAAAGCCAACGCCTGGTCCTGGCTGGTGATGGGCCGTCCCACTTCTTTCTACACGGACTACCCCAAACACGGCCAAAAGGGGTGCGTGGCGGACAGTTGTGCGGCCGTGGTCACCTCCCTGGGAAACCCGGTGATCTGGTGGGCCGCCGCGTTGGCTGTAGCGTTCCTCATTGTCTTCTGGGCTGCCCGTCGGGACTGGCGCGGCGGCGCCGTCCTGGCCGGGTTGGCAGCCGGATACCTGCCCTGGCTGTTGTACCCGAACCGGACCATCTTCTTCTTTTACGCAATCGCCTACGAGCCGTACCTGCTGCTGGCGTTGGTCTTTGTCCTGGGCCTGGTCCTGGGCACCGCAGCACATCCGTCCTGGCGGCGGAAGCAGGGAGCCCTCCTGGTGGGCATCTTCCTGGTGCTGGTGGTGCTGGTCTCGGCCTACTTCTATCCGATCTGGACGGCGGAGCAGATCTCCTATCAGGACTGGAAGAACCATATGTGGATGCCCAGCTGGATTTAAGCCGGTGGCACCGGTGAACGGGGCTTCCTTTCTTTGGTGCGTCTCTTTGGTGTCTCCGACAGGCTGGCATGGCGACCGCGGGACCTAATCGGCTGCCACGTACGCTGACGGGCTGTGGGCTAGCACTGGGTCTTCTCCGGCCTGCTGTTTGCTGCCCATTTGGAGTGGCTCCTCCTCCACAGATGGGACTGTTCGTGGGTGGCCGCACATGGCGGGGGTTGACTCTGATGTTCTGGTCTTCCCGCCGGTAGCGTCGTTGGTATGGATTCCGTGGAGCTTGACCGCTGTGAGGGTACGGCCGTGCTGGCCGACGCGGTCGCGGCTCT